>CAYLXL010000036.1:0-2489 GCA_964387745.1 uncultured Gammaproteobacteria bacterium | reverse complement strand
TCATTATCGTCTGGTTGATCTAAGCGATCTAAATCAAGTTGAATATTGGATGCACTGGGCTTGGTTGATTCTTGAGGTGTTTTAGGTCTAGTTATTGGGTCAGGCGCTGGTACTGGCGGAGTAGGCGGCACTGGTATCGGATCAGGTGATAAAACTCCTTCTAGATCTTTATCATTTAGATTCTTATTTTTTTCCTTAAGTTTCTTTACCAAGGCCTGAAATGGTGTAAGACCTGCTAAATTTTGAGTTGTAGAAGCTAGCAAAGGTAAGCCTTTATTTACGTAGGCCTTATAATCTTTAGTATTAGCTGGAGTCCAATTTCCAATCCTGCGTTCTCTTAATACGTCAATAAAAACTCTTCTTTCCGCTTCGTTGAAACCTTGTTCTTTTATGAATTTATCGACAAGTTTTTGTTCTTCACTGATAAATATTTTGAATACTTTCTCTGACACCCCATGCATTGCTGTGTCTATCTGTCCTGCTGGATTAGTTTTACCAAGGCGTACTACTGCGCCATATTTGAGCAGGAGCATAACAAAATTTAGGTGATCTCTGTCAGCAGCCAATGCAAGAGGCGTTTTATTTTGTTCGTTCTGCGCATTGACGATTGCTGCTAAATTCTTCGGATCGGCGTTTTCTAGTATTGCTTTACCCATGTAAAGGTAATTATTTATTGCTGCGCGATGGAGTAGTGTATTCTTATTTGTAAGCGGGAATTGCGAAGCTAATACTGCAAATTGTTTTTGAAGCTCAGCATTATCTTTATTTTCTTTAAGAAAATCTTCTAGCTTTTTCAAGTTTTCTTGTAAAGGATGTTCTTTTGCGGCGTCGAATAATTTCTTGAGTTCTTCAAGGCGGGCAGCGCTCGGGATTGAGGCAGAATGAGAAACAGATCTTCCAGTACCGTCCTCTACTGCTGCATCCTTAACAATAGCTGCTTTTTGTTCTTGCGATAGCTCTTTTTCCTTTTTCTTTCTCTCCTCTCTCTTCTGCTTTAACTTAGCTTCTAATTCGGCTGATTGTTTGGCTTTTTCTTCTTGTTCTAGTTGTTTAAGTTTGCTAGCATTTATTTTTCCTTCTTCAATTATCGCGTGTTTTTGACTAATTTTCTCGCGCATTTCATTTTTTCGTTGTTTACGTTTAAGAGTATCTATTTCTGCCTCTACTTTTCTTATTTGTTCTTTAAGTTTTTCTTCATCACTGATAGGAGGAGGGGAGCCCAAGCTAATCAATAGTTCAACATTTTTGCCTTGAGCTAAATCTATAGGTCTAAGGCCATCAAGTGTCTTTGCATCAAGCATTCCAGGATATTTTTTTGCTAACAATCTAATAAGTTCAGAATGCCCGTTTACAGTAGCGTCATGTAAAAAATTAAAACCGTTGTCATCAACTTTAGAGATCTGTTCACTATCTATATGATTAGAAATAAATTCTAAAATACTTGGTGGTAAGTTTTCCTTGAGTGAAGGATCATAGAGAAGCTTGCTAATTAATGTAAAAGCCAGATCAGGGTTTTTAGCATAAACAATATTGAATATAGAGTGCTCACCAGTTTGATTTAATAAATCAGGGTAATTTTGAATCTCACCAAGAAAGTTTACTAAAGCTTTTTGTAAAACTTCAGCTACAGGTGCTACTCGTTTCTTAGTACTTGTGCGTAGCTCTTCCATTTGCTCTTTCTCGCTAAGAGTTTTTGTAGCTTTTGCCCCAGGGATAATCGAAAGCAAGTGATTAATTATTTTAAGTTTATCCTCTATAGTAAATAGATCTGTTTTTAGCATCACTTCAAAGGTGTTTTTACCTTCAAACTGAATTTTGTTCCATAGAGAGGAGTCAGGGTTCATCTTTATTAAAAAGTTTACTAAAAAAGCTCTTAAGTGAGGATCATTATTCTCTTTTAATTGAGAAATAAGATGAGATAAATTTAGTGTAGCCAAGTCTAAATTACCATTTCTAATTGCTTCTAGAAAATTTTGATCGCTATTTAAAAAATTTTCTGTATCGCTGAATCTTTTTAAGACGGTATTAAAGAAACTAGTTTTTTCGCCCCTGCTTGTTATACCATTTAATGTTGTTACTAATAAAGTTCTAGTTAGAGCTGCGTTTTGTAAAATAGCATTATTTAAAAAATTGGCACCTTGCTCACCCTGTCTTCTTACTAAGAGTGTGAATACTGCTTGCTGTAAATTAGTATCTGTCAACTCGAATGTTCTTTTTACTTGCTCTTCTGCAGGTAGACTTTTTAATTCATCGAACAAGCTTGTAGCAGTTTGAGTTTTAGCAGCTGGTTTGGTTTGAGCAACGGGAGGCTTTTTTCCTGTATCTTTTTTGCTTGGCATAATCAACAACTTATAAAAATAATATTTATAGTACTATAATGCATTCTAGCTAACTAATTATCTTATTCAAGGGCGCCTGTAGGTCTGTAGGAATAACGAGTTGAATCATATTAAATCACACTTTGGCAAAAAATAATGAGGCAAAAACAG
>CAYLXL010000035.1:11222-23763 GCA_964387745.1 uncultured Gammaproteobacteria bacterium | reverse complement strand
CTGATAACTTTTCATCGAGAATAGCGCGGAACTGATCAAAATACGCAATCTCTAACTTTGTCCCATGTTCAACTGTTCCGGTATCAGGTTTTAATTGTTCTAATAAAATACTTATTAATGTCGTCTTACCAGCACCATTTGGGCCAATTATTCCTATTTTATCGCCGCGCATGATGACAGTAGAAAAATTTCTGATCACAGCTTTATTATCAAAACTTTTAGAAATATTTTCTGCGACTATCACCTGATGACCACTTTTCTCGCCAGCTTGTATAGACGCTCGAATGTTGCCCTTAACAGGTTGACGTTTAGCGCGTTGCTCACGGAGTTTTTTAAGAGCACGCACGCGACCTTCATTGCGTGTACGGCGAGCTTTGATTCCTTGTCTAATCCAAACTTCTTCATCAGCTAATTTTTTATCAAAGCGAGCGAATTCTAATTCTTGTGCATTTAAATATTCTTCTTTTTTTCTTAAAAAATTTTCATAATTACCTGGCCAGTCTAATAACACCGCTCGATCAAGCTCAACAATTCTGGTCGCTACTTTTCGTACAAATGCTCTATCATGACTAATAAATAATAAACTGGTTTTCCAATTGATTAATAAATTCTCTAACCATTTAATGCCTTCTATATCTAAATGGTTGGTAGGCTCATCTAAGAGCAAGAGATCAGGTTGCACAACTAGCGCTTTAGCTAACAGCACACGTCTTTTTCTGCCACCTGATAGACTTGAAAAAATTAATTCACCGTCTAATTCTAATTTAGAAAGAATATTTTCGATTTGATTTTGCGCACCCCATGCATTTTGCTGATCAATTTGATCTTGCACTTTTTGCATTTTCTCTAATGACTTATTACAACCATGTGAAGCTTTTTGCAGAAGATTATGATACTTAATCATTAAATCTCCCGCTTCCCCTAAACCCTTGGCAACAATTTCAAAAATGGTCAAATCGGCTATTTCGCTAGTAAACTCTTGCTCAAGCATACTTATTTTAATTGCGCTGTCACACTCTATAACCCCTGAATCAGGTTTTTGTAAACCGGTTATGAGCTTAAATAATGTCGATTTACCTGTACCATTGCGCCCAACGAGAGCAATCTTATCATTAGGTTGGATTACTAGGTTAACATTTTCCATCAAAGGAAATAAACCGAACTTTAAAGAAATATTACGCAGTCTTAACATAAGTAGATTTACCGAGATATTCAGATACTCATAGAATTTTTGATGGGCTTATAATATCATAAGTAAAATTAGGTAGATAATAGACAATTCAAAATGGCGTACAAATTCAAAAAAATTGGCATTATTGGGCGCGCATCTCGCCATAATACATCTGCAGGCCCCAACATAAGCAATACTCTAGATTCTGTTTGTGGCTTTTTAACTACTCATCAGCTTCCTGTGCTAATTGATTCAGAAACTGCAGAGCTCATGGCCAAACCAAAGTTCCCGATCGTCTCAAGAACACAAATTGGCGAAGAGTGTGATCTAGCCATTGTTGTAGGTGGAGATGGTAGTATTTTGAATGCCGCTCGCACGCTAGCTGATTATAATATTTCTGTTGTAGGCATTCACAGGGGTCGGTTAGGCTTCTTAACAGACATAGCGCCCGATAATATTAGTGCTAAACTTGTTAAAATTTTAAGTGGAGAATATATCCGACATGAGTTATGTCTATTACATGCCAACATCATAAATAATGGTAAAATTAAAACCACTATAGATGCAGTCAATGAAATCGTGGTCAATTCGGGTAGTGTTACCAAAATGATTGAGTTTGAAGTCTATATTGATGATCAATTTGTCTACTCGCAACGCTCTGATGGTTTAATTATTACTACTCCAACGGGCTCTACTGCCTATTCATTATCCGGCGGTGGACCAATACTAACCCCAGATATAAAAGCATTAGTACTAGTACCTATGTTTCCTCATAACTTAACATCGCGACCAATTGTTATACCCGATAAATCAAAAATTAGAATTGTACCGGTTACAGAAAGTTTAAATCCTGGTGTCAGTGGTGACGGTCAAGCAGTTGAACAATTGACAGAAGATGACATAGTAGAAGTCTATAAATCAAACAAAGTCCTGCACTTATTACATCCTAGCGATTATAATTATTATGAAACCTTAAGAACAAAACTCCATTGGGGCACAAAACCCGGTTACACTGAATAAATATTATTAATAATTGCACATATAACCATGGCCTATGCTACAAGAACTAATTATAGATAATCTTGCATTATTAAAACATATCCATATATCTTTCAATAAAGGCATGACTTGCCTCACTGGTGAGACTGGTGCTGGTAAATCAATCATGCTAGATGCCATTAACCTTGCTATGGGTGGCAAAGCCGAATCCAATTTACTAACGGGCCCAACAGCAAATGTTACTGCAAGCTTTCAATTAGACGGCACTAATTATCATAATAACGAAGCTTATCAATGGCTAAAAAATAATAATTTTATTGATGAAACTCGACAAAATACTAATATTCATACTTGTATTATTAATCGAAAGTTTCAAATAACTAAAGATACTGATAAAAAAATTATTAAATCAAAAGTTTTTATTAATAATATTCCGGCGAGCCTACAGCAATTGAAGCAACTAGGGCAATTGTTACTGTATATTCATGGCCAACATGAACATTTAAATTTACTAAAAGAAACTAATCAATTAAAAATACTCGATCATTATGGTCAACATAATGCTTTATCTCAAGACGTCTATAATCTTTATAATAGCTGGGCTAAATCTAAACAGTTACTAGAAACAGCCTTAGAAGAACAAACAAAATTTTTTGCCAGAAAACAATTATTAGAATTTCAAATTGCTGAACTAGCAAGCGCAGAATTAACTGTAGGTGAATGGATAGAGATTAATTCGCAATATCAATGGCTAGCTAATCAACAAGAATACATAGAAAAACTTAATCAAATAAGTTTCATCCTAAACGGCAGTACGAGTGAGACAGAGTGTGATCCTACTTCACCTAATTTAGTACAACAAGCAAACCAAGTAATTAATCTTTTAGCTAACATTAATTTTGAAAATAAGATTATTACTGATTTATCAGATTACATTAATCAAGCATCGATTAATATAAACGAAGCTAGTTTTGAGCTCCATAAATTTTTAAGCAAAGTAGAGAATGACCCACTCACTTTAGAAAGCTTAGACAAGCGCATATCTAAATTGCAAGATCTAGCTCGCAAGTACAAAACCACACCAGATAATCTGGCTAATTATTATGAACAATGTCAAGCTGAGTTCAAGCAACTGGAATCTCAAGAAGACATGATTAGCAATTTAAAAAATAATTTAGTCAAATTAGAGCAAGAATACAAAATAAAAGCGCAAAACTTGACCCTTAAGCGTCAAGATACAGGAATAAAACTCAGTGCTAGATTAACTGAATTATTGAAAACCTTGCGCCTAGAAGATGCTTTAGTATCAATTACTTTTAAAGCTAATAATAATACGGCTCCCGCCGCCCATGGTAATGAGATGTGTGAGTTTTTAATCAAAACAAATCGTGATCAAAATTTATCTAGTTTATCGTCAAGCGTTTCAGGTGGTGAATTATCACGTCTTGCCCTTGCTACACAAGTTGCGATTGCCGAAATTGAAGGCACTCCAAGTTTAATTTTTGATGAAGTAGATGTTGGCATTGGCGGTGGCACTGCGGAAATTGTCGGTAAATTATTACGCAAGATGGGTAATAACACCCAAGTAATGTGTATTACGCATTTAGCGCAAGTTGCATCACAAGCTGATCAGCATATCAGAGTTAGTAAATCGATTGTAAATAATACAACTCAAACAAATATTGAATATTTAAACAAACAAGAAAGAATAGCTGAGCTAGCTAGAATGATTGGTGGTTTGACTATTACTCCTCAAACTTTGCTTCATGCTCAAGAATTATTGGAAACTGCCGGCCACTAATCACCCTAATCACACCAATCTTAAGTTGTAATCTTGAAAACTCAGAGCATATAATAGCTGATAACCAAGAGTTTTTTCTTGGTTTTTTCAAGATATATACATATAAATGGAGTATTTATGGGATGTTTTATGAAAAATTTATTTAGCTCAATTGTTAAACTCAATGTAATTTCTTATGGTTTACTGCTGTCATCCGTAAGCTTTGCTTATGATCTACAGAATCATAATTGCGATCACTTAGCTGGTACTTGGACTGGTATAGGCACTTTAAAATGGTATAAATTTGACTGTAATTATTTATCTGTAGCTCAAGTTGGACAAGGTAACCCAGCCGTGGGTGAGGTTTCTGTCGCAAAAAGCTCCGGGCCATTTTTTTGCCCAAATATGTCTAACGCAATTGTCAAAGTTTCTTGCCAAGATGGTGTAGTCACATTAAAAGACGACAAAATTAATGTAGCAGGTGTATTATCATATGATGGTAATTTTGCCCAATTAAACGGAACTTTATTATCCAGAGTTAGAAATCATCCATTTACTCTTACCGTTAGTAAGACTAATTAAGCTGATCTAAATAGCTCATTAATTAATAATGAGCTATTTATTATTATACCCATTTTCATTAACGGCTAAGATATATTAGGACTAGGATATGCTGAGCACGAATCAGTATCTGGCATTTTATCCAGTATAGTAACGTCTATAGTCGTGTATATTCTCCAGCGCAGCGAGTCCTAAACTTCTGATTTTAATGATTAATTTTTTATTTTAGTTTTTTTTATTTGACACTTACTACAAATACCATACAAAGTCATATCATGATCTGTCAATTCAAAATCATTTTCTTTGGCAATCACACTTTGACGGCTTTCAATGACTTCGTCAACAAACTCCGCCACAAAACCACAGTCCACACAAACTAAATGATCATGATGTTCGTCATTTTGGAGTTCAAAAACGGAATGTTCATCATCAAATCTGAGTCGGGTAACCAAACCGGCTGCTTCAAATTGCGTTAATACTCGATAAACTGTAGCCAACCCCACATCTTCTGACTGGGCGAGTAATTGATGATATATTTCTTCAGCTGAAATATGTCTTTTTTCAGAATTTTCTAACAGTTGTAAAATTTTAAGCCTTGGTAAGGTAACTTTTAGCCCTGCTTTTTTTAAATGGTCATTATTCAAGATAAATTCCCTCTTATAATACAATTCGAATTAGTATATCATAGATACTGATTTAATATTTTTCCCCCAAACAAACATTATTATTAATCATCCTATGAAGATCAACTATAAACAAAGTACTAATTGCTGTTTAATCGCTCTCTTGCTTTGCCTTGCTGGCTGTAGTCAATCTACAAATGTTGCTAAAAATGACAAAATTGACATAGATTCTGACGAATATAGTTTAACCTCTAAAAAAAGCTACCAACAACGATTAACCAAATGGCTTCATCCACATAAAATAGACGTGCAACAAGGAAACGTGATTACGGCTGACATGCTAGAAAAATTGCATATTGGCATGACTAAACAACAAGTCAAATATTTATTAGGTACTTCTCTACTTTCTGAGTCTGCTTCTAAAAATCAATGGCTGTATGTATTTAATAATGCAACTGGCGGGGTGGTCAAAGAAGAACAGACTTTAATCTTGTCTTTTAACGAGGATGGAATGTTAGATGATATCAAAGAAGAAAAAGTCGTAGGCTAGGCACAATTAGGCAAACAGCGCCTGCCCTTATCCTATTACTTTAGAGCCTTTTTCTTAGCTCGTAGTCGTCTTGCCGCCATCGGATCAATAAGTAACGGTCTATAAATCTCAACTCTATCGAGTGGCTTTACTAAATCAGACAGTTGTTTGATTTCACTATAAATCCCCACTTGATTAACCGTTAAATCAATCTCAGGGTAATACTCTAATATCCCTGACTTCTTAATAACCTCCAGGACAGTATGTGTCACCAATGCATCTAAATCTACTTTAAATAGATGCTGATACTCTGACTTTGGGTATATTACTTCAACAATTTTAGTCATGGTTATAAGATAGATTTAAAAACGTTGTTATTATAACCAGTTTTTTCTATAATTGACTACTAATTTTAAGAAATACCATCATGGCTAAAAACAAGAAATCTGATTCGAATCCAAGCTCAACGATTATTTTGAATCGCAAGGCAAAATTTGAATACCACATTGAAAAAAGGTATGAAGCTGGCATCGTTCTAGAAGGCTGGGAAGTAAAGAGCTTGCGTGCTGGAAAAGTTCAATTAGTCGATAGTCACGTAATTCTTAAAAATCATGAAGCATTTCTGCTTGGAGCTTTAATTACTCCTCTATTGAGTGCCTCTACCCATATTAATCCAGACGCTCGTAGGACCAGAAAGTTGTTACTGCATCACGCTGAACTAGCTAAGTTGATTGGTAGCGTAGAACAAAAAGGTTTTACTCTAGTACCCCTTGCCATGTACTGGAAAAAAAATAAGGTAAAAATTGAAATTGCTTTAGTAAAGGGCAAAAAATTACACGACAAACGTGCTGCTATTAAAGACCGCGATGCAATGCGTGAGACTAAAAAATATAGATTATAATTTTTAGGCTGCTCTGCATGCTCGAAGAGCTCTATTCTGGTCTTGATGCCTTTTAGCAACTACCGGCTTAGAAGCATGCGAATCAAATAAAGGTGTAGTTGACTTCCTAGAACCAGAACTACATTGTTTTTTAGAACTTAGCTGAGTCTTAAGTGACACAATTTTTTGATCCCTAGTTAGATCTTTAATCGTATTTTCTGCTTTCTCAATATCAGCTTTTAATGTTGTATTATAAGTTTCAAACATGTATTTACATCCTTCATTTGCTAATCTTAGTATTACAAAAACCGCAAAGATAGCAACTAAAGTAGAAATACCTATTACCCCTGTCAGACCCGTTACTGCAAAAAATAATGTTGCTAGACCGAGTTTAGCTACACTTATCTTATCGGCGTGAGCTACTACTTCCAAAATTAAATAAATTGGGTTTTTTATTTGACCGAATACCCAACCTTTTACAGCTAACACTTGCTTTTTTATATTCATTACTGGTGTGTAAACATTACTCTTAAGCCAGCTTGCTTTAGCTACTAATATTGATTTCAGATTTTTCTCAACTACAGTTTTATTAACTTTCTGTTCGCTCATATCATCAACGCCAGCTGCAGAAATTTTATCTTGTAAAGAAGCAATCTTTGCTAATTGTTCTGCATGTCTTATTTGTTGTTCTTTAATTTCAGACATTTGTCTCAAAGAATCTTTAGTTTTATATATACTCCAGCCAATTGTAGCAAGACCTATGCCAGCGAAGACAACTCCTAAACCAATAGGTGTCATAAGCCCGGCAGTAAGACCACTCATAGTTAAAACACCTACCACGCACCCAACTTTTACAAACGTATCTACAGCAGTATTAACACCTACAACACCTGCCACACCAATACGGGCTTTTTTTGAGCTGACAACTTTTTTTATAACTTTATCTGCTACTTCTTTTCTGTTCACATATATTATACTTTTCATGATATAAACCCTTTGTTTTCTTGGATTAGTTAAATCATAAAACAATAGTATTAAGCCTTCATTAAAGCCAGCTAAACAACTTCTATAAAGTTGCAGATATTTTAATTCTATGCGGCTTTCTTTGTAGCTAATTGATTTTATTGGTATTATTAGTGGTTTTGCGATCCTCCCCAACAGAGGAGGTGCCGAATGCAACGAGGCGGAGGGGTTGATTGTAGTTTGGCATGGTCTATTAAAGATTCTGCAGTGACAAAATCACGCCATCCCCCTTCGCTACGCTCTGGGTACTTCTCCTAAAAGGGAAGATCATTCAGCTTCTGTGAACGCTAACCACAGAAATACAATTAATCAGGAGTTAAGCAACGAAACTCCCGTAAAAGAGTGCACGAACTATTTTGACTTAATACAGCCCACCACATGATCATCCACCAGACCTACAGCTTGCATATAAGCATATATAATAGTTGAGCCAACAAAACTCATTCCTCGTTTTTTTAAATCTTTTGAGATTGTATTAGAAATAATACTTGTAACGGGGATATCTTGTAGACTTTTCGGGCGGTTGATAATAGGTTTATTGTCCACAAACGCCCATAAATATTTAGCAAAATCTCCATATTCTTTTTGGATAGCTATAAAAACTTGTGCGTTTTTACGTGCAGAAAATATTTTAAGGCGATTGCGAATAACATCCGAGTTACTTAAGATATCTTCTAATTGAGAATCTGATAATGTCGCGACTTTCGTAACATCAAAGTTTTTAAAAGCCTTGCGATAACCTTCTCTTCTTTTGAGAATTGTATACCAACTCAAACCAGCTTGTGCACCTTCCAAAATAAGCATTTCAAAAAGTAATCTATCATCATAGACTGGCACACCCCATTCGGTGTCATGATAATGCACATAGTCTGGTTTATCGAGAGACAGCCAGGGACATCTTTTCATATTTGTTTCAAATTAAGATTTTTTATATTTATCTGGCAAAGTTATAACTTCACCATTTTCTAAAGTGATCAAAGGTTTTAATAGATTATCTTGTAAATGTTTTTGTTTTATCCTCTGCGTTTGAGCTAAGTTCCTAAGCTCTCTAGTAATTCTGTATCTGTTTGGAGGAGTTAAAACCATCAGTTCTTTATTAGGAAATTTTTTTTTGACCATCTTGATTGCAGGGCAGATATCAGAATCAGCTGTAATAATTAAAGCCTTATCATAATTATCTTCATAAGCTTGTTGAACGATGTATAAAGCTAAATTTACATCACTTTCTTTTTCTTCATGAGCAGTCCATCTTGTTCCACATTTTATGCATTTTTTTTGTTTTTCTTTAAAATGACCAATTATATTTGTAATACCTGATGCTTTCAAAGCTTTGACGTAGGCCTTGTGTCGTCTGTAAGCCTCTTCTTTCCAAGTAGCAAAAGCTGAAAAATAAAAAACTTCTTTAAGTTCTTCTTTGGACTTTTGAATATATGCTTCAGACAGAAGTCTTAAATTGAGCCATTTAAGAGAATTATCTTTTAGATCGTCGATAGCGTGATATAAATTGAAACCATCAATAAAACACTGAACTTTCTTTTTATTGGACAAAACTGCTATCCCTAAAACTAAAAAACCCGGCAGCGCTGGCTAACCGGGTCTAGTAGGTCATGCCCACTAGGATGATATAAACATTATGGTTTATTTTAATATAAATGTCAACGTATAGACCTTATTTTAACACTTTCTTATTCCACTCTCGGAAACAACGGCTCAAGTTTTGATACTTTCAGGCCAGCAGGCAAATAACCCCACGCAAATATTTTATTAGCATCCGCTAATTGTTTATTTAATAATGCTTGCATAGTTTCATTATAAGAAAAAGCCTGCCACATTTTTTCTATTGTATTAGGCATTACTGACCATAATAGAACAGAAGCTAATCTTAAAGCCTCTAAACAATCATATAATATTGCATCAACTATGGCTTTATTAGATTCTTCTTTGGCTAATTTAAACGGACTAGTTTCTTGAATAAAACTATCAACCATTCTGGTTATTTTTAACGCTTCATTAATCAATGCTTGCACTTCACCATTTTTTGCAGCTGTTAATGCTGTATTAACACTTTCTGAAACTTCTTTGCAGGCAAAACCACTATCAACTATATGACTAGGCGTTTGTTCATTACAATATTTGCATATCATAGTTATTACGCGTGAACAACTGTTGCCTATAGTATTAGCCAACATGGTTGTATGAACATTAAGTAAATTATCATCACTAAAATTAGCATCACTAGATTCATTAGGGCCTGAATGCATTAAATAAAATCTGATCGAATCTAAACCAAATTTAGCAACGTATTCATTAAGCACTGGCAAAGAAATAAAATTACCCATGCTCTTTGACATTTTTTCGCCATCTCTAACCCAAAAACCATGAGCTTTAATTATTTTGGGTAATTTGATCCATGCATTGTTTGTATTATTCTGTAACGCTAGTAACATCGCCGGCCAAATCACTGCATGAAACCAAAGAATGTCTTTACCTACTATTTGGATATCAGGCGGCCAAAACTCACGTCGGCCATCAACATCTACAGATGTTAAATAATTTAATAATGCATCAATCCAAACATAAACAGTTTGATCTTCATGACCAGGTACGGCAACACCCCATTCATCAGTTCGAGGTCTGGAGCATGGCACATCGTTAATGCCCTCAATAAATCGTGCTAAAATTTCATTTTTACGCGTGACTGGTCTTACTTTTAAGACATCATCCTCAATTAATTTTTTTATTTGATCAGCATATTTAGATAGCCTAAAAAACAAACATGGCTCTTTACGGCGAACTAATGGTTTTTTATTAAAAACAGAAACATAATCGCTTGCTTTGGCTTTATGATCTGAAATATATTCTTCTTGGCCTTTATCGTACCACCCCTCATAACTATCAAGATAGATATCACCCGATTCTAATAATTCGGCTACGCGTTTTGCAACTTCGGCAACATGTCGTTGTTCACTTGTTCTAATAAAATCTGTAACTTTAATATTATATTCGCCAAATGCTCTAGCAAAGGCTGCAGCTTTTGTTGCAGCCCACTCATGCACTGACATACCATTATTACTTGCTGCCTCAACTACTTTTACTGCATGCTCATCCGTCCCAGACAATAAGTAAGATGGTTCACCTATAAGATTATAAAAACGAGCCAAGACATCTGCACTCAGCGTAGTATAGAGATGTCCGATATGCGGATCATCGTTAACATAATAGATAGGTGTAGTAATATAAGCCATGGATGATTGCTATCCTTATAACTGAAATAATAATTAGGATTTGATCGAAAATTATACCTACGTTTCTGATTGAAAAATAGATCGTAAATTATAATATTGAACTATTATTTAACAATATGGGCTTTATTAGCTTAATACCCTAAAGAATAAGGAAATACATAGTGATAGTTGTTAGAAAAGCTCTACCCTTACTGTTAATTACAATGTGTTGCGTTAATACCTACTCTTTTAATGTGTCTAAAGTTAAGGATTACTTTAAAGAACCATTTGTAGCAACCCTAAGTGCAGGACCTATGCTGCAACAACCAGGAAAAACTCAGACGCTGGACTTAACTTCTGTAATGACCAGAACTTACACGGCTGATAAACTAACCCGGATTGTATCAGCCGCCGATCTGTTTTTAGGCATCCAAAAACCTTTAGCCCCAAAATTAGTTGGTCACATAGGTCTAGAGATGGCGGCAACTAGTAGCACAAAGTTAACTGGAGATGTCTGGGAAGATGCCAATCCAGCTTTTAATAATTATTTTTACAAATATGAAATCAGCCATAAACATATTGCTCTACAAGGGAAATTGTTAGGCGATGTTGATTGGCAAATTAAACCATGGCTGAGCGCGACAGCTGGTATAGGCTTTAATAAATCACATAGCTTTATCAACACCCCATCAATTTTTGCTGCTGTAGCATCGCCAAATTTTGCTGATAAGACAATCAGTAGTTTTACTTATGGTTTAGGATTAGGGGCCCAATACATTCTAGACAAAAATTGGCAAATAGGCTTGGGCTATGAATTTTCTGATTGGGGTAAAAGTAAATTAGGATCCATGTCAGGCGCCGATACTAATCAAAAATTATCACTGTCAAAATTACACGCTCATTCAATTTTAGTAAATCTAACTTTTATTGCTTAAGAATATTCTATGAATAAAAATTTTATTGCGAAACGTGTTCTGCTTTTATTTACTCTAACATGTAGTACCATCCAAGCTGGATCACCATTATGGACATTTACACCTCTGACGGAAACGACTATTTCAATTTCTCCTAATAGTACTGCGACTGTACAATACAACATAACTAATCAATCAAGAAAAACCCATACTCTAGTTATGCGTGAGATTCCTGGTATAACGCAAATTACCAGTGGCGGCGGCATATGCACCAACCCTTTCACACTAGCTTATAATACTTCTTGTGTTTTATCTCTTAGTATTGATAGTGAATTGTTAACTCAATCTGTTGTAGACGGACCTGTAGTATGTGCCCAAAACTCACTAATGCAATGCTATCGTCCTAGTTATAGTAACGTGATCAGAGTTACCAGAGTGACATCACCTTCTGCGACTATATCTTTATCCGGTTCACCATTAAGTTTATCAACTAATGGTTCTCCAGGCTCAATTACCGTTACCAATACTTCATCATCTATTACTGCTCTTAATATTATGTCCGAGTTTACTGGCACAGGACTTGATGGCAATGTGACTGAGTCTGGTAACACGTGTGCAACTCTAGCCCCACTTGCATCATGTACCTTAACATATGTTCCTGGAAGTTCAGGAGTAGCCCAAACAAATTTTAATATCAATGGTAGTAATACTAACACTGTGACAGGTGCCATAGAAATCACAGAAGGTCCAACTTTGAGTGGGATTTCTCCTTCTAGCAGTCTTGATAGTGGATGTATCATGGTGACCATAACAGGAACTGATCTTTTAGGTACTACT
>CAYLXL010000035.1:0-11212 GCA_964387745.1 uncultured Gammaproteobacteria bacterium | reverse complement strand
ACTACTGATATAACTTTTGGTGGTTCAGCTGCAAGCAATATCAATATAATAAACTCTACGACAGTCACAGCAACTAATCCTGCTCATGCAGCTGGGACAGTGGATGTTGTTGTAGCAACAGGACAAGGGAGTTCAACGCTCATTAATGGCTTTACTTATTTAGCGCTTGGTCTTGGCAAAAACTATGGTGATAGAATTATTG
Organism: uncultured Gammaproteobacteria bacterium; assembly: GCA_964387745.1. Taxonomy (GTDB): domain Bacteria; phylum Pseudomonadota; class Gammaproteobacteria; order JAGOUU01; family JAGOUU01; genus JAGOUU01. The sequence continues at coordinate 11,010 of CAYLXL010000035.1, read as the reverse complement.
GTTGTTAAAATAGACCTATAAATTATTGTATATCCTGGGTAACAAATTTCTGTCAAATACAAACTACTTACTACCAGCACATTCACAAGACATCTTTCTTGCATTAGCCAAACCTAACATACAAGAAAATAAAATTCAGTTGTCACTCACTGATATGATAAACTAACCATTATAAAGTTTTAACTCAAAATAATTATGGTTAGTTTTAGTATTATTATTCCTACGTATAACTATGGGCATTTAATTAGCTTTGCTCTAGACTCTGTTATTTGTCAATTAGAGAACGCTCCAAACTTAATGCTCGAGGTTATTATTATTGACGATTGTTCAACTGATAATACTCTGCAAGTTTTAGAACAATATTCTACATTTCCCTTTATAAAAATACTTGCCAATCACGAAAATCTAGGCCCCGCAAAAAGCCGCAATAAAGCAATTAGTAATAGCGCAGGCCAATATATTTTATTTTTAGATGCAGATGATATGTTAACACCAAACTCGCTGCAAACCATTATGGATTTTGTTCAATCACATAATCTTCCTGACATGGTGATAGCAGATCATAATAGTGTCGTGCGGGCAAATGATGGCAAGATTGTTATTAAGAAAATTATTAAAAATGACAAGTTATCTTCTTCGAAGCAACAAAGATTTATAGATTATTTGTTTAAAAAAAGCATTTCACTTTCTGCTGGTTCCATGATCTTTAAAAAAGAAATTTTAAATACTTTTAAATTTTGCGAAGAGACCAAGCTTAATGAAGACATACCTTTGTTTGCTCATGCCATTGTGAATTATGATTGTCAATATTTGCCGTTTTCTACTGTGAGTATCCTAAAACATAATAACAGCCTAAGAAATAACCATAAGTTATTAAATGAAGAAATAAATGTTAACCATCTTACGGAAATTATTTTTGATGAGCGATACATTCCTCGTGAAGTACTACACTTAAAAAACTCTTATTTATCTTTGCGCTATTTATCGTTGTTTCGAAGTTATTATTTAGCTGAGCAATATAAGCAAGCAAGAAAGATTTATTGGCGAGCTATCAGGGTAAGATGGCAGAATATTTTCAAGATGAATTATTTGGTGAAGTATTTGAGGAGTTTTTGTTAGGGAGATTTTGCTTATCCATCTCATTAGCTTCATTTTCCCTCACCCCAAACCTCTCCCAGAATGAGGTCAGAAAAATATTTGGGGGAGGGAGGATTGTAACTTTCACTCAGATCTCACTAAAACACTCCTCAACCTCCCCATCCACAGACCACGGCATATTAACCACAATCAAGCCACTACCAATCATGCCCTCTTCTACATTCCCTGGTACAAATTGATGATGCCATATTTTATCGTTGTTTACTTTATCAAAAATATTAAATAAATATTTATGATAATTCTTATTAGCCAAAATGGGATACCAAATCATATAGATACCAGTCGCATTTTTTTTATAACTTGATACAACCAGATCAACTATATTTTCATATTCATCTTTCACTTCATAACTTGGGTCTAGTAATATAAGCCCCCTGCTTTCTCTATATGGCACTAAGGCATTAACAGCCTCATAGCTTTCACGTTTATACGTCTTTATATTTTTATCATATTGAAAATTATTATATAAATACTCAAAAGCCTGTGGATGATTGTCTATAAACACTGCCCTGTCGTTTTCTCGGAGCAACGAAGCTATCACAGCTGGAGAGCCAGGAATTATATCGTCACGGACTAAATTACTTAAATCATTAAACAACTCGTGCGTATTAGCTAATTGTTTTAGCTTACCATAACCTGATAGATATTCTTGGTTTTTCTGCGCTTCAAAACTAGATATATCATAGTAACCTTCTCCAGCAAAAGCATCGAGATAAAAAATAGACCCAGGTTTTTTATGCAAATATTTAATTATAGCTAATAAACAAATATGCTTATGGAGATCGGCAAAGTTGCCAGCATGATAACGGTGTTGATAACTGTACATAGTTTTATTTTAAAAAAGTTAAATTTAATAATTTCTCATAATCTTTCCACTGCGGCATGTATTTAGTCATAAAGCCATAGAATCTTTTATTATGATGCCGTTCTAATAAATGGACTAATTCATGAACTAAAACATATTCTAAGCAAACAGGTGCAGATCGAGCCAGCTGTAAATTTAGGCAAATATTCTTTTCAGCTATCTTACAGCTTCCCCAACGACTCTTCATATTTCTAATCGTATAATTATTTATTTGCACACCGATGATAGCTTGCCACTTTGGAATCAAATTCGATAATTGGTCATCTAGCGTCCATTTATAAAATTCATTAATAATCTTTTGGCGTAAAGACAGAACCCCTCGTTTATTTACATAGAGATTAAAAATTTTATTCAGGGGGTCAATAATAACTCTATTGCTACCTTTACCATAAATAGTATTAATTTTATATCTTTCACCTTGAAACTCAATCTCGTTACCTGTCTCAAAATTATTGCTTAGTGTATATTCACGTTGCTGAATAGCGACCTGATGCTTTCTTATCCACTCTAATTTTAACCTAATGAATTCATTAATTTTAGCTACAGAGGTTCTTTTGGGGACCGTAAGCTGAACGTCACCCAACGGAGGTTTAATTCTTAAGTAAAGATTTTTGATGCTTTTACGGAAAATGATTATAACTAGACCATCTATTTCAGTCGATTCCATATCCAATTCAACAATACAAATACTTATTAATAGTCAGATAAATATGATAATATAGCTATTTATTTTAACAACTAATATAAGCATATGCTATTGAAATTATGCCGAATTTTCGCGCGTAGCGACATATTTTTCTACCTTATCTTGTGGTTGATGCTGTTATTGGTCGCGGGCACCATCGCTGAGCAGCAACTAGGCTTATATTATGCCCAACAATCCTATTTTTCAGTCTATTTTTTCTATGTGTTTGGCTTTATTCCCCTGCCTGGCACTTATACAGTTTTGACTTTAATTTTTATAAGTTTACTATCTAAGCTAGTTTTGGATAACTGGCGCTTGCAGAATATTGGCAGCTTAGTTACCCATATTAGTGGCCTTTTTTTGCTTCTAGGTGGATTCTTAACTGCTCATTATAGCTATGAGGGGTATATGGACATTGCTCAGAATAGCTCTGTCAATTATATAAGTGATTACCACCAAACTGAATTAGTTATTACCAACTTGAGTGAGAGTGTTCAAAAAATAATTAACTTAAATAAACCTGCAACTAATCAATTATTTTTAGACCATTTTGAAGTTCTCAACATATGTGCGCATTGTGAGCTGGTCAATAACCAACCTAAGCTTTTATCTAAACCCAAAGATAATGAGCAAGCTCATCCTATCCTAGAACTAAAAATCAATAATAAATTGCATTACTTAAATATTGATAGCATTCAGCAATACTCAATTAATAATAAAAATTATACTTTAGAATTCCGGCATCAAAGAACATACTTACCTTTTAGTATTCAATTGAATAAATTCAATGAAGAACTTCATCCTGGTACTAATATTGCTAAAGAGTATAGTTCTAATGTTACTGTATTACAGCCAAGCAAAGATAAGCTTTGGCAAGGTACAATAAGTATGAATCGGCCATTGAGGTATAAAGGCTATACTTTTTATCAATCTAGTTTTTATACAGAGAATAATCAATATGTAACCGTACTTGCAGCGGTCTACAACGTTGGCCAAAGTTTTCCCTATATAGCTAGTATCATCTTGTCTCTAGCTCTACTTATTCATCTGTTTCAAAGATTACCGAGATTATTTAGAAAAGCTTAGTTATGTTTAAATTATTAAAATATATTATCTTTATTATCTTATTTTTTGTTTGTGTATTTATCTTCAATAATTTTAATAATAAAACAAAAGATAATAATATTTACGAGTCACTCAGCACGCTACCTGTACTGCACGAAGGCCGCATCAAGCCTTTAGATAGCTTTGCAAGAATAACTTTAAAGTCGATTGCAAAAAAAGAAAATATAAATAACATAACTGCCAATCAATGGCTTGTAGATTTACTGCTTAAACCACAAAAAGATTATGATAATAAGATTTTTTTTATTGCCAACCCTAAAGTCAAAAGTCTACTCGAGCTTGATTCTAGATCCAACGACTATTACAGCTTTAAAGAAATATTACCGGGCATTAAAAAAAATATTGCGCTCATTACTCGCCTACAAGCAACAACAACGCCATTAGATTCTACTGACAAACAAATATTAGATTTATATAGCAATGTATTAAAATATTTTGATCTGAGCAGGTCGCTTAGTCTCTTATGGCCACTATTTGACATAGAGAAATTAACTGCAAGTTTTAAGTTTAATCTAGAAACTCAAAATTTATCTAATTTATTTATAAGCTACTATCAGCTTTTACCCTATAAAAAAATTATTGCTGATAAAGTAGAATATCTCTATAAATCTAAACAAGATCTCAATAACCCAGCTAACCAAGATATTTTGACTCTTGCCAGTCTGTTTAAAAATACAGAAGCTGACAAAATTAATACTAGTTTTAAGATCATTCCTACTGATGGCTTTTTACATACTGAAGATAATAACTGGCTGGCGCCATGGGATATCATAGGCTCCGGCAAAGGCACGCCTAATACTGCAAAATACTTAAGTCTTTTACAAAAAATTGTATATCGAGACAACTTAAATTCCAATGCTGCCGACCTAAAAAGTCTTTCACTAGAACTTGCATCTGCTTATTCTAAAACTGGATTAAGTCCAAAAAAGCTATCTTTAATGTTGCAAGCAGAGAAATACTATAATCAATATAAGCTCTTTAACAAAGCTATTGTTTTATTCTCAGTAAGCTTAATATTATCGTTAATGTTTTTATATACTCATAATAAGCTTCGTTCACTCTCTCTATTAGCAATAAATTCTTTTATAGCAGGTTTGATTAGCACTTTGATTGGCATGTTATTAAGAATTTATATCTTACAACGCCCACCGGTTGCTAATCTTTATGAATCTATTTTATTTGTAAGTCTTATTACAGCAGTTTTATGTTTTATCATTGACCTTATACGCAAAGATCATATTGGAACATTACTTGGTAGTTTGATTTGCTCAGTATTGCTCTTTATTGCTAATAGCTATGATGTAAGTGGAGATAGCTTAGGAGTAGTGATAGCTGTATTAAACAATAACTTTTGGCTAGGCACCCATGTAGTAGCTATCACTTCAGGCTACGGCAGCTGCTTGATACTTTCAGCTGTTTCGCATGTCTATTTATTCTGTGGTGTAAGCTATACTATTAGTTCAGAATTTAAACAAAGATTACAAAAGTACATTTTGGCTTTTGCGTTATTATCTTTATTTTTAACACTATTAGGGACTATTTTAGGTGGGATCTGGGCCGATCAATCCTGGGGTAGATTCTGGGGCTGGGATCCAAAAGAAAACGGTGCTTTATTAATTTGCTTATGGTTAATTGCTTTGGTACATGGCAGAATATCAAAACAATTGTCACCTACAATGTTTGCTGCTTTTGCTGCCATGACTAGTGTTACAGTCGCTTTAGCATGGTTTGGGGTTAATCTACTTTCAACAGGCTTACATTCTTATGGGTTTACAGAGAACATCGCATTAAATCTTGGTTTATTTATATTTTTAGAATTACTATTGATTACAACATTAACAATTTTTAATAAAAGAGCTGCATCATGAAAATCAAATTATTTACTTTAGCTATTTCTATTGCTATCTTAACTTTTATCATTTTTCAAGAAAGGCTTATGTTACCTACAGCCAACAGCATTTATGCAAGTGGTGATATACCGCAACAATATGAACGTGATACCAAAATACCAAATTTTGATTTTAATATTTTCAACACCAATACTACATCAAGTTTATATAAATTAACCAGCGAAAACATCTATATTCACTTTTGGGCAAGCTGGTGTAATGTCTGCACAAAAGAATTTGATGATATAATTCTTTTTGCTAAAAAGCATCCTAATGCCACCATATTAGCTATATCTCTTGATGATGAAAAAGAAGAAATGGGCAAATATTTAACTAAAATAGAAAAAAGCCACAAGATATCTAAAATAAGTAACTTATTATTTGTTTGGGATAACAACCATGCTATTTCACAAGACTTATTTAACACCATCCAAGTCCCTGAAACATACTTGGTTGATAAAGAATTCAAAATTATAGATAAGACTATCGGGCGTGCTAATTGGAAGTAAACACAATGATTAAAACTTTGTCTCTGACTCCGCGTGAACACGACATTCTAATTAATAAAGCTACAGAGAGGCCTAATACAGGTAAATTTAATCTTTCTAGCTCTGATAAAATAGGTACTTATTTATGTCGCCAATGTGGTTTAGCCCTATTTAGATCTGATGATAAATTTACATCAAGCTGTGGCTGGCCAAGTTTTGATGGCGAGATTGCTAATAACGTCAAAAAAGTTTTGGATAAAGATAAAGTTCGTACAGAAATATTATGTGCACGTTGCGATGGCCATTTAGGTCATATTTTTTACGGAGAACAATACACAGCAAAAAATACTCGTTATTGCGTAAATTCTTTATCGTTAGATTTCATAAGCAATAATGCTGAACTTCTTGATAGCGAAGAGATTATATTAGCCGCCGGTTGTTTTTGGGGCGTGCAAGCTCTTTTGAATCAACAGCAAGGTGTGATTTATACACAAGTAGGCTATATAGGCGATGATAGATTAGATCCAGATTATAATATTGTATGCAGTGGTAAAACGACCTTCGTAGAGGCGGTACGTGTCATTTATGATCCACAGATAATTTCTTATACAGATGTCATAAAATTATTTTTTGAAATTCATGATTTCTGCCAAACAGATGGACAAGGCCCAGATAAAGGCTCACAATATTTAAGTAAAATATTTTATTATACCCATGAACAAAAAACTCTTGCTTATGAGGTTATTAAACTCTTAGAAGCAAAATACTATAAAGTAAGCACTGTCTTGCATCCAGTTAGTAGCTTTTGGCCGGCAGAAGAATATCATCAAGATTATTATGCTCAAAATGGTAAACAGCCTTATTGTCATAGTAGAAAAATGATTTTCAATTATTTCTAGGTCTAAAGCCTGCGCCAGCCGCCGGTCTTTCAGTAATTTCCTTTTCACTAATATATTTTTCTAAAGGTTCTTTAATCCACTTGTATTTATCATGCTCAGCTAATTTTTTCAAATCATCTAGCAGCAATGAATCTAATGCTATATTCAGACATTCAGCATTCTTGGCAGCATATTGTATAGCAGTGTTGCCAAACCTATCCTCTTCGGTCACAGCCGCAATCTTAGATTGATTATCATCACCAAATGAATCTAAAGCTATCTTAAAACATTCAGCATTCTCGGTAGCGTAGTGTATAGCAGTGCTACCATATCTATCCTGTTTGGTCATAGCTGCAAGCTTAGCTGGATTATTATTGCCAAATAAATCTAAAGCTATCTTTAAACTTGCAGCAGAATTTTTGGCAGCGTTGTGTATAGCAGTGGTACCAAAACCACCCTTTTTGGTCACAGCTGCAATCTTAGATTGATTATCATCACCAAATAAATCTAATGCTATCTTGAAACATTCAGCATTTAGGGCAGCGTTGTGTATAGCAGTGAAACCCTGCTTATCCTCTTTGGTCACAGCTACAAGCTTAGCTGCATTATTATAGCCAAATGAGGCCAAAATAGCGTTAAAAAGGTTAGGCTCATTTTTTGCCGCAAAATGCAAAATAGTCTGCCCCTGCCAATCAACAATAGACCTCTTGCATAACATTAAATTCCCAGCTCAAAATTATAAATACCTGCAATTAAGTTAAATCTCAATCCAAAACGTTTGCGACGATTACGATATCTATCAGAAATAATCTTGAACCGCTTTACCATACCTATCACATTTTCATTAAGAACTCTCTGGCTAGCTAGCTCTTTATTTTTCTGCTTTTCATCTTTTGTTAAGGCAATATTTTTACGCTTTTTCTGCGGTAGTTCACTGTTGGAGTGGATTTTTTGTATTCCTTGATATCCAGTATCAGTTAATACCTTTGTTTTACTTTGAAATATTACTCCTGACTCTTTGAACAAACAAAAATCATGGCGTTTGCCATTACTAAAATTAGTACATATCACTTGGCCAGTTTTTTTAGCAACTACTATTTGCGATTTTAATGTATGCTTCTTCTTTTTTCCTGAGTAAAAATATTTTTGTCTTTTTTTGGGCGTTCTATAGGGCTTTCTGTTGCGTCAACTAAAACAACTTCATATTCAACATCACTTTTTAATAATTCTTTTCTACCGGGTAATGAAAATTGACCATCTTTTATCAGTGTATCTTCTACCCACCGAATATTACGATAACAAGCGCTTTCGCTTATTCCATAACCGCGCGATATATGAAAATAAGTACGATACTCACGCAGATATTCAAGTGCCATTAATAGGCGATCTTCAATACTTAATTTATTTGGTTTGCCTCCTTGCGATTTGAGAACAGCTTCTGCCTTGCTTAAGATCTCAACCATTAAATCAAACGTCTTACGCTTAATGCCTGTTAGCCTTCTAAATTTATCGCCGGGCTCTAATTGTATTTGTGCAAACTTCATTACCGCTTCCTTGCATAAAAACGATAGTTTCTAATAATTTGACTAGTTATGCAAGAGCTCTAATATTTAAAATCTCACCGCTGATATTCTTTAAAATAATTTCCTTCTTCTCCTGTGGCAATGCTACTAACCATGCCATTAAATCTTGAGGCTCCCTCAACAAACTCTTACTAATGTCAGTAGCTATTAACTGCAACAGTACATCCAGTTTATTGGTATAATGAACCCATTGTCTAGACCACGATCTTAAATATTTAAGAGATCCTGACCGTTACTATTAATATTAGATTATTTAGCTCTCTACCCACCTTTTGATAAAAACGAGTGAAGTCCCGAATAATTCCTGTTAAAATTTGGTCACGGCACAGCCGGAAGCGGCGATGACCGTAACGCGATTCATGGCGGGTTAAACCGCCTGAATTTTACCGTCATATTTGAATCGTGTTACCAAATACTTCGGGGTTAAAGGGGCAGAGCCCCTTAATCGAATCGCGAACAATCAGCTGTTTTATGCTGCTGCTTTGATCATACTGAAGTAGACTAAAGCAGGGGTTTTATAATTTAAAGACTGATGCCATCGCCGATTATTATAAAACTGAATGTAATTTGCAATAGCCTTTTTAAGCTCCTTAATATTTTCATATTCATTCAGGTAAAATTCTTCACGTTTAAAACTCCGCCAAAATCGCTCAATATAAACATTATCTAGGCATCGTCCTACGCCTGTCATGCTGATTTTAATACCATGCTCGCTCAAATAATTAACCCAATCAGCACTAGTGAACTGACAGCCCTGATCGCTATTTATAATTTCAGGCCTTAGGCTTGCTAAGACTGGCTTTAGTGCCTCTATGCAGAAAGCTGTTTCTAACGTGTTCGATAAAGACCAAGCCACAACATAACGACTATATATATCAATAACAGCTACCAAATACATAAATCCTGTAGGCATGCGTAAATAAGTTATATCTACCATCCATACTTGATTTGGCCTAACTATCTCTAAATTACGCAATAAATATGGGTATACCGCATGCAATTTATTTCGTTTGCTGGTATTTGGACCAGGGTAAATTGCCTCTATTCCACCGACATTCATTAATCGCTTAACGCGTTTGCGGTTTACTGTTAAGGCACTTGCATTTAGCTCTTTGGTTATTCTGCGATAACCAAAAAATGGGTATCTTTCCCAGATATCACGTATTAAATTTAGTAGATCAATATCACTTATTTTTGCAGGCTTAGCACTATAATACAGTGTGCTGCGATTTAACTCTAATAATTGACACTGCTTACGAATACTAAGCTCATGTGTATTATCTATTAATTCTCGTCTTTGCTCCCGCGGAACCTGCTCCAACTTTTTTTTAAAAAATCATGTTCTATGGTTAACTGGCCAATTTTCTCATATAGCTGGCTTTGAATTTGTTCATGCGCTGCAACTGCTGCCTCAGCAGATTTGTCACCTTTAGCAAATAACTGAGAGCCTTGCTCTAATACCTTGCTTTTCCATTTATGAACCAAGCTAGGTGCTACCTGATAACGCTTACATATATCATTTAATGTCGTGTCGCATTTTATGGCAAGCATGCTATCTCAAACTTTTGTGCTGCTGACCACTTCTTTTTTTGAGCCATTTCTACCTCCGGCTAGAGGTAATTATCTCTCAAAAATTACGATTTGTCTGGTCTAAATTATGGGGTTCATTATAACACCTGCAACTATTACCACAAACAAAATGGCAGCACGTCACCTCGGCTTTCAATATGCCAACAACATATCTCAACTTATGGGTAAACACAAGGTGTTAGCTTGCCAGTGAATTTAGAATGCATAGGAAAGATCAGTCCAAAATTTGATTTTACCATTATTTTACCTAAAAATTCCGAAAATCATAAATAACGCTAGATAATCGTAACTATCAGCACCATCATCAACAGACAAAAGCCTATATGGTATTGTTGCTTAATATTTTTAATTTCCTAAAGATAAATTTATATACTCAAAAAATAATCAAGGTGGGGTTAATTGACGCTTACAAATTTATTTACAGTCCCTTGTATAAATCCAAATTGCAGGCCATATCTCCTAAATCTTTCTTGGAAGGAACCATAAACCTTTTTGATACTATGATTTTCTATATTGAAAGTCCTAAAAATTAAAAATATTACAGAACTTTTAATAAGCTGAGCTCATTAAAACATACCATAGTATGGCCTTACCAACTCCCACTTTTGTTTTAGACGCAAAAGCACACCCTAGCTATCATTCGCTATTATGTATTCTACGGCTAGTTTTTTTCTAACATATTCGGTGCTATAGGATTAAACACATTAACATCTGGACAAAATGCATCTCTCTTATTGCCTTCAGTAAAT
>CAYLXL010000034.1:0-23840 GCA_964387745.1 uncultured Gammaproteobacteria bacterium | reverse complement strand
GCGGCTTGGGGTTTATTTTTAGAATTTTTTAGGCTTAAGAGTGCTGAAGTCGGGATAAATATTAACTTAATTTAAATAATAGAAGAAGTGTTCGGTCTGATTAAAACGGTTATTTATATTATATCTAGATATTTGTAGGGGATCCCTTAGTCGGTCGCCCCTACGTTTTGTCTTTAGGCCGGATTTTTCGGTTCTTCTTTCGGTTCTTCTTTCGGTTCTTCTTTAGGCTCTTCAGGTAGAGGACCAGCATTAACAAGCTCTAAAGTCTTTTTAGCGTCTACGATTCCAACATCCATGACATTACCGCGAGCTGCTTTTTTCAGATACTTGATAATGTTATCAGAAGTAAGATCAGAGTTTAAGCTGTACATTAACGAAACTAAACCAGCAACATGTGGAGAGGCCATACTTGTGCCTTGTAAGAATTGATATTCTCCAGGAGCACCTAAAGAAAGTACTGAATTTATTTCTTCTTCAGTTTTCTTTTTTCTTTCGCCACCAGGCGCTGCTATAGTAACTGTTTTACCGAAGTTAGAATAGAAAGCTTTTTCACCTTTGCGATTTACTGCCCCGACAGCAATAACACCTTTACAATTGGCCGGTGTAAACATTCTCGCAGGCATATTGCTATTTCCAGCGGCAACTACCATGGTGATGCCTTTTTTATTCAGTTCATCAATAGTTTCTTGCAAGCTATCAGCGCACTTACCGAAGCCACCTAAGCTCAAATTAATAACTTTTGCTGGTGTATCTGAACTTTTTTCGCCAATACCGGCCACCCATCTAATCCCATCGATGATATCTGAAAATTTGCCATAGCCATCATCACCTAGTACGCGTGCAGGTAAAATCTTTGCACCCCAAGAGACACCTGATACAACACCGCTGTTATCACCATGCTCTGCTAATGCAGCTATAGTACCAGCTACATGTGTACCGTGGTAAGATGTTTGTCCGCCACGATCAGTGGGATCATTTTCATCATTTTTTTCATCGTTACTAACAAAGTTTTTACCTGGTAAGATTTTATCTTTTAGTTCTTCATGTTTCACTATACCGGTATCTACGACACCAACGACTATATCAGCTCCTGTAGTTATATCCCATGCTTCAGGTAAATTTATACCACCTTCAGCTTCATGATAATGCCATTGCTCATTATAGCGTGAGTCTGTTGGTGTTTTTTGTATATAAGCGTAAGTGTTTAGATCAGCATATTTAATATTTGGATCTTTCTTAAGTTCATCTAATTTTGCTTGTAATTCCTGATTGAACTTTACTGAGTTCAATCTAGATAGATTGTTTAGTCTTGAATCAGAAATGTTTACTACGTAGGCACCATTACTCATTTTTTTTTCGATGTCTAAATTCAATTTGGTTTTTTGAGATAAAAAACTAGAAACGTCTTGCATACCCCATGCTTTTAAGCTAGAGTTTTTGTTGAATTTGACAATAATTGATGTAACAGGTCTATCTTTTAGTTTAAGCGCTAAATCACCGTCGGCCGTAATTATTGCAAAGCTTGACTCGCTAGATAGGATTAAGGCTCCTATCGCAGCGAGACAAGTAATGGTTTTCTGTTTGATAGTTTTGTTCACTATTTCTCTCCTGTAAAAGTTAAGCTACGCTGTGAATATTGATATGAATCGGGTAGGATAAAACGCTATCCGTACTAGTCGTACTAGTGTTGCTAAGAACGACTTGATACTAAAATTGGCTACTAACTTAAAACAGAAGATAATTTTTTAATAAAAGATTGCAACAAAAATATTATGCGTCTAGAGTTTTAAATTGCCTATAATTTAATATATAGGCTAAATCCATTTGTTAGGCAAGCGCCTAAAGTGTTTCTGAGGTAAACTTAATTGTGATCAAAAATAAAACAGGGTCAGTAGCATCAAAAGGTTTGTTAACTACTGTTACTCACATACCTTCGATTAATTTTAATCAGCGACCTGGATTAGATATTGATTTATTAGTTATTCATTGTGCAAGCCTGCCAGAAGGCGAGTTTGAGAATACCATTTTGGAAGAATTGTTCTCTGGTCAGATATCGTCTAGTAAGCTTGAGGAATTAGGATTAGCTAGAGATTTACAAGTTTCCACCCACCTGTATATCAAGCGCAATGGTGAGATTATTCAATTCGTGCCATTTGATAAGAGAGCCTGGCATGCAGGAGTATCAGAATTTGAGGGTAGGAAAAACTGTAATGATTTTTCGATAGGAATTGAGCTTCAGGGTACAGTGACTACTGAGTTTACTCAGGCGCAGTACGCGGCTTTGATTGATGTAACCAAAATTATTATGGATCTTTATCCTAAGATTACAGCTAATCGTATTGTTGGGCATTCCGCTATAGCTCCAGTGAGAAAGCAAGATCCTGGGGTTAAATTTAATTGGCAGTTTTATCTAGCTAATATTACTAGTAACATTACTCTGTGATACAATCGCTTAACTGAAGTTAGCTAAGAAATATGTTTAGAAATATATTAAAATAAGTTGGTAGACTAGTGACAAATTCAATATTAAATCAAGACGTTGACATTGATAATAACGAAACCAGAGAGTGGATTGCTGCTTTATTAGCTGTTATCGAACAAGATGGCCCAGAGCGCGCCCATTATCTAATAGAAAAATTGCTTGATGTAGCCCGTAGAAACGGTGGTTGTTTTATTCCTTATCAAGCTAATACTGCTTACCTGAATACTATTCCAAAGTCTGCAGAGCCTGTTATGCCTGGTGACCATGCTTTGGAGAGCCGGATTCATGCCTATATTCGTTGGAATGCTATGGCTATAGTGTTGCGCTCAGGTAAGAAAACATCAGAACTCGGTGGGCACATTGCAAGTTTTGCGTCATCAGCAACGTTGTACGATGTAGGGTTTAGTCATTTCTTCAAAGCACCGAACCAACTGATGCAGCAAGGTGGTGATTTATTGTATATCCAAGGGCATGTATCGCCAGGTATCTATGCGCGTTCTTATCTTGAGGGCAGAATCTCAGAAGAGCAACTAGACAATTTTAGACGAGAAGTTAATGAAAACGGCCTATCTTCTTATCCGCACCCATACTTAATGCCAGATTATTGGCAATTTGCTACCGTATCTATGGGCTTGGGGCCTATTCAAGCGATCTATCAAGCAAGATTTCTTAAGTATTTATACAATCGTGGCTTAGCAGATACTGCTGATCGTAAAGTTTGGTGTTTTTGTGGTGATGGTGAAATGGACGAGCCTGAATCATTAGGTGCGATATCGTTAGCTGGACGTGAAAAATTAGATAACTTAATCTTTGTCGTCAATTGTAATTTACAACGTCTAGACGGCCCTGTTCGTGGTAATGGTAAAATTATTCAAGAACTCGAAGGTGTCTTTCGTGGTGCTGGTTGGAATGTTATCAAAGTCATTTGGGGTCGCCATTGGGATCCGTTATTAGCACAAGATCAGAATCAATTACTCGAAAAACGCATGGAAGAAGCACTAGATGGCGATTATCAAAATTATAAAGCACACGGGGGTGCTTATACACGTGAACATTTCTTTGGAAAATATCCTGAGTTAAAAGCTATGGTTGCTAATATGTCTGATGATGACATTTGGCGCTTAAATCGTGGTGGTCATGATAGTAGTAAAGTCTACGCAGCCTATCACGAGGCAGTGAATCATAAAAACCAGCCAACAGTAATTTTAGCTAAAACTGTAAAAGGATATGGTTTAGGAATTGGATCAGGTGAGGCTGAAAATACTACTCACCAGAAAAAGAAAATGGATATTGCAAGCATTAAAGCTTTTCGTGATCGCTTTAATATACCTATATCTGATGAAGAGCTACCAAACGTACCGTTTTATAAGCCGGATCAAAATAGCCCTGAGATAAAATATTTACAAGCCTGCCGAGAAAAATTAGGTGGGTATTTACCTAGTCGCAGAAAAACAAGTGATCTTAAATTAGTTACACCGGAATTATCAACTTTTGAGTTTATGTTCCAAGGTAGTGATGATCGCGAGGTTTCAACGACTATGGCGTTTGTGCGGATCTTTGCGCAATTATTAAAAGACAAAGAGTTAAAACAATATTTAGTGCCGATTATTCCTGATGAAGCAAGAACTTTTGGTATGGAAGGTTTCTTTAGGCAGTTAGGTATTTATTCGTCTGTAGGCCAGTTATATCAGCCTGTCGATTCAAACCAAGTAATGTTCTATAAAGAAGATAAAAAAGGTCAGTTACTTGAAGAAGGGATCACTGAAGCAGGTGCTTTTTCTTCATGGCTTGCTGCTGCTACATCGTATAGCAATAGTAATTTACCGATGGTGCCGTTTTATATTTTTTATTCAATGTTTGGTTTTCAGCGAATTCTTGATCTCGCTTGGGCCGCAGGTGACATGCAAGCACGCGGGTTTTTATTAGGAGCAACAGCTGGTAGAACAACTTTAGCAGGCGAAGGGTTGCAGCATTGCGATGGTCAGTCACTGGTAATGTCTAGTTTTATACCTAATTGTCGTTCTTATGATCCTACATTTGGTTATGAGTTGGCGGTTATCATTCAACATGGTCTGAAAGAAATGTACGGTGTGGGCTCTGACAAACAAAAGAGTGTTTATTATTATATTACTTTAATGAACGAGAACTACTTACATCCTGCTGTTACTATGACTGATGTTTTAGCCGAAGAAATAATCAAAGGTATGTATTTATATAAAGACGTAACTACTAAAGCAAAACTCAACGTAAAACTATTATCTTCCGGTACTATTCTGAGGGAGGCAGAAAAAGCTGCTGAGATCTTAGAGCAGGAGTATAACATAGGTGCTAAGATTTACTCTGTTACAAGTTTCACTGAGCTTGCTCGTGATGGTATGGAAATAGAAAGGCTTAATCGTTTAAATCCTGAGTTGCCTGATAACCTAGCTTATGTAACGGCTAAGCTATCAGACGATGATTCTCCTATTATTGCAGTTACTGATTATATTAGATCATATGCGGATCAAATTAGAGCATACTTACCTAATCATAAATATACTGTTTTAGGTACGGATGGTTTTGGTCGCAGTGACACCAGAAAACAATTGCGTCATTTCTTTGAGGTCGATGCTGCTAGTATTGTCATTACCAGCTTAAAGTCATTAGTTGATCAAGGAAAACTAGAAGCTAAAGTTGTCACCAAAGCTATGGCCAGGTTTAATATAACTGCTGATAAAGTAGCACCGTTTAAAAATTAATTAGCTTAATATATTCGAGGTTTAACTTGTCTACAAAAGAAATAACAGTACCAGATATTGGCACCGATGCTGCTGTTAAAATTATTGAAATTAATGTTAAAGTTGGTGATAGTGTAGCTCCAGAAGATGCATTAATAACTTTAGAGTCAGAAAAAGCTTCTATGGAGATTCCTGCCCCATTTGCAGGAGTGGTAAAAGAAATATTGGTAAGCGTAGGTGATAGCATTACTACGGGCAAGCCTATTTTAGTTCTTGATAGTAAAACTGTAGAATCTGAGCCAGCGGTTGCTGAGATCAAATCAAATCCAGAACCTAAGCTAGAGTCATCGTCACAACAAGTAACTGTACAGCAGGCATTTGTTAAGACAGAAAACGTTTCAGCAAAGCCTCAACAAGTTAACGTTCCTGATATCGGCACAGATGCTGCAGTTAAAATTATTGAAATTAACGTAAAAGTTGGTGATCAAGTTGAGGCTGAAGATGCTTTAATTACATTAGAATCCGAAAAAGCTTCAATGGAAATCCCCGCGCCATTTGCTGGGGTCGTTAAAGAATTATTAGTTAATATAGGTGATAGTATTACCACAGGTAGGCCTATATTAATTTTAGAGGGCCAAGGTTCAATAATCAAAACAGCAGATAAATCTGAAACTGAATCTGCAGTTAAAACAGAACAAATAAAGCAACCACTGATTACAGAACATCAACAAAAGGCTACAGGTTCACAAGCAAATGTTGTTAGCAATTCTAAGAATATTTATGCTTCGCCTTCGGTTCGTCGCTTTGCCAATGAGTTGGGTGTTGATTTAACAAGAGTTATTGGTACTGCGCGTAAACACCGTATTACTAAAGAAGATATCGAAAAATACGTTAAGGGTGAGCTAGCCAAAACCCAATCCGGTAATGCTAATGGTAGTTCAATAGATAGCCTTAATTTTAATCTGCCTGAGATTGATTTTACTAAATTTGGTGAAGTTAGTGTTAAGCCATTATCTCGGATACAAAAATACTCAGCGGTTAATTTGCATCGTAATTGGATGATGATTCCGCATGTTACCCAATTTGATGAAGCTGATATTACTGATCTAGAAGCATTTAGATTAAAATATAAAAAACAAGTTGAATCTAAAGGTTATAAGTTAACGCCAATCGTGTTTTTAATGAAAGCTGCAGCGCAGGCTTTAAAAGCATTGCCTAAATTTAATGTGTCATTATCACCTGATGGCAATAATTTTATACAAAAACATTATTATCATATTGGCATAGCAGTGGATACACCTAATGGTTTAGTCGTCCCTGTAATTCGCGATGTTGATCAAAAAGGTTTATTTCAATTAGCCAAAGAGTTAGCAGAAATAAGTCAAAAAGCACGTGATGGCAAGTTATTGCCGAAAGAAATGCAAGGCAGTTGTTTTACGATATCAAGTTTAGGTGGCATAGGGGGCACGGCTTTTACGCCTATTGTTAATTATCCTGACGTGGCAATTTTAGGTGTATCAAAATCACAATATAAGCCTGTTTATATAGAAGATAATTTTGTCCCTCGATTGATGTTGCCGTTGTCTTTATCATATGATCACCGTGCCATTGATGGGGCAGATGGCGCACGTTTTATCACCTTATTTAGTCAATACTTAGCAGATATATCCCAGTTATTATTGTAATTTGGGTATTATAATTTTGGAGAATTTAAAATGAGCAATACTATTAACACTGATTTAGTTGTTTTAGGCAGTGGCCCTGGTGGTTATAGCGCGGCTTTCCGTGCTGCCGACCTAGGTATTAATACCGTTATGGTTGAGCGTTATTCTAATATAGGCGGTGTGTGCTTAAATGTAGGCTGTATACCGTCAAAGGCTTTATTACATTCTGCTAAAGTATTAGATGAAGCTGAGATGTTAAGTCACCATGGTATAGAATTTAATAAGCCAAAGATAGACATCAGAAAACTACATAATTGGGTTAGTAAGGACGTTGTCGGTAGATTGACTTCGGGTCTTAAAATGATGGCAACTAAACGTAAAGTTCAAATAGTAGAAGGGACAGGTGCGTTTGTTAGTCCCAACAGCTTAGAAGTTGAAACTAAAGAGGGTAAAGTTACTATTAATTTTAAAAATGCGATAATAGCTGCGGGCTCTTCGCCGGTTAAATTACCATTTATTCCGAAAGACCCAAGAGTTATGGATTCTACTGATGCTTTAAAATTAGAAGAAGTGCCAAATAAAATGCTAGTTATTGGCGGCGGGATTATTGGTTTAGAGATGGCGACAGTTTATTCTGCATTAGGTGCAAAAATTACTGTCGTAGAAATGCTAGATGGTTTGATGGGTGGATTAGATAAAGATTTAGTCAGACCGTTACAAAAAATCTTAGAAAAGAAATTAGAAAAAATTTATTTGAGCACAAAAGTTACTAAAGTTGAAGCTAAAAGCGATGGTATGTGGGTTACTTTTGAAGGCAAAGACGCTCCAACTGAACCAATGAAGTTCGATCGTATTTTAGTAAGTACTGGACGTTCACCGAACGGTAAATTAATTGGTGCTGATAAAGCAGGCGTTAATGTTGATGAACGTGGTTTTATCAAAGTTGATAATCAGCAACGTACTAATGTTCCTCATATTTATGCTATTGGTGATATAGCTGGTAACCCTATGTTAGCGCATAAAGCCATACCAGAGGGTAGATTAGCTGCTGAAGTTATTGCAGGGAAAAAACATTTTTTTGAAGCTAAAGTTATCCCTTCAGTTGCCTATACCGATCCGGAAGTGGCATGGGTGGGCGTAACAGAACCTGAAGCGAAGCAACAAGGTTTAGATTACGGTGTTGGCAAGTTCCCTTGGGCTGCCAGTGGTCGTTCATTAGCTCAGGGTCGTAATGAAGGATTAACTAAAATTATTTTTGATAAAAAGTCACAACGAGTTTTAGGTGCAGGGATCGTAGGTCCTGGTGCTGGTGAGCTGATAGCAGAAGTTACCTTGGCTATTGAAATGGGCTGTGATGCTGAGGACTTAGCGTTAACTATTCATCCACACCCAACAGTCTCAGAGACTGTGGCTCTTGCCTGTGAAGTTTTTGAAGGGACAGTTACTGATCTTTATTTGGGTAAATAAAATCAGTCAGGACTTACGCAAGTTGTTTGTGAATTGTCATCCCGGTCAAGCGCGAAGCGCGTAGAACCGGGATCTGTTACAGAAGATCCCGGCTCTTCGACCGGGATGACAGTTATTTTGCGTAAGTCATGTCAGTGAGTATTCCACTGAATTCATTCTTGCATTATTTGCGAAGCAAATAATTTTCTCCCTTTTATAAACATTAGCATCTATTATTTGTGTGGATACTAATGTTTGATAAAGGGAGAGATGAGCGCAGCGAACACAGAGGGACTTTGTATCCATCTGATAAATGAAATCTTCTCTATCGTTGCGTTCGTTCTATAGATAGATAATTTCTCTTAACTAAAATTACAATTTTAAGTACAATCAATAATTATACGCATGTAAGGACGTTAAAATGCTTTTAATTATAAGTAATAAAACCTATGTCTTCTTTATCTTTTTGATAGGCTTCTTTTTGATGTTTTTTGGTCTTTCGTCTCACACGTATATCTTAAAAAGCACAGACAATGATAACGTTACTAAACTCAATAAATTTAAGAGCTCTTCTAAAAGCGAGTATGTCGTAATTTTGCATGGCATCTTCGTCAATGCCTATTATATGCATTCATTAGCGAGTTATTTGGCCAATAAAGGTTACGAAGTTATTAATATTTCCTACCCGTCAACAAAATATAATCTTGAAGAGATAGCTAATTTTGTTGAAAAGGAGATAAAAAAATATGTTACAGAACATGATAGGACTGTAAATTTTATCGGCTATTCCTTGGGAGGAGTAGTCTTACGAGTATTATTTAATCAGTACAGGCCTCAGTGTATGGGGCGAGTTGTGCAAATAGGAACGCCAAATAAGGGAAGTGAAGTGGCTGATCACTATAAAAATAGTAAATTTTTTGGATGGCTGTTAGGGCCTATTATAAAAGAACTAGTAACAGATCAAGAGCATGTTAAGCATTTATTTGCTCCTGTAGACTATCAGCTTGGGATTATAGCTTCAAAAAAATCTCGTAATAATTTGTTTAGAAAACTGTTCGACGGTGAGCATGATGGTTTGGTAAGTGTTTCTAGTGCTTTGCTTGAAGGATCTAAAGATAATTGTGTCGTTGATGCTACACATGAGTTTATGCCATTTAACAGGACTATTATAGAACAAACCGCTGCTTTTATTGAAGATGGACATTTTAAGCCAAATAATAAGCCTCGTATTTAATAGATATGGTTAAGCATAACTTAAGTTATTGTTTATACAATTGTAATTCAGTAAGCGTCAGTAAATCGAAATCTTTGCTATAATACCAACAATATATAAATTAATTTGAGGTGATATATGTCTGTTAATGAAAATAACCCTGGACAACAACCGTCACAATCAACACCTTCTGGCAGTGGTTCAAGCGGAGAAGCGGCTGCAGACGCTATGATTGAATTAGCTACGGCTGTGAAGGATGGAATTAATAGTGTTAAAGCTAAAGCAGAAGCGGCTGTGAAACAGGGTGCAAAAACTGCTATTCAGGCAGCTGGCGCTGCAGAAGGTATACCTCCATCGGTATCAGGTGCAGCGTTCGATGCGGTTGCTGACGGTTCACAAAAACCATCTGCGGGTTCACAAAGTCAAGGTGCGCCAGATGCAGACCAAGCAGCAGATATTGCTAAAAAAGCTGGCATGGGGATGGGAGTCTGATAGGTTAATGCAACTCACCCGATCTGGTATAAATCCCACGAGATTCAATTAACTTAATCTCACCTGAATCTTGCACGATGGCATGGATTGCCCCATGGCAGGTGAGATTAGGTTCGAATATTTGGTTTAATTGTTCTTTATCTAGATGTGAAAGCATAGGGATAATATGCCATTCTACGCAAACATTTTTAGTTTTCTTAATTACCACTAAGTGCTGAGCAATTTGCTTAATAATTTCTGCAGTTTGATCTGAGTGCTCTAAAGTATATAATTGAATAGTACACCCATCTGGGTTTAAGCCGTCTTGCAGTAAATGGTGAATCAACATTGGTACTTGTTCTAAAAGTTCTTTTGAGCTGGTTTGTGCATGGAGAGGGGCATGTAAGTTTTGAATCGGCGTAAACATTATCTGTAAGATATCGCTCGGGGTGATTAGTTCTAATGGCTTTAAATTAGAGCCATATTGCACAATCATCGTCGTGTCTTTTTCTTGTTTATCCATATCACAATAATGCCTAGCAAAAGCATGTGCCAGTTGCTGGCTTAGCATGTTTTCTTGGCCTAGATGTGGTATGTAAATTACATGTTTCATAAAATATTTTTATACCGGTCATAAGTAATACTTTGACCCTGCTAGGCCTAATAAAGTTCCCTAAAGGCGTGTATAATATTGTGAGAGAAAACATAAGCTTAATTAATCTTTGGAAATTATTATGATACATTTCTCCCATGGCAATGGCTTTCCAACAGAGACCTATCACCAAGTGATTAAAGGGCTTAGAAAAAAGGCTAATTTAGATGTGGGGTATATTTCCTGTCTGGGTCATAACCCAGATTATCCAGTGATTAATGATTGGTCGTATTTGGTCGATGAGACGATAGATTATATTGAAAAAATATATAAACGGCCAGTTATTGGCATAGGACATTCTTTAGGTGGGGTAGTTACCTACGGTGCGGCCTTAAAAAGGCCCGATCTATTCAAAGCAGTTATTCTCTTAGACTCCCCACTTTATAGCACCTGGAAGTTGAAATCTATAGCTATAATTAAAGCTCTAGGTTTGGTAGATTATCTTACCCCGGCTCGTGTCACTAGATACCGGCGCTTTACCTGGCCCTCTCATGAAGCTGCCATGGAGCATTTTGCTAAAAAACGAGTATTTCGTTATTTTGATAAGCAGTGTCTCAGAGATTATGTCTATTTAGGTACAGTACCAACAGGAAATAACGGCGAAGTAACCTTAAGATTCAATCGCATGATTGAATGGCAAATCTATAAAACTTTACCCCATATAAAGATGGATAAGCTGGCTAATATTCCCTGTGGGTTAATTTATGCTCAATTTAGTAAAGTCATTCGCCCATTGGATGCCAAAGTGATGGTTCATGATTATAATCTTTGGTGTCATCGATTGGATAATTGCGGGCATTTGTTCCCCTTCGAAAAACCTAGCGAAACAGTCGATGCTATCTTAAAATTTCTTGATACACTATAAATACAGCAGAAATTTTATAGCGGTTAAGAAATTACCTATAGTAATTTATTTTTAGTTTTGCTAGCTTAAAAGAGTAAGGAAAGTATTTTTGGATCTGTCAGGGAGGACTGTCCAATGACTAAGCATCTCTATCTTTGTGTCTATAACAATCGACCCGCATATGTATTATTAGGATGGGATAATAATCGTAAAGGGTTTTATATGATTCTTGACTATCAGAATGGCACGGAAGACAGTGCTATATTTTCAAATTTATTTAGTAAAGAGCCTTATCCAAAGACTCTTGATAAATATTTGAGTTATCTAAAGTCTATAAATATAGTATTACCAAACCAGATGATTGACGATGTATTACGTGATGCGTTTAAAAGAGCTGAAGATAGTGAGGTTACTCATAGTGTATCGACGAATGATGGTAGTTATATTAGAAATGAGTCGATAGATTATGCGATTTTGTAAAGACACAAGATCACAAATTATTTTTTAGACACTAATTCTGTAACACAGCAATCCGACCAGACATTGAGAGCTGTTTCGACCATATCGAACAGCGTATAAATAGGCAGGATTAGGACCATAAGTTCTAAAGAAGCGCCCATGCCCACTAATACAGCAGAAGACAAGAAATAGCAGCCCATAGGTATAGAGGCGTTGCCGATGGCTATGATGGTAGCTAAGAAAATCCAAATAATATAATCCAGACTCGAAAAATATAAGCCAGATTGTAGTCCGACAAAGATGACCGTCGTGTAGATAAAAGCAGCACAGCCATTCATATTAATAATGGTACAAATGGGCAATGCAAAACGCGCTATCTCTTCTTTGGTTCCATGCTTTTCTATCATACAGTCCATGGTCAAGGGGAGGGTTGCACTTGAAGATTTTGAAAAAAAGGCCGTCATCAAAGCCGGATAGACTGATTTAAAGAGTTTGGCTGGAGAATGTTTTTTATACAGCAGCAACAAGGGTAGTACCACAACGCCTTGAATAATATTGGCTGCTATGACTACAGATATATATTTGCCCAGATGATGGGCAAATATATCATTATTCTCCAGGGTTTTAAAAAATAAAACTGTAAATGCCCAAACACCCACAGGTAAGAAAGTAATAATATATCGCGCAATATTAATAAAAGTATGAAATAGGCCAGAAAAAACTATAGCTAAATGTTCTTGCTGCTTTTTTGGCACTTGCATCATAGCAAAGCCCATAATAGCGGCGATTAAAGCAACGCCCAATATATTATTCTCCACAAAGGCCTTAGCAATATTGTTAGGAATTAATTTAAACAATTCTTGAGAATAACTTGGATGCTGGCTGTTACTTAAATTAACACTCTCTGATATGCCCATGAGATTAGCTAGCGCGGTTAAATCATGGTTAGTATTTTGGGTATAAACTGCAGGTTCTATTATATAAAATAAAATATAAGCTATCGTCGCCGCGCTGATTGTGGTGAGTATGGTATAAAATAAAACTTTTTTGCCATATGACTGTAATTGATTATCTGCAGAAATATTAAGAAAATTAGTTATGATAGCCAAAAATACGATTGGGGCGCTCATTAATTGTAAAAATTTAAGAAATAAATCAGCGATACTATTGGCAATGCTATTTAATTCGCTAATTTGAGAGTAGTGGGCTAGAAATCCTAAAAAAAGCGCCAATATTATAAACAGTAAGTTATTTAAAGAGTTCTTTGATGCGTGCGCTGTGTGAATCATGAAAATAATAGATTTAGGAATATGACTGCAAATGAATTCGACCAATATAACAACAATTTTTTAGTGCGGCAAGAATATTTATGATCTTAATAATTAGTATGTTAGAATCTCAGGCTGCAATATGATGAGAGACGGGATTTTAATAAATATTTGATATACCTTGCAATCTCATTAATATATATTATTACTATATTAAGAGTATTATTAATTTACTGATATATTTTAAAGTTTATTCACAATTTTAATTAGGGCTTACCATGAGTTATTTCTTGCAAAACGGATCTCCTACAGCAGCTACGCTGGTTCCTATGGTTATTGAGCAAACTCCAAAAGGAGAAAGATCATATGATATTTATTCCAGATTGTTAAAAGAAAGGGTTATTTTCTTGACTGGTCAAGTTGAAGATCATATGGCAAACCTAATTATTGCTCAGTTATTATTTCTAGAGTCTGAGAACCCAGATAAAGACATTCAATTATATATTAACTCTCCAGGCGGTTCAGTTACTGCGGGTATGGGTATTTATGACACCATGCAGTTTATTAAGCCCGATGTCTGTACTTTTTGCGTAGGTCAAGCTGCTAGTATGGGTTCTTTATTGTTAGCTGCAGGTGCTAAAGGCAAGAGATATTGTTTGCCTAATGCACGAGTCATGATACATCAGCCTTTAGGTGGCTTCCAGGGTCAGGCATCTGATATAGATATCCATGCACGCGAAATTTTGTACATTAGAGCTAAATTAAATAAAATTTTGTCTCACCACACCGGTCAACCATTAGAGACTATTGAGAAAGACACTGATCGTGACAATTTCATGAGTGCTGAAGTTGCCAAGAATTATGGTTTGGTTGATGAAATATTTTACACACGTAGGGATATTGAAAACGGTAAAGAGATAGCAAGTAAAAGAGCTTAATGAAACTAAGGGTGAGCCATGACAGATAAGAAGAAAACAGATGATAACACTACTAAACTTCTCTATTGTTCGTTTTGTGGTAAAAGTCAGCACGAAGTAAAAAAACTTATCGCAGGGCCCTCAGTTTTTATCTGCGATGAATGCGTTGATCTGTGTAATGACATTATTAGTGAAGAAGTTATTGAGAGCGATGCACCCTCAGGTGATCTCAGCTTGCCCACTCCACGTGAAATCAAAAATATTTTAGATGAGTATGTGATTGGACAGGCGGATGCTAAAAAAGTATTAGCTGTAGCAGTTTATAACCATTATAAAAAACTTAATAATCCACCTACTGACAAAGACCCTGTAGAAATTGGTAAGAGTAATATTTTATTAATTGGTCCAACAGGTAGCGGTAAGACTTTACTTGCTGAGACTTTAGCAAGATTATTAAACGTACCGTTTACTATTGCAGATGCAACCACTTTAACAGAGGCCGGTTATGTAGGTGAGGACGTTGAAAACATCATTCAAAAATTATTACAGAAATGTGATTATGATGTAGAAAAAGCACAAACTGGTATTGTTTATATCGATGAAATCGATAAAATTTCAAGAAAATCAGAAAACCCATCTATTACTCGTGACGTATCTGGCGAAGGTGTGCAGCAAGCTTTATTAAAACTTATTGAGGGTACTGTAGCTTCTGTTCCTCCACAAGGTGGGCGTAAGCATCCACAACAAGAATTTTTACAAGTTAATACATCTAAAATATTATTTATTTGTGGCGGTGCGTTTGCTGGATTAGAAAAAATTATTCGCGATAGATCAGCACAAGCAAGTATAGGTTTTAGTGCAAATGTTTACAGTAAAGATGAAAAAGCTACACTGAACACAACATTACCAAAAATAGAACCAGAAGATTTAATACGTTATGGTTTAATTCCAGAATTTGTTGGTCGTCTGCCAGTGCTAGCGACGTTGGAAGAGCTAGATGAAGAAGCTTTAGTGCGGATTCTACGTGAACCCAAAAATGCACTTACAAAGCAATATGAAAGATTATTTGAAATGGATCGTACTCAGGTTGAGTTCAGAGATGATGCTTTAAAAGCAGTTGCCAAAAAAGCGCTAGAGCGTAAAACAGGAGCAAGAGGATTACGCTCAATAATGGAAAATGTTCTATTAGACACGATGTATGATCTACCGTCTTTAGCTGGGGTGAGTCGAGTTGTTATTGATGAATCTGTAGTCAAGGGTGAGTCTGATCCGTTGTTAATTTACGATAATAAAGAACGTCCATTATTAGCAAGAGAAGAATAGTTTCTAGTAGTACTAGTAAGTAGTTTAGTCAAATAGGAGCTTAAATGCCAAATCAAGCTAATAAATCTAAGCAGCAACGAACTTCAAGTGTGGTTATGCCAGTAATGCCTCTTAGAGACGTTGTGGTTTATCCTCAT
Organism: uncultured Gammaproteobacteria bacterium; assembly: GCA_964387745.1. GTDB lineage: Bacteria > Pseudomonadota > Gammaproteobacteria > JAGOUU01 > JAGOUU01 > JAGOUU01. Next base: position 8,247 of record CAYLXL010000034.1, on the reverse strand, counting down.
ATGGTTATTCCTTTGTTTGTTGGTCGTAAGGCGTCAATTCACGCCCTTGACCATGCTATGACCAATCAAAAAGAAATTTTCTTAGTCGCGCAAAGTGAAGCTAACATTGAAAATCCTTCAATGGGAGATTTATTTAAGACTGGGACAATTGCAACAATTTTGCAATTATTAAAATTACCTGATGGAACAGTCAAAGTTTTAGTTGAAGGCGTTCAAAGAGGCCAAGTTGTAAAGTATTCAAAAAGTGATGACGGCCAGTTTTTACTTGCAGAGATAGCTGAGGTTTATTCGCCAGAACTGAGTGAACGTGAATCAGAAATATTATGTCGTTCACTTATTGCTCAATTTGATCAATATGTCAGATTAAATAAAAAAGTTCCACAAGAGGTCGTAACGTCTTTAAATGGCATTGAAGATGCCGAAAGATTAGTTGATTCTATCTCTGCCCATATAGCATTAAAGCTTAATGATAAGCAAAAATTAATTGAAATCGTCGATATACGGGAACGTATTGAAAATTTAATGACTTTATTAGAGTCAGAAATTGATCTTATCAACGTTGAAAAGAAGATCCGCCGTCGGGTTAAAACCCAAATGGAGAAGAGTCAAAGAGAATATTATCTTAATGAACAGATTAAAGCTATTCAACATGAGCTGGGTGATGAAGAGGGTATCGGTGGAGAATTAAAAGAGATTGCCAGTAAGATTGAAAAATCTGGCATGACCAAAGAAGCTCGCGAAAAAGTTGAGAGCGAGTTAAAAAAACTTAAAATGATGCCGGGTATGTCGGCTGAGGCAACGGTCTGTCGTAATTATATCGATTGGATGTTGAATATACCTTGGAAGAAAACATCAAAAGTCAGTGATGACCTAATCAAAGCAGAAGAAGTGTTAGAGTACGATCATTATGGTCTTGAGAAAGTAAAAGAGCGTATTTTAGAATATCTTGCAGTGCAACAACGGGTTAAGAAACAAAAGGGCCCTATTTTATGCTTAGTAGGTCCACCTGGTGTTGGTAAGACTTCTTTAGGTCAATCAATAGCCCGTGCGACAAATAGAGAGTTTGTTCGTATGTCTTTAGGTGGGGTTCGTGATGAAGCGGAAATCCGTGGCCACAGACGTACTTATATAGGTTCTATGCCAGGTAAAATAGTACAGAAGCTTGCCAAAGTTAAGGTTAAAAATCCATTATTTTTATTAGATGAAATTGATAAGATGGCCATGGATTTTCGTGGCGATCCGGCTGCAGCTTTGTTAGAAGTTTTAGATCCAGAGCAGAATGATACTTTCAATGATCATTATTTAGAAGTTGATTATAATTTATCTGACGTCATGTTTATTGCTACTTCTAATTCAATGAATATTCCGCCGGCTTTGCTAGATAGAATGGAAGTGATTCGAATTGCTGGTTACACCGAAGATGAAAAATTACATATTGCGCAAAAATATTTGGTTAAGAGCCAATTAGAAAAAAATGGAATCAAGCCTGAAGAATTTGAAATCTCTGAAGCGGCTATTTTAAATATTATTCGTTACTACACTCGTGAAGCAGGCGTTAGAAATTTAGATAGAATGATATCAAAATTATGTCGCAAAACAGTTAAGCAGATTTTAACGGAAAAATTAACTAAAGTTATTGTTGATGTAGATAATTTAGAAGATTATCTAGGCGTTAAACAATACCGTTATGGTATGGCTGAAGAGAAAGACCGTATTGGTCAAGTTAATGGTCTGGCCTGGACAGAAGTAGGTGGTGAATTATTAACTATTGAAGCGGCAATCATGCCCGGCACTGGAAAAACTAGTTATACAGGTCAGCTTGGGGATGTGATGAAAGAGTCTATTCAAGCAGCCACATCAGTTATCCGTGCCCGTAGTGAAAATTTAAAGTTACCCGAGCATTTTCATGAAAAAATAGATGTTCATATCCATGTTCCAGAAGGTGCGACGCCCAAAGACGGCCCTAGTGCTGGTATAGGTATGTGTGTAGCGTTGATATCAGCACTTACAGGTATCCCTGTTAAAGCTGATGTTGCAATGACTGGAGAAATTACATTGCGCGGAGATGTATTACCTATTGGTGGTCTGAAAGAAAAACTATTGGCTGCTAAGCGCGCAGGAATTCGTAAAGTGATTATTCCACATGAAAATGTTAAAGATATAAAAGAAATTCCAAATAATATTACAGCTTCTTTAGATATCAAACCAGTTAAAATAATTGATGAAGTTTTAAAAGAAGCGCTTGCTGAAAAAGTTTTAGTTGGAGTTACTAAATCTAGGACTGTGCATGAGATTATCAATACCGCAAAAAAAACTATTAAACCGTCAGATAATGAGCGGCATTTTAATAGACATTAATTTTATTGCAGATATAATAACCGAATCGTTTAGATTTATAATAATGAGTAAGAGGTAATAGTGTGAATAAGTCAGAATTAATTGAAGCTATAATAGAAAAAACAGAACAACCTAAAAAACAAGTCGCACAAGTTCTCGATGCATTGCTAAATACAATCACTGAGCAGCTCGCAGAAGGTGAACAAGTAGTTCTAGTTGGCTTTGGTACATTCTCAGTTAAGCAACGTGCTGCACGTAAAGGCGTTAATCCTCAAACTGGTGCAGTTATAAATATTAAAGCTTCTAACGCTCCTGGATTTAAATCAGGAAAAGCTTTAAAAGATGCTTGTAATTCTGTTCTAGAAGCTGTAGACTAGCGAACATTGGATACACAAGCGGGTGCTTAGCTCAGTTGGTAGAGCATCGCCCTTACAAGGCGAGGGTCGGGGGTTCGAGCCCCTCAGCACCCACCACTAGTGTATAAAGTTTTGGAGTGGTAGTTCAGCTGGTTAGAATATCGGCCTGTCACGCCGGGGGTCGCGGGTTCGAGTCCCGTCCACTCCGCCACCTTAAACCCTACAAACCAAAAGTTTGTAGGGTTTTTTTATTTTTAGATCTATTTGTTTTTTCTGCTAACAATGGTATTCTCATTGGTAATTTTCTTAATAAATCTGCTGAATTAATTCAGAAAAATCAGCAAATTATATTTATTTACTTAATACTTAAGAACTCAATAAAGGATAAGAGATGCTAGAACAAATCAGAAAATATGCGCATGGTTGGATGGCATGGGCGTTTTTAATTTGTATCGCAGTTGTATTTATTTTTTGGGGGGCTGTTGGCTTAAGGCTAGAAACTAGTAAATATATTGAGGTAAACGGTAAAAAGCTTTATCCCTATCAAATAGAGGGCTTTAAACAAGTTTTCCCTAACGCTGATTTAGTACAAATGACTGCTAGCTTGCAGGCGCTAGAAAATGCTGGATTCAACTTATCTAAAGATCAGTTGGATGCGATAATAAAAAACATGCCATATTTCCAGGTTGATGGTAAGTTCTCAGAAGAGGCGTTCGCTAGATTACTTAAGCATAATCCGCAACAATTAGAAATTATTGAAAAGGGTGCTTATTTTAACAGCCTGTCAGAGCAAATGGCTTACGCTTTACAACAAGCTCAAGCAGACTTTCCTAGTCTGACTTCGCGTTATTTTAAACTTATGGACCAAAAACGCACGATGAGTGCGTTAACGATCGATAGCCACAGTTTTATTAGTACTGTAAACGTTGATAGCAAAGAGATTGAAAAATACTATCAAGAGAATAAATCAGAATTGATAGATCAAGCAAAAGTAAAATTAGAATATATTAAGTTAAGTTATCCAGATATAGTAAAAACTATTAAATTATCAGACGCTGATATCGAAGAGTATTATAATAATAATGCTAGCCAGTTTGTTATTCCTGGAAAAAAACGTATTTCACAAATTATTATTAATAATACACCGGATGGCAAAGCGAAATTAGAAAATGTATTAAAACAATTAGAACAAAATAAAGATGCTTTTACTGATTTAGCTGTTAGCTCATCAGATGATTTTCTTTCTGCTAAGCAAAAAGGAGATATTGGCTGGTATCAAGCTGGTGATATGGGTGATAAAGTGCTTGATGATGCTATCGCTAATTTAAGTAAAGTGGGAAATATATCGCAGGTTGTTACTAAAGATAATAAGTCGTATATTTTTAGACTAACTAAAAGCGAGCCAAAATCAAAGCTAACCTTGGCACAAGTTCGCGAAGAAATTATCTCTAAGTTGAATAATGAAAAAGCTGGAGTTATCTACTCCGATTTAAAAGATCAATTAGAACGCAAAAGTTTCGAAAGTGCTGATAGTTTAGATTCTGTAGCGCAAGATCTTGGATTAAAAACTGAGAAAACAGACTGGATTAATAAAAGCTCTAAGCCTATAAAAAATGTGCAAAGTTTTGAACAAGACTTAATAGCTAATCAAAAAGTCATGACAGCAGCTTTTTCTGAAGATGTATTAGAAAACCGTAATAATAGTAATGTTATTGAAATAAATCCCGAGGCTGCGGTAGTTGTCAGGGTGTTAGAATATAAGCCTCAACGTGTGAAAGATTTGTCTGAAGTGACTCAAGAAGTTACTGATAAAGTCAAGGTAATAAAATCAAAGATAGAGGCAAAAAACTTAGCTGCCAAATTGTGGTCAGAATTTGCAAGTAAGGTCAATCAGGTAAAAAATAAATCCTCAATAGAATACTTAGAGCAATTAAGCAAAAATTACCCGCAGGTAAAATATTCTAAGCCGGTCGAGATTTCTTATCTTGATACTTTCTGGGATAAAAACGAAAGTGTTATCAATAAAGAAGAGCTTAAAGAAGCTTTTGAATTGCCAAAGCCTACTGACCAGCATCCAGTTTCTGCTAAGTTGATAGAGTTAGCAAATGGTGATCAAGCTATTGTCGCTGTTAATGATGTTGTATTAGGTAAGTATGAAGATACTAATAAAGAGCAAAAAATACAATCTGCTAATCAGCTTAAGTACTTTATGCTAATGCGTGATAATGTTAATTTCTTTAACCGTGTTAGTAAGGAAACGGTAGTTAAGAGTTATATGTAAAAATGGTTTAGTTTGGATATTTGCCGCCAGGGTGAAGCTTTTCGTCCCAACGACATAACAAATACTATAGTATAATTCCACCCTTAAAATTAACATAAAGGGAATGTAGTGAAAGAAATCGAGTTATCTTCGTACTCTGGCAGCATCCTTTGAAACGCAATCTATGTTTTGAGGATTATAGGAGTGTGTTTTCTGATCCTATAGGAGGGTATTGCTTTCAACTGGCAGCTTTATTAAAAGATGTATTGATAAAGTTAGGGTATACAGTTGATGCTTGCGAAGCGCGTGTTCTAATGGGTGCTGAGGTTAATGCAAAAGAAGTCCGTCAATTACCTCCAACTCATTTAGCTTTGAAAGTTAAAATTGATTGTACAACTTATTTACTTGATCCTGGTTTGGGAAATGAGGCACCTAGATTACCTATCTTAATTACTGGTGGTGATGAATCTGTGTTTCAGCCACCAGATGAAGTTAGGTTTTATTATTTGGATCAAGAAAATGTTTATGTGCTTGAAAGGATGACGCAACGAGGATGGCTGCGATTAATACAAACAGACTTACGTCCATTAAGTCAGGCTCAAATTGAATTTAATTTAATGAGACTTGAACAACATTTGCTCTCAATCGGTATCAGGGATGAAAGATTTTTAATAGGGCGCGTTCTGCCGCACGGTAGAAGCGCTTTATATTGGCTTTCAGCTACTAATCAATTAAAATTTATCGAAAAAACTACCGCGGGAAACCAAGAAGAAACATTGACAGATTACGATAGGGCGGTTCATATCGCAAAAGATAAATTTGATATTCAAATTACTGCTGAGGAGCTTAAAAAATATTGTACACCCAATAGAAGCGGCAAATATTTTGTACTTTTTGATCAGAAACCGAAACGGCCATGGACCGTTGATTTTCCTTTGGATAAACGAACAATATTATCAATGCAGTCTAATTTAACAACAGATCTTCAAGAGAAAGTTCAGATCTGTAGGAATGCTTTGAGATATAAAAAATTATGAAAATAAAGTCGCCTGGTTAAAATAAGATCAGGAGTTGAATTAGCCTGCGAAGATGTTAGTTACCCAAGGAAAATGGACAGAGATTTCCAAGCACAAGCACATACCTTCGGAATACCTGCTGCTAAGCGTCTTCCGAGACCATTTTGAGCGAAAGTCATAAGGTAGAGTTATCTTGCCCAGGATTTATAGATAGTGACTCTGCAGGTCTCGATAAGTCATAAAAAGCTTAAATAAAGATGCTATTGCCCTGATCCTGAGCTAAAGAAAAGGTACAAAAACAATTATCTGCTATAGTTAAAATAATATTATATGAGTATGAAATATTGAATGAATATGAAGAAAAGATATTTTTTCATTGTAATTTTGTTTATACCGCCGATAGTAGCTTTACTAGCTTTATTAACCTCACTAGGTCTTGTACCTAGTTATTTTTATTTTGAATACCCAGGCTATATATATTTTATTTTTTTTGTTGCGCTGATAACAATGTTTGGTTTTGCTTATATTCTTGTCCCTTATATTATTGTCGCTGGTTACTTGATATATTGTGCTTTATACTGTGGTGAAATTAAAACTAGGCGCATAGCATTATTGAGTCCTATATTAGTTTGGATCTTAATGCCGTTAAATACTCTATTACACAACAATATATTTGGGAGTAAGTATCCTGTATTGACCGTGAATTATTGGATTGAGGTCTACAGTGTGTCTTTAGCTGCGGCAATATTTGTTTTAATATTTGGCTATATCTATGTTTGTTTAGGAATGCTACTGATGCAGCTGGTTAAGAATAAAGAATGGTAGTTTTTACACTTTTTATGTGAGTTGAAATCCCTGTAAAAGTCTAGTAAACATGTTCCTAGACTTTATATATCTAATCGCTACATTCTTAACACAAAATCATTATCTTCATTATTTGTTAAGTTTTCTAGCGTCCTTTTTACGCTGTCAAGAAAACTTATTCCTGCTCTCTCTTCAGGATTACGAGCTAATAATATACTCCTCAAAAAGTGACGAAGTGACGGAGCCAGAGTGACGGAGCCAGGCTCGAAAAAAGTGACGGAGCCAGGCTCGGTAAGTGACAGAGCCTGGCTAGGAAGTGACGGAGCCAGGCTCGGTAAGTGACAGAGCCTGGCTAGAATAGTTACAGACTTAGTAAGTGTAAAAATACTTTTATAGTTATTGCAAATATTGATAAATTGTTTTAATCAAAACATCAGGTGTTTCGCTAAGTTCTATTAACTTTGATCGTAGCTCTGAGCTTATTTTTGATTTATTCCTTGATAAGAGAACAGTTATATTATTAGGAATATCTCCCAAGTAATCTGATATATCAATTACCTTGTAATTATAAATATTTCTGGCTAAATAACAAAAAATGAACCTAGACAGCTGCGAATGTTTATTTTGAATTATATTATTCAGTATTTTAGATAGATTATCTAAATCAATCGAAACGCTTTTAAGTTCCATGAGAAGAACTTTTTTTGTATTGTTTTTTTCATAAAAACTTTTTAATAAGGTATCATTATTTTCTTGGTGAAAAGCTATAAAACTTGATTTATCTAATTTATTTGAAATCATTTCCATTAACATAGAAGTGTGTAACCAATATGGTTTTTTAGTTGAATCAATGTAGTAGCGATAACTTGACCAATTGTATTCAACGCCAGCTGTGATTTTAGCTTCTACAGGGTTTAAATGGATATACCTGCAGACTTGAGAAAGATAAGTGTCATTTTCGATTAATATAGATTTATATCTACTTTTAAAAATAGGCCCGTCAGAAAGAATAATTCCATTATAGATTGTAGAAAATCTAAATTGTAAATAATGCATTGCTTTTGATAAATTTGCTTTTGGTGTTCTTATGAGCAAATGGTAATGATTATCCATTAAGCAAAAAGCATGAATTTCAATTTGATGTTTTTTATAAGTTTCTGCTATGAGCTCAAAAAAAATATATTTGTTGTTTTCATCTGAAAACACAAATTTTTTGCCTGCAGCCCTGTTCATTACATGATACCAGGCGTTTTCGTATTCTAATCTTCTTGCTCTTACCATAACGGCATTATACAACAGAGTTTATTTTGTGCAAGCTACCATTGAGTTTGTAATGAAAGATTTAAAAGGTGGTGAAGGTTGAGCCTTGCTCGGTAGGTGACGGAGCCTGGCTCGGTAGGTGACGGAGCCTGGCTCGGTAGGTGACGGAGCCTAATGGTATGGACCCCCTAATTTAAATATCACAACCATGTGA
>CAYLXL010000033.1:1542-24774 GCA_964387745.1 uncultured Gammaproteobacteria bacterium | reverse complement strand
TTTATTAGCGGCTGACGCCGCTTTTGAGAATTTTAGATCAGCGCTGAACGCTTACCCGTAACATAAACCCATACAGATATTATTCTGGGAGAGGGCTGGGGTGAGGGTGTTTTCCTCCCAGTCCGTAACATAAACCCTGCATACAGTTCTTATTCTGGGAGAGGGCTAGAGCTGAGTTAACTCCGATCTCTCGTCTTATACAAAGAATAACCCACTCCAAAAGCGATTACCCCTACAGTTACTCCTAAGGAGATTGATATAGGGAACTTTTCCCACCCCATCATTAGAGCTATAAAAGTTTTAGTTCCAATGAAGATTAGAACGACAGAAATAGCTTGATTCAAATAAACAAAGCGTCTAATAATAGCTGCTATCGCAAAATATAATGCTCTTAAGCCTAAGATAGCAAATATATTACTAGTATAAATAACAAAAGTATTGGGCGTAATGGCTAAGATAGCTGGCACGCTGTCTACGGCGAAGATGACGTCGACAAACTCGACCATTAATAATGTTATGAATAGAACGGTACACCAAATTTCTTTTTTTTGTGTTTTTGGATTTTCTTTGATTATAAAAAACTTATTAGAGGTTACAGTATCAGTAATTCTCAAATATTTTCTCAAAATTTTCAGCAACCAGCTTTTAGAGATATCAGGTTTAGAGTCTATAACCCAGAGCATTTTTATACCAGTAAAAATTAGAAAAACTGAAAGTACATAGATCACCCAATGGAAACTTTGTAATAATTCGGCCCCAGCTGTAATCATTATGCCACGCATTATTAAGGCACTTAATATACCCCAAAATAAAACACGGTGTTGATACTGAGCAGGGGTCTGAAAATACTTAAATACTAAAGAAATAACGAAGACGTTATCCAGTGATAGAGATTTTTCAATGACATATCCGACGAAAAACTCACCAGCACTTTGTGGATCAATATAATAATAAATAAATATATTGAAGATCAGGGCTATTAAAATATAACTGGCAGTAGTTAATAAGCTTTCTTTAAGCCCGATAACTCTATTTTTTTTATTGAGTACGCCTAGATCTATCGTTAATAGACTAAAGATAATGATAAAAAAAGCTAACCACATCCAGCTTTGCGTTGACATTTGATTCCTTATTTAAGGGACAAAAAAAGAATAAGATAAATTTTATATATTGTCAAAAAACTTACTATTATTTACATTATTTTTAAATAATACTAAGACTGCACCAGTGCCACCATGCTTTGGCGGACAAGAACAAAAGCCAAGAATAATATCCAAAAACTCATACAGCCAATTATTTACTAAATTTTTTAGTATAGGTTGAGATTGGTCGCCTCGCATTCCTTTACCATGGATGATGCATACACAGCGCATATTATTTGCATAGCAATTATTTAGAAACCTACTAAATTTTATGCTGGCTTGTTCTTGGGTTAGTGAGTGTAAGTCTAAGCTTGCCTCTATCCGAATATTGCCATCTTTTAGTTGTTTTATAGTCTTGCTTTGTAATCCAACTTTAAAATAGCTTATATTCTCTTCTGCCGAAACTAAAGCACGTGATAAATTAAGAGATAAAGGTGTAATGGATGAACTCTCTGATACATCTAGATCATATCCTGGTCGGCGATGACTTTTATAAGGCCGGTTATCTAAAGGTAATTTTTTACAGAGGGGCAACTTTACTTTATTATTAGGTTTTAACGGCTTAAAATTTTTGTCATTAAGCATTAGTTTACGAAATAAATCGTCTTGATCTTTGTCTGTATCAGGATCTGAATCTTTGGCCATAAAATAGTGAAATATTTAATGAATATTATTACAGAGTATCAAAATAAAGTTAAAGAAAATCTTTTGACAGAAGATCCAGTTCAATTAAATATTATTACAAAATTACAATTACTCAAAGAAAAACTTGAAGTAGTCTATAGCCATTTGGGCAATAAGCCTGAAGAACGTAGTCTTTATCAAAAAGCACGAAACTATTTTGGCTCTTTCTTCAAGAAAAAATTACCCCAAGGTGTTTATTTATACAGCGATGTGGGGCGAGGTAAGACCATGTTAATGGACTTATTTTTTAAGAATTTAAATTTGAAAAATAGACATAAATTACGCACACATTTTCACATGTTTATGCGAACTATACATCAAGAGTTACAAAAAGCAGCAGGTCACGCTGATCCTATAGATTATATTATCAAAACTAGATACAAAAAATATAAAATACTGTGCTTAGATGAGTTTATAGTTACAGATATAACCGATGCGATGATTCTGTCTCGAGTTTTAGATGCCTTGCTTAAATATAAAATTTTATTAATCACTACGTCAAATACTGTCCCAGATAATCTGTATAAAAACGGTCTGCAAAGAAGGTTATTTCTTCCAGCAATAGATTTGATTAAAAATAATATGGATGTGATTAATCTGCCAGGTTTAGTAGATTATCGAACTCAGATGCTGACTCAAAACTCATGTTATTATTGGCCAAATAACCAAAGTAACATTGAAAAACTAACAGATCTTTTTACTAAATTATCAGGAGAAGGAATAAAGTTATCCGTACACAGACATTCGATAATAATATTAGACAGAGAGATTAATTATATTGCTTTAACAGAACATCAAAATTTAATATGGTTTGATTTTAATGAAATTTGTAAGACCTCGCGTAGCCAGACTGATTATATAGAGATCGCTAATTTGTATCAAACTGTATTTATATCAGGATTGTATAGCTTATCAGATCAAATGCTTGATGTTACACGCAGGCTTATTAATCTTATTGATATACTTTATGACTGTAAAGTTAATTTAATTATCTGTGCTGACTGTGATATCAATCACATCTATACCGGGCAAGTCCTGAAGTTTGAATTTGCCCGGTGCTTGAGTCGGCTAAAAGAAATGCAGACTAATAAATATTTAGCTATAGGACACTTAGAGGATAAGCTCTAATTACTAATTCTTACGTGTAGTCCTTGATAGCTTAAATATAGCCAATAAAAACAATACGAAACTACCTGCTAACATCAATTCATAATTAAGATAGTTACCCACTGGGATTTGTTCTGGTGGTAAAAAGCTTAATAATATAGCCACACTACAAGAAATAATCCCTGCGCCAGAAATTATGAATAATCCTGGTTTGCCAAAAGGAATTTTAAATGGTCTTCTTAGGTTAGGGTGAGAATAGCGTAATTTGATTACTGCTAAAAACATAAAAATATAACCAAACAATGCTAACTGCGCTGTTAAGATTGATAAGATAAAAAATGCACTGTTGACGTTAGGCATGAATATATAAGCTGTGCTCAGTATAGAAAATATTACGCCCTGGATAACTAAAATATTTTGTGGGGCGCCTTTAGCGTTTTTTTGTGCTAAAAATTTTGGCAAATGACCATCTTCAGCCGCAATTAATAGCCCCTTACTTGGGCCAATTAACCAAGCGCCAACGCCACCAAGCGTACCTATGACTATCAAAATACAAGTGATAGGGAACAAAAACTCTAGATCAAGTGTAGTAAAGAAAAATTTAAAGGCATCTAACATGCCGCTAATTAGATTAGCTTTAAGAGTCGCTTCTGGAATAACTATAGCTACTGCTAAGGATGAGCATATGATCGACAATAAAATAATTGTTGCAGAAATGAATAAGGCTTTAGGGAAGTTTTTTTGTGGATTATTAACGTCTTGAGCATGGTAAGCTGAGATTTCGATGCCTAATAAACTATAAAAAATACTGCTTAAAAACAACCAATCGTCTGCTTTATCAAGTTCCGGGACAAAAGTTTCATAACTGAATTGAATTACGGGTGTATTGCCTTGTATAAGCCAGTAGACAGCTAAACAAGTTATACAGAACATAGGAATCAATGTTCCAATGATGGCCGTAAATCGACTTAGGTTAGCAGACGCTTGAATGCCTTGCATATTGATCCATGTTGTAAACCAATAGACACTCAGAATAGTAAGTAGCATATAAATTTTGTTATCCACTAGCTCAGGCATAAATGGGTAAGCAAGGCTGGCAGCTAATAAAGCTAAAATAGTTGGATACCAACAAATGTTATAAATCCATTGGACCCATATAACAAAGCTCGCCCAGCTATCACCAAAAGCTTCTCTAATCCAAATATAAAGCCCACCTGTTTTAGGTAAACTGCTGGCTAATTCTGCTGAGACTAGCGCTGAAGGAATCAAAAATAACACAGCAGCTAATAAATAATAAAACACTAAACTAAAGCCATATTGCGCGCTTAAGGGTATTGATCTTAAACTATCGACGGCAATGACAGTGATCATGACTAAAGTGAATACACTAATTTGTTTTTTGGAGCTGTTATCTGGTGTGGCCATGAGGTATCTTAATTTTGTCTTTATATTTCGTAATAATATATATAATATAAGCTTAACACAACAAACAATTGGAGCAGCATAATTAATGAGTGCATCTATCGATGATATCACCGTATCCTACACTGAAGAAGGAGTTGAGACAGTTAAAGAGCTTGACAAAAGAATTCTAACTCGTGGGGCATGGACCACAATATTATTTAAATATCAGGATTGGAACCGAGCTAAAGAAATTTATAATCCTATAAAATATACGATTAGAAGATATCAGAAGCGTAATGATAGTTTTTGGCAAAAATCAAAATTTAATATTTCGAGTGTTGATCAGGCAGAACAAATTATTGCAGCCTTGCAAGATTGGTTAGCGGCAGATAAGCTTGAAGTAGAGAGCGTGAAGTCTGCTAATAAAGCAGCACGAGTGAAGAAAGGTAAAGCAACTAAACAAAGTGATGTTGATTCAGGAGAATAAACATTAATACTGAACTGAATAATAAGATACATCTAGAACGCTTAATTCAATTAAATACTGAATTAGGTATCGATATGCAGCATCAATTAGATAGAGGTCTAAAACTATTTCCTGAAGCTGAAGATTGTATTCCTGCAGGTATTGATTTTTATAAGCGCGAGAGTAAATTAAATTCTCAAGCTTTAGCTGCTTGGCAAATCATGGTTACCGCAGCACTGAAGGACAAGATAGAATTGTTTATCTGTTCAGCTTTTAGGGATTATAATTATCAAGCTAATTTGCTCAGAAGAAAGCTGGCTAATGGTGTTGATATAGATACTATAATTAAAACTTTAGCGCCTCCTGGCTTTAGTGAGCATCATACAGGCTGTGCAATAGATATAATAAGTCCTGAGATTTCAGCTTTAGATGAAAGTTTTGAACAAACCCAAGCTTTTGCTTGGTTAACCAGGTATGCCCAAGATTTTAATTTTACAATGACCTATCCACGCAATAATGTTTATGGCATGATTTATGAGCCATGGCATTGGTGTTTTAGAAATGACAAAGCTTTTGATTGATATAAACTAAGTTGTTAATCAATTAATCTAATATTTCATTCAAACTATTGCTTAATCTATAACCTGCTAAGGCTATCCTCTGGTTAGTAATCAATAGCACTGTATTTTTGTATTCTACAGAAGGATAGCTGTCTTGCTCAGTATTGTAAACCTGTGGCCAGTAATTATAACTTTCATTCAGCCATACTTGAATCTGTTGAACTTTAATTTTTTTTGTAAGATGTTTTTTAGGATTTGCAGATACTATCTCTTTTTGTAGATTACCTAGATTTTGTTTAGGATTTAAAGTTTTAGCACCTGAATCCCAATAACTATGCAGATTGTAAGTACAGTGCTCAGTTAATTTTGAAGCTTTCTGCAAACAAAAACGATTACCGCCTTTATCTAATTTTTGATCTAGTATCTTAGTCATAGCATGCATCGGTTGGTGAGCGTCCGCTAGTAAATGGCTGAGGAAAATAATCCCAAGAGCTTTTTCGGGCAAGTTTTTTGTAGATTTGGTATTAATGAGTAGGGGATCAAAAACTATATCTAGTTTGCCCATATTTTGCTTGTTATAGTTTTTTGAATTAGTTTTTTCAGGGACTAAGCTATCTTTATAGTGCCAATCAAAAGTTTTTGATAAGGGTAGATTATTATTAAATTCATTATCATCTATTCTGAGGTTATACATAATAGATTCTAGAGTACGGTTCTTCCACGAGTCAGGTAAAACAGATAGCTTGGCTAATTTGCTTAATTGATAAGGTTGGTTTTTATAAATCTTTTTTTCATCTGGCGGCAAATTTTTAATTAAGTTATCTAAAACCTTATCTAATTTTACTTGCTTGTCTTTAGTCAACTCTGAATAAGCAATTTCACTTATAAGTTGGTGGCCAACTTGGTTCCAGGCAAAGATATTGCAATGGCAGCTGATAGTTATTAAGCAGATACTTAATAGATATCTCATTTATTAATCCCTAATTATTTTTATTCTAAATTTGCTGATTTTAGCATATTATAACTTACATAAAATTTTATTTCTGATTGAATAACAAATGTTTAACCGTCTATCTTGGTTTTTAGCTTATAGATATCTTAATTCAAAATTTAATAATGGCTTTGTATCTTTTATAACTGTAATCGCAACTGTAGGAGTGGTTCTGGGTACGGCTGTATTAATAATAGTTTTATCAGTGCTTAATGGTTTTAAAACGCATATTGAGAATCGTTTATTACAAGATCAGCCGCACTTAATTGTTGAATATCATAACGGTGAAAAAGCCGGCAAAGTAATTGAGAATATAGTACAACTTGCCAAAAAACAAAATACAGAGATCAAGATTGTTCCGTTAGTAAAAGATAATGGGTTAATCAAAATTAAAGACAAAATTATGCCTATTGTTGTTGCTGGCTCATCAGAGCCTGCTACTACACCAACAAGATCACAGAAAACGACAAAGCTCCCAGAAGTCGTTGTATCAAGATTTCTAGCCAATCAATTAAATTTAAATTTATATGACAAAGTCATCTTAGCTGCCCCTATCTTAAAAAGTTCTATTATAGGGCCGCAACCAAGGTTTAAACGTTATGTTATCAGTGGCATCTATGAAAATAATACAAATACACTTGCTTACAAAGATGCCAATGTCATCATGTCTTATAATGAAGCAATAAAGTTTTTCGATTTAGATAAAAATTACATTAGCGGGATATATATATATTTAGATCAACCACTTTTAGCAGAGAATCTTAAACAAGCTATTCTACAGAATAGTGCTATTCAAGATTTGTTTGGAGAAAAAACTAAGGTTTCAACTTGGTATGACTTTAACAGAACATTATTCCAAGCAATTAAGATTGAGCGCATAGCTATCGTGCTATTATTATTAATCATCACGGCAGTTGCTGGTTTTAACCTGATTTCGGGTTTGTATATTCAGGTATCAGAAAAACAAAAAGACATGGCTATTTTGCGTACATATGGTCTCAATCCTAAACAGGTTGGTGATATATTTATCATGCAAGGCTTAATTATAGGCTTAATAGGTGGTATTTGTGGTTCAATACTGGGTGTGCTGTTTAGTTACAACTTGGATTATATATTCAATTTCTTGATCAAGTTTAATTTCATTAATACTGATAATTTATTTTTTACTGCAATAGCGGATAAATATATCAAGATTGCGCCTAATTATGTTGATGTTACAATGATTTTTTGTTGCGCTTTAGTAATTTGTGTTTTAGCAACAATTCTACCGTCGTATCGTGCAAGTAAAATTTTACCTATAGAGGCTTTAAGAAATGAGTAATTATTTGATTAGTGCTAGGAATGTCTCAAAAATATATAATGACGGCACGAGTGAGTTAAGAATCCTAAATGACTTAAACTTTAATATCCAAAAGGGTGAGAAAGTAGCCATTTTAGGTTCTTCGGGCTCAGGTAAATCAACTTTATTGCATATATTAGCAGGCTTAGATAATCCAACTAGTGGCGTTATTAATATTGGTAAGTATGAATTAAATGGTCAAAATGAAAATAGTCGCGCGGAAATCAGGAATAAGTATTTAGGTTTTGTTTATCAGTTCCATCATTTATTGCCTGAGTTTTCTGCAGTTGAAAATGTTGCTATGCCATTATTGATTAGAGGTGAAGAATTTGAATCATCTTTAGAACTTGCAGAAAAGTGTTTGTTTAAAGTAGATCTTGCTGATAGGTTAGGGCATCGTCCAAGTGAGCTCTCAGGCGGAGAGCGCCAACGTGTCGCCATCGCACGTGCTCTCATAACAAAGCCTAAATGTATTTTAGCAGATGAGCCTACAGGTAATTTAGATGAAGAAAATGCTGAGCGTGTATTTCAGTTGTTTCTTGATCTGAACAAAGATAGTAATACCAGTATAGTTTTAGTTACGCATGATCATCGATTGGCGGAACAATTGGATAAAGTTTATTATCTTAATCATGGGACATTGTCGGATAGAAATCCTAAGTATTAAGATTAATTATTGAGCATATAAACCCTGGCGTGTATAATGACTTGATTACATGTATCAATCAGTCTGCACATGCTATTCATCTACAGTCTTATATTCCTCAGCGATTGTCTCTCATCTTATTGTTATTCACATATTCCAAATTACAAAATTTTATCGTTATTAATAATATTCAATTTGATTGTTTGGCCAAAAAATAAATATTCGATTTCATTAATTTCTTACCTAATTGGCTTATCGTTAGCAAGTTACTCTAATTATCAGATCACTCGTGAACGATGGCTCGTTAGTTTTTTATATAATAAACCAGTTCAAATTACAGGCACAGTACAATCAATTGATCCGCATTACGTAATAAAAATAAACAACATCAATAATATTTTAAATTCAAATTATTCTTATCTGAATTTATACAATGAGAGTACATCTATCAATCTTAAGCAAAATCAAAAAATTGCTTTCAAAACAAAATTACAGCTCAGGAAACTCCCGATTAATTTTATTACTAACAGTATATTTGACGGCGGACAGAAAAGAAATTTCTTAAAAGGCGTATCGATTAAAGATATTGAATTTGTGTCTAATGAGACTAGTGTAAGACAAATCTTATGCGATAAGTTTTTGTATTACAGTCGTCAATTCGCAAATAATGGCCTTATATTAGCATTCTTATTTGGTGAGGAGGGTTATCTGACGCAAGACCAGAGACAGGCTTTTTTAAACACGGGGACAGGGCATTTGATTGCGATTTCTGGTATGCATATCACATTAGTTTTTATGCTGATCACTAAAATATTCCAGACTCTATGGTTTGAGAGGTTATATTTATTTAAGATTAATAAAAACAGGTGGAGCTTAACTATTGCATGGTTGATAACATTTTTTTATAGCTTTCTGGCTGGCTTCTCGGTTCCTATACAAAGAGCTTTAATTGCTACTACGGTATGCTGTTATACGCAACTCATGTGTTCAAGAATTCATAGTATTAATATTTTTGGTTTATGCTTATTTTTTGTTTTAATTTATGATCCATTGTCTATTATATCAGCCAGTTTCTGGTTGAGTTATACTGCAACATTTTGGCTGTTGTACATGTATACAAATGAACAAGGCAATCAGTTAAATTTAGAACATACAAAAATACAAGAAAAATTTAAAAAATATTTAATTTCTCACAGTGAAGTTTGTACTAAAGTATTTATTGCTTTGATCCCTATAACAATATTTTATTTTAATAAGCTATCTTTGCTTTATGTAATAGCTAATATTATTGCTATCCCAGTGATTGATTTATTAACTATTCCGTTATTGTTATTTATATTATTTATAGTACTAGTAAGTTGTCTTATGGATAGCTTTATCTTGGGTAAATTAATAGTTTCTTGCTTAAACTTAGTTAATTTTATATTAGATAATTTAATGTTTTGTTTAAATTTTTTGCAGAAGCCTACAGTTACTGATTGGGGTGGCCTAAATTTATTTTCACAGAATTATTTTTATTATAGCTTTTTTGATTTGTTATTATTAACTTTAGTTTTGGGATTAATATTAGCTCCTCGCGGCATACCATTAAAACTGCCTGCTAGTATACTGAGCCTCTTGATCTATTTTAATATTCACACCCAGTTCGAAAAAAAGCCTGGAGTAATTATTGATGTTTTGGATGTAGGCCAGGGCCTGTCTGTATTAATAAAAACCAAAAGCCACCAATTACTATATGATACCGGCCCTAAATTATTAAATAATTATATTAGTGACAAAGTTGTTACTAATTCGCTATTAGAGAATAATTCACAGTTAGATATGCTGGTAATCAGCCATTGGGATTTAGATCACAGCGCAAATTTAGACAGTATTATTACAAACATTAGACCAAAGAATATTAAATTGTTTTATAGCAGTAGTATCAATGACAACAAAAAAGTGACTAACAAATATAACATTAAAACAGATTATTGTAATAATAATTTAACTTGGCAATGGGATGGCGTTACTTTTACTTTTATCAAAACAGCTGAAACACAAGACTACCTAAAAAATAATAGCTCTTGTGTCCTAAAGGTTGCTGATAAACATACTGCTATTTTATTAACTGGCGATATCGAACAAAAAACTGAAAAGTATATTCTAGAAAACCTAAAAGACTTTCAGGCAGATCTTTTACTAGTCCCGCATCATGGTAGCAAAACATCTTCATCTCTTGAGTTTATCAAACAAGTAAACCCTAAGTATGCTTTAATCAGCGTCGGTCAAGATAATATTTACAGACTTCCTAATGATGCTATTATAGAAAGATATAACCGCTTGGGTATTAAAATATATAGAACAGACGTTAATGGCGCTCTTAGGGTTCATGTAGCAAATGACAAGATAAATATTGACACTGCGCGGGTAGGGTAAATAGACAGTTTTGAACTATAGTTAAGTTAATTCAAAGATTTATTTTAAGGAAAAAATTATGTTAAGTATCTTAATAGCTGGTGGCTGGGTGATGGTTCCTCTAGTGATTTGTTCAGTTTTTGCGATGGCTATTATCATCGAGCGGTCATGGAAGCTGCGCTACAATAAAGTCGTGCCAGCAGGATTAAATGAGACCATTATTTTTGATCTTAAGAATAAGACATTATCACAAGAGAAACTTAATGAAATTCAAAACAGCTCCCCTTTAGGTCAGTTATTAATCGTTGCGATTACCAATATTAAAAAAGAACGGGCGGTTATCTTACATGAGCTAGAAAATACAGGACGTAATATTATTCATAATTTAGAAAGTAATTTAAATTTACTAGCCACGATAGCTGCAGTATCGCCTTTATTAGGTCTGTTAGGAACAGTTATAGGGATGATCCAAGTATTTTCTGTAATAACTGAGTCAGGAATAGGCAATCCTAATACTATGGCAGGTGGGATTGCTACCGCTTTGATTACTACGGCAGCAGGTTTAGTTATCGCTATACCAAGCCTGGTTTGCTACCGTACTTTTCAACGCAGACTAGATGAAATCGCGTTCCGTATGCAGCAAGAATCAGTCAAGCTAGTAGATAGTATTAAAGACCGGATTAAGTAATTTAAAGACTATTTAGCTAATAAGTATGGGCATTGCTCTAATCCCAATGTCTGTGCTTTTGAGGCATCCTAACCTGACTACCCCACGACAGACCATATAGAATATGTTATT
The DNA here is from genome assembly GCA_964387745.1 of uncultured Gammaproteobacteria bacterium. Classification (GTDB taxonomy): domain Bacteria; phylum Pseudomonadota; class Gammaproteobacteria; order JAGOUU01; family JAGOUU01; genus JAGOUU01. The sequence goes on along the minus strand of CAYLXL010000033.1, from coordinate 13,239 downwards.
ATCCAATAAATTTATTATTGAATAATCACCCATGGCTAACAAGCTAAACAGTAAAGAGCTATACTTTAAGCTATTCAACTACGTAAAACCAATGTGGCCACTATTTTTATTATCTATAGTTGCCAGTGTCTGTCATTCAGGAGTAGATGCCTATATCATTACGCTCATGCAGCCTTTAGTTGATAAAGGCTTAGTCGCTCGCGACTATGAGTTTATTAAATATTTGCCGTTTTTAATACCCCTGTTATTTTTAATCCGAGGTGCTTTTGGGTTTATTTCTGATTATGGCATGGCCTGGGTTTCGCGCAGATTAATACTTAATATTCGCTCAGATTTATTTAAGAAATATTTAAATTTACCTACCAGCTTTTTTGATAATCATAATTCTGGCGAGCTACTCTCAAAGATTATTTATAATGCTGATCAATTAAATAAAGCTTGCACTGATATAGTTGTTGATGTTGTTCGGGAAGGTTTTTTAATCGTCTTTCTTTTCGCCAGCATGCTTTATACGAGTTGGCGATTAACTTTAGTGTTTTTTATCTGCGGACCAATTATGGGTATATTGTTCGTTGTTATTAATAAGCTCTATCGGAAAATTAGCCATCGAACTCAAGACGCTATTGGCGTCGTCATGCATAACATTCGAGAGGGGATTGATGGTCAGCAAGAGATTAGAATCTATGGTGGTTATGAATTTATTACTAACAGAGTCGATCAAGTATTAAAACACTATAATAAAAGAGAAATGCGTCAAGCTTTGGTAAAAGCTATTAGTGTTCCTACAGTACAAGTTATTGGAGGCACTGCCTTAGCTTTAACGTTGTATGTGGCTTTAACTGGGAAAGTTGATCCTGGTTTAAGTGCTGGGGCTTTTTCCGCTATCTTTATGGGCATGGCAGCCATCTTAAAGCCAATCAAACAGGTTACTAATGTCAACGTCTATTTGCAGCGTGCCCTAGCCGCTGCCGAAAGCATCTTTGCCATCACTTCGTTACCTCCAGAAGTTGATAATGGTACTTACAGCGTCAGCAAAGCTCCAGGTAAGATTCAATTCAAAAACATAACTTTCGACTATCTTAATAGATCCGCACTAATTTTAGATAACATTAATTTAGAAATTAAAGCCAAACAAACTGTAGCTTTTGTTGGGCATTCTGGCGCAGGCAAATCGACGTTGATTAAATTATTACCAAGATTTTATGATAATTATACTGGCGATATCTATTTAGATGATATCAACATTAAAGATTATAAATTAGCTAATTTACGAGATCAGATGGCTATTGTTTCTCAAAATGTAGTTTTGTTTAATGATACGATCGCTAGCAACATCGCATATGGCCAAAGTATTATAGATATGGATCAAGTTATCGCGGCAGCTAGAGCCGCCGGTGCTTATGAGTTTATAACCAACTTACCAAACAGCTTTGATACTCTTATAGGTGAAAATGGTATTTTGTTGTCTGGCGGTCAACGACAACGACTAGCCATCGCTCGTGCAATTTATAAAGACGCTGCTATCCTAATCTTAGATGAAGCTACTTCAGCCTTAGATAGTAAAGTAGAACGTGAGATCCAGCAAGCTTTGGATAATTTAATGGCTAATAGAACAACTTTAGTGATAGCACATAGACTATCAACTATTATAAATAGTGATCTAATAGTAGTTATGGACAGTGGGCGGATAATAGAAACAGGTACACACAGTGAGCTACTAGCGAAAAATGGCAGTTACTCTAAATTGTACAAATTACAATTTGATAACGAATATGCTGTAGATAATAATAGGGAAGTGCTAGTTTAATGTCTCTAGAGCAGCGAGTTTTAGCGATATGGTATCCGGAAAAAACTAATAGTTTTTCAAAAAAACTCGTATATAACTTATGGTATATATTGCTGAAACCTTTAGCAATAATATATAAAATAATTATTAAATGCAGAATGTATGCTTATAAGCATAAGATTTTATCATCTTATCGCGCTCAGATACCCGTTATAGTAGTAGGTAATTTAACCGTAGGCGGTAATGGTAAAACCCCGCTCGTTATAGCACTGGTTAAATTACTGAAAACTCTAGGGTTGCGTCCAGCAGTTATCTTAAGAGGTTATGGTTCTAATAACAATTTTAATAACCATTTTAATAAACATGAAGATATAATTAATATAGTCCAAAATACTACTTCTAGTCTTCAATGTGGTGATGAAGCCAAGTTGATTTACAACAATACATTATGTCCTATTGTTGTCGGACAAAACAGAGTCTCTGCCGTTGAATACTTACAAAATAACCAGCTATGTAATATTATTGTTTCTGATGATGGCCTACAGCATTATAAACTAGATCGCAATTTAGAGATTTGTGTTATTGACCCTAATCGAAAATTTGGTAATGAAGAATTACTACCGCTAGGCCCGCTAAGGGAACCATTAGATAGATTAGAGCAAGTAGATTTTGTATTAAATAAAACTCTTAGGTCTCTTGGGTTTATAAATTTAAAATCCAACTTAAAGAGTGATTTGAGTTTTTTACAGGATACTAAACAGACTGTGCATGCTATATCGGCAATCGGTAACAACGAGAGCTTTATTGATTTACTGGGAAAGCTCAAAATTGAAAAAATTATCACCCATAAATACCCCGATCATTTTAATCATACATCCCAAGAGCTTAATAGATTATTATTAGATAATGCTGTTATATTAACCACTGAGAAAGACGCCGTCAAAATCAAAGAGCTTGAGAGTGACATTGTTAATTATCATAATATTTATTTTCTAAAAGTAGAGTTTCTGCTTTCAGAAGAGTTTATCAAAAGATTCAGTGAAAAAAGTCTAGCTTTCGTTAATAAAAATATAGAAAATACTAAAGTAAACAATAAAGAAAACAATAAAGAAGTGGCAATAGATAACATATGTTAGATAAAAAATTATTAGCAATATTAGTCTGTCCTATTTGTAAGGCAAAATTAGATTATCAAAAAGACGCTCAAGAATTAATATGTATCAATGATAAGCTTGCTTTCCCTATACGTGATGGAATTCCCATTATGCTAGAAGAAGAAGCGAGAGTTTTAGAAAGCAGGTTTTAAATCTTGCTATCAGCTGAGCGATCAAATATATATTGATAATGATGTTTGCTGTTTAATAGGTCCATATTACTATCAGTTAAATCGATAATATTTAACACTCTAGAATGATTGATTATACCAGCTTTATAATTTCTATTTGGGATAGCATGACCAATAATTAGCGTATCAGAATGATTTAATAATTCCAAAAAGTTTTCTATATGAAGATCAAGGTAGTTAGGCATTTTGGTTTTCAATAATGTATCTTGACTAACCATTAGTTTTTTTAGGTCTAAGTTATAATCAGTAAATTTGACATCATGGCTATTGCTTAGTTTTGAAAGAATCTCTAAATGCACGCTATTTCTTAAATCATCAGTATTATCTTTAAAAGTTATACCATACCAGCCTATTTTGCCTTGAGCATGTTGATTGATGAAATTATAGATTCGATTAATATGTGCGTTGTTGCTTTCATCAATCGAGTTCAATAGGGGTAAACTAATATTATAGTTTTTGATTATGTTTTTAAGCCCTTCGAGATCTTTAGGTAAACAAGAACCACCATAGCTTAAACCTGGTTTAAGATAGTGTTCTGATATATTTAATTTTCGATCAGCGCAAAAAATAGCCATTAGTTCACGAGCATCAATATTAAATTTTTCAGCAATAGTACCAATTTCGTTAGCAAAAGTAACCTTAACAGCATGCCAGACATTGTCAGTATATTTTACTAATTCAGCCGTTTTAAATGTAGTTTTGATAATATTAGTGTTTCGGTCATTAACATCAAGATTTAATATATCTATAAGCTTATTAGAAGCCGTGGTACTAATAGGGTTATCAGATTCACCGATTATGTATTTGGCTGGTTTAAAGAAATCTGAAATAGCTGTGCCTTCACGCAAAAACTCAGGATGAAAACATACAAAGAAATCAAAATTTACTTTCAGATTAGAATATTTTTCTAGTAATGGAATAATTATAGTTTCCATTGTTCCAGGAGGAATGGTGCTTCTAACAATAATTATATGTTTATTATTATTTGTACTATTAGAATATTTTTTCTTTAGAGCAAGACCTATGTCTTGCATTACTTTATTAACAGGATTAAGGTTACAACTGCCATCTAAATTAGAAGGGGTGTCTACGCAAATAAAAGTTACATCTGTTTTAGCTATGACTTCATTAGGATTATTGCTAACGCTTAATAATTTATTATTGATACCCAAGGTCATATATTCATTAAGTAATGGCTCTTTTACTGGAGCTTGCCCTTGTGCGATACAGTCTAGTTTTTGCTGACAGATATCAATACCTATGACCTGATGCTGTAAATGCGTTAAACAACTACTAGTAACGCATCCTACATACCCCATACCAAATACGCTAATATTACATTTTGACATAAAATATTATTCACTCAATTGTGGGATTGGTTTTTTGATTACTGTTTTATCCCTGGTTGATTCATGTACTTTAAAGTTTGTTTTGGGTGCTATCACAGCTTTTTTGGGTTCTATATTAGGTATACCTGAAGCATCTTGTTTAGGATCATTTGCAGGTGAGAAATATAGTTGCAATCTGCTTCTTATGCCATCCATTAATGAACGTTTAATATAAATAATCGAAGGCATACCAGGACGTAATACCTTGCGAGCAGATTCTAATGTGAAGTCATTTAAAGTAACTTCAACTTTTGCACTGCGGTCATTGATCGTACGAGGTCTGTATTCGCTATCTACTTCATCTAAGAAGCCTTCGGTTCTGTCTATTTTGCTAACAGTACCTTGGTAACGTTTTTTGAGGGCAGGGATATACACTGACACTTCTTGACCAGCTTTAACCTCTACTAGTTCGTCTTGTGTTAAGAAAGCTGTAATAGTACGCATTTCATTGCGTTCGATCATCATTAAATTATCGCCATTACTGACAGTATTATCTTCAGATCTGAAAATGCCAATGATCTCACCATCAAAAGGTGCATATAATGTTCTTGAGGTCATTTGTTTTAATAACGCAGCAATACGTTTTTCAGAAGCTGCAACATCCCGCAAGCCTTGTTCTGCTGCTGCTTTAAGTTGCGGCACATCACCTTTTACTTCATCGCGACTAAAATAATGACCGCTGGTGATTAATTGCATTGCTGTTACTTCGACACCTAAAGCATGTTTAGCTGCATCGACTTCGTGTACTAGGCTGTCATGATCAGCTTCAGCTTTATCAAGAACTGCTTTAGCTATATAGTGTTTAGCATATAATTTTTTTGCGCGTTCGTGCTGCGCAGTTGCATTTTGTAGCCGCTCAATCGTTGCTTGCAAGTTAGCCTTTGCTTGTTTAAGCCTGCTCTTACCAACTTGATTATAAATATTGAGTTCTCTTTTTTCAGAATCATATTCTTTTAAGCGTACAGTAGCTTCAGCTTTGATTTTAGCTAAATTAGTTTTTTCAACTTCAATTTCCTGTTCAAGTTCGTAATCTCTTAAAGTAACTAACGGGTCTCCATCTTTTACCGCCTGATAACGTTCTACATGAAGCTTAGTAATGCTACCTTCGAACGGTGAAACAATAGTCTCCGTAGGGGCGCTAACTACAGCTGATTCAATTTTCATATGAACAAAGTTTGAATAAAGTACAAGAGATATATAGAGTATTAATAAAATCCCAGCGGTTAAATAGAATAGGGTGAAAAATAGAGTCTTTAATGGCAAACGTAAAAACGGCGGTTTATCACTTCTAGCGTCATCAATATTTTCTTCTTGTAAGTTAATAGGGATATCAATTCTTTTTATGGCGTCTTCTACATCGACCATTTGTCCTGAGATGATACTTTGACTGAAGAATTGTAAAATATTTTTGCTTCTTTCAGATAGCTCGATAAATTTAAGACGTGTTTTATTTTTGTCTGTACTAACCGCTTTGGCTTTAGCATCAAACCCGACATTGAAATCTTGGAATTTAATCAGAATCTTAAGTTCTATAACTTCACCAGGACCAATCTCACGGTGAAAATTATCTAAAGATAGACCGCCGACACTCCAATTATCTGTTTTATAAGTCTTACCTTCAACTTTTACCCAGAATGGAGTATTGATTCTGTAATGTTTACGCTGGTCCTGACGGTGATATTCTATTTCTTCAGGATTGTGATTGTTATTATCAGCCATAAAAGTGATCTATCAATAAGTTATTATTATTATTTTTATAATACTACACTTTGAAGTATAATTTAATATAACAAATATACAATGCTATCGGTAGTTTGGCTTAAGAAAAATACTGCAGGCATTAAAAAATATTATTAAGCAATAAATATATTTAATTACAGATCTATGATTAAAGTCGCAATGTTAGGTTTAGGTACAGTAGGAAGTTCAGTCCTAAAAATATGGAAACATAGTATCGACCCAAGTATTGCTCGAATTACTGACATCGTAGTCAATGACCTCGATAAAAAACGCGATCTTGATTTAACCGGTATCAATCTGACCACGGATGCTAATAAGATCTTAGCAGATAAGACTATTGATATTATTATTGAATTGATAGGTGGTGAGACTCCTGCTCTGGATTATATTTTGACTGCTTTAAGTAATGGAAAATCTGTCATTACAGCTAATAAAGCAGTATTAGCCTTACACGGTGATAAAATTTTTGCTCTCGCTCAAAATACACATACACCTATAGCTTTTGAGGGAAGTGTTGGTGGTGGCATACCTATTATTAGAACATTAATAACCAGTTTTAATGCTAATAAAATTTCAAAATTTCTTGGTATATGTAATGGTACTAGTAATTATATTTTGAGCAGTATGTGGTTGAATAACGCTGTTTTTAATAAATCTCTTGATGACGCAAAAAAATTAGGTTTTGCCGAAAGTGACCCTACTTATGATATAGACGGTTACGATTCTGCTTACAAGTGCAGTATAATTGCTACATTGGCTTTTAAATTAGAGCCATCGTATATCTTAAATAAAACAATGTTCAACAAACTATACCGAGAAGGTATAGCTAAGATAACATTGATAGATATGCGCCATGCAGATAAATTAGGTTACGTGATTAAGCCTATTGTTTATGGTATGCGAATTGGAAATGCTATGTTGCTCGCGACCTTTCCAGCTTTGATCAATAAAAATAATTTGATTTCAGAAATAAACGGCGTGGATAATATTATCCAATTAGACTCAAGTATATTAGGGGTAAGCAATTACACTGGTCCGGGCGCAGGCGGTGATGCAACTGCTGCGAGTATATTAGCAGATCTCTGGAATATTATAGAAACAAAGAATTTAGATCTAGATTTTTATGCGGGTTTAACTAATAAATTTGATTTGATGTCAATCGATAATACGGAGTTTAATTTCTTTATAACAATAAGCTTATGCGATAAAACATATGTTAAAAATGATTTAGTTGCAGAATTAGTTAGCATAGCTAAAAAACAAGAGGTCCATATTTCAAAATCTTTTTATTCGAATATAGCAAGTCAAGGGCATACAGCTGAGCGTACATATATTATTTTATTAACAAATGTTATACTCGGTACAACAATGCAAAAGCTACATGCAATTTTATCAGAGCATAGGTATATTGATGCATGCAGTTACATTAGGGTAATTGACTAAAACCATGAAAACATGCTTACTGAGTAAATATTTAGCTTATTTACCGGAAATTTTTAAACAAGAAAATACTCGAATTATTTCTCTTGGCGAGGGTGATACCCCATTATTAAAATTAAGCAATTTGCCAGCCAAATTAAACATCGATCTTAATATCTATATAAAATTTGAGGGCATGAATCCTACCGGATCTTTTAAGGATCGAGGCATGACTGCAGCGATCACTGCTGCATATTTAGATGAAAATGTTAAAGCTGTTATCTGCGCATCAACCGGGAATACTTCAGCAGCTGCTGCTGCGTACGCAGCCAGGGCTAATCTTAAGGCTATAGTCCTGATACCCTCGGGCCAAATTGCTCGTGGTAAGTTAGTGCAGGCTATTATTGCTGGCAGCCAAATAATTCAGATCGATGGCAACTTTGATGATGCTATGAGGTTGGTTAAATCCTTAGAAGATAATGGTGATATAGTCACAGTCAATTCTATCAATCCCTATCGTTTGCAAGGTCAAAAGACAATTGCTTTTGAAGTATGTGAACAATTGAATAATTGTGCTCCGGATTATCATTGTTTACCTGTAGGTAATGCAGGTAATATTACAGCCCATTGGATGGGTTATAGTGATTATTTTAATAATCAAATTATTAAATCTCGCCCTAAAATGCTCGGCTATCAAGCTGCCGGGGCCGCGCCGTTTATCCTGGGAAAGCCAATTGATACTCCTCAGACAATAGCTACAGCTATAAGAATCGGCAACCCGCAACAGTGGGGTGCAGCTCATAATGTTGTTAAAGAATCTGCTGGCTGGTTCGAATCAGTGAGTGATGATGAAATATTAGATATGCAGAAAATGCTAGCAACCTACGAAGGTATATTCTGCGAGCCTGCTTCTGCTGCAAGTTTAGCTGGATTATATAAAGATTATAACAATCAAAAAATACCAGAGAACTCCACCGTTGTTTGCACATTAACAGGCCATGGATTAAAAGATCCTGATGTTATACTAAATAATATTGATATCACCAAGCAGATTATAACAATAAAACCTAATCTAGAAGAACTTCATAAATTACTATAAAAACTTATTATGGCTGTTGAAATTTTATCTCGAAACATACCCGATGTTGAGCATGATCTGCAAGACTTACACCCACTCTTACAAAAAGTCTACTTAGCTAGAGGAGTGTTTAGTAAACAGCAATTAGAAAAAGAGCTGAAGAATTTATTATCATTTAAGCTGCTAAGTAATATTGATGCTGCTGTTGATTTAATTATAAATCATATAAACAATAAAAATAAAATTTTAATAATAGGTGACTTTGATGGTGATGGAGCAACTAGTACTGCATTAGCTGTTGATTTCTTTCGTCAACTCCGCGTTGATATAAGTTATTTAGTTCCCAATAGATTTGAGTATGGTTATGGTTTAAGTGTCGAGCTGATTGAATCTGCTGCTAAGCTTAGCCCTAATTTAATTATTTCTGTAGATAGCGGTATAGCATGTTTAAATGGTATTGCTTTAGCTAGATCAAAAAATATTGATGTTTTAGTGACTGATCATCATATGCAAGGGGAGAACCTTCCTACAGCAAATGTGATAGTCAACCCCAATCTTCGGACAGACACATTTCCTAGTAAAAACTTGGCAGGGGTGGGTGTAATATTCTATGTCCTATTAGCTTTACGTTCACGTTTAAGAGATATCAATTGGTTTGCGCAAAATAATTTAACTGATATAAATATGGCACAGTTTCTGGATTTGGTCGCACTAGGTACAGTAGCAGATGTGGTCCCGCTTGATTATAATAATCGTGTATTAGTCCATAATGGATTAAATAGGATTAGATCAGGTCAGTGTCGTATTGGTATCCGCGCTTTATTAAAAATAGCCAAGCGTAATCACAAAAATATAGTTGCGAGTGACTTAGGCTTTGCCATTGGACCAAGATTGAATGCTGCAGGTAGACTAGATGACATGTCATTAGGTATCGAATGTTTATTAGCAGAAGATCCTATGACAGCTTTTAGCATGGCTGAAAACTTAGACGCTCTAAATATTGAGCGCAAAGCTATAGAACGAGATATGAAGCTTGAGGCACTATCACTCATCAAAAACATAGAGTTAGATAATAATAATTTACCTATTGCTTTTTGTTTATTTAATCCAAACTGGCATCAAGGGGTTATTGGTATTATTGCTGCTCGAATTAAAGATTTATACTATAGGCCAGTAATTGTTTTCGCCGAAGATAATGATGTTTATATTAAGGGATCATGTCGTTCAGTTGAGGGTGTTAACATACGCGATGTTTTACAAATTATAGCAACTAATAATCCTGATTTGATTTTAAAATTTGGTGGTCATGCTATGGCAGCTGGGTTGACTATTAAAAAGTCTAATTTAGAAACTTTCACACAATTATTTAATCAAGAAATAAATAAAATTTTGAATATTGCTGATATCAGAGGAAAATTTAAAACTGATGGTGAAATTGACTTTTATGAGAATAACTTAGATTTATTAAACTTAACAGATCTATTAAAAAATGCAGAACCATGGGGACAGCATTTTACTGAGCCTAGCTTTACAGGTGAGTTTATCGTTTCTGAGCAACGAATCTTGGCTGACGTTCATATGAGCTTTAAATTAAAGCCTCATAAAGATTATCTTGGTGGTAATATTGATGCTATTATTTTCAATTGTGCAGATTTAAACTGGTTTAATCAAAAGTTATATAAAGTCAAAATTGTGTATAAGCTAGATATCAATGAATACAACAATCAAAAACGTATACAGTTAATGATTGAATATCTAGAAGCCATATAAAATATGATCGTCGAACAAATATTTTGTTATAACTATCTTAGGAACTTTAATTACATAATAGCCTGTGAGGCCACAAAAGAAGCTATAGTCATTGATCCGTTGAGGGTTGATTTAATTCTAAACGTTGTCAAAAATAAAGATTACAAAATTAAATATATTATTAATACACATGAACACCATGATCATACAGAAGGTAACTTAGAGCTAATAGAAGAAACTAATGCTATAGTTTATTGCCATCATGGTGCTGTAGATCGTATTCCAGGCGCTACTAAAGGTCTTAAAAGGGGAGATGTTTTGGCTCTGGGTGAACAAGTCAAATTAGAAATTCTTGATACTCCCGGTCACACAATGGCGCATATTTGTCTATTAGCTACCGACACTTCTAAAAGAGAACCTGATAATCAGCTTGCAATATTTTCCGGAGATACATTATTTAATGCAGGAACGGGCCGCTGTTTCAGTGGTGATATAAATGCTCTGTATACAACTTTTAGTGAAATACTAGCAAAACTTCCTGATCGTACTTTGATTTACCCCGGTCATGATTATTTACAGAATAATCTTAATTTTACTTTGTCAGTTGAGACTGGCAATGAATATGCTGTGAAATTACTGGCTGAGTATATGGCTATGAACGATGCAGATAAAAACTTTATTGTTACAGATATGGGTATTGAAAAAAAGATTAATGCTTTTTTTCGCTTGAATCAGCAGTCAATTATTAACAATCTTCCAGTAAATAAAGATAAAAATACTCTAACAGAAAAAGATGTTTTTATTGCGTTAAGAGCTTTGCGGGATAAGTGGTAATATCAGATCTGCGTCCGGCTCTGAGTTATTACGTTTTGCGGGCTTTACACAAGCCTTCTAATTCATCCCAAAAACAATTATTTTCGCGACACTCAACAGATTCATAATAAAAACCACATGTATAACTAGATGAATCCTGATAACTGTCCACACATCTATTGCTTCGATAGTCCCAAAAACATTGGTCATATGAGTTTATACACTGATCTATATTATAATATTTTGAGCAGATTGAATTGGTAGAAATAAATGCCCAACCTTGAACTGAGCATGTTAGGATAAGTAAAAAGATTTTGATTCTAATAGATAATTTAGATAATTTAGATAATTTAGATAATTTAGATAATTTAGATAATTT
>CAYLXL010000033.1:0-1442 GCA_964387745.1 uncultured Gammaproteobacteria bacterium | reverse complement strand
TAGATAATTTAGATAATTTAGATAATTTAGATAATTTAGATAATTTAGATAATTTGAACATCCTACATCCTTATAGAATTGAGTGAGAAGTAATCCGATACACAAGTCTATCAATATTAGTAAAAAAAGAACAGTGCGGTCACTGTTCTTAACATATTATTATTTTACTGTCCCAGTGTTAATTTTGGGGCAGAAAGTTTATCTGATACTTCAGTTGCTGGAAAAAGAGGATTTGCAAAAGTCACGTGACGATTAGTGCCCGGTGTGTTTCCTGGTGTAGACTGATGAGTAGCTTTTAGTGGAGTTGCATAAGCTGCTGCTGGTGGTCGATAAGCCTGACTCACTGACTTCTCAGGAGCGTTATATCTTGCTATTAACATTGATATTCCAATACTAACTAGAAATGTTGCACCACCAACTATTGCCGCGCCTCCAAACATCATAAGTGCTGGTACTAACGCTGGCGCTAAGATAAGCTTGGCTATTGCTCCGCTAAATAATGTTGTTGCTATCGCCAAGACGCAGTAATGGCAGAAATGTGTGAAGTTGAACTCTTTATTTTTAACAACTATGTACGAAAAGTAGGATATCATAAAAACTGGTGATAAAACCAAGGATGTGAGAAAGGCTAATTTTATAGCTGCTAATGAAGAATATTGATGCTATAATGCGCAAAGCAATAGATCCTGTTAGTATCGCTGCAATAATTGAGTTGGTTTTTGACATATATTGTTACCTCTATAGTTTTGTTCATAAATAGTTTATTGATTTAGATTTAATTAAGTACTAGGCGTTTCAGGACCTGGATGGAGTGTCGCTTGTGCTGATTCAATTACAGTCTCGCTACGTGCTGGAGTATTTTGTCTTACTGCAAATAACCACGTATAAAGTCTTTTTACAACTGAAGGATTATTAGTTAAATCGTTTATCCTATCGGGTCTGGTAGATCTTATAGATCTTGTTGCTTCATCGGGAGCAGTAGCTTCGTCTCTAGCAGGAGGGTTATTAGTAAATAATTTTTTAAATCCCGAAACTGCTGTTAAAAGTACATGAGATGTAACAAGTGCAGTCGTAATTCCAATAAAAACTGATAAAGCTGCTGTCGCTAAGAAAAGTGGATTAAGCAGAGTAGCTGCCACGAGTATCTTAAGTAAGCTAATATTAGCCGCCAATGACACAGTGAGGATGATGTGGCTAGACAAGTAGAGGAAAAATAAACTGCCTGCTATGATGCCTGAGCACATTCTAATTTTAGCTACTAAGTCTCTGTTTTGTTGAGTAATATTGTTATGTGCCATTGTTGTAGTCTCGATATCCAGAATAAAATATAGTCAATGATACCAGAGTGTTAGCTTGGCGTCAAACTATGGAATAGCTATTTTCGACATGCGAGTTGAATCATATTAAATCACACTTTGGCAAAAAATAATGAGGCAAAAACA
>CAYLXL010000032.1:19137-25326 GCA_964387745.1 uncultured Gammaproteobacteria bacterium | reverse complement strand
AACCATATGTTCCAGCTTTAACTTTCGGTAATTTTAATTTAGTTTGAATGCTTAGACCCTCGTTATTAGGGGCATCCTTAAAGGTTATAGTACCAACTTCTGTAGCCTCAGCTGAATTAGTTTTGGGAGCATTACTCAAGGTATATATTTTACTTGTAATTTCTGTTGGACTTGAGTGGGATACAGAACCTGCAGCATAGGAGTTAAAATTTAGTAAAACTAAAAAAGAACAACAAATAAGGGATATGTAATTGGTCATGAATTCCTTTTCCTTAATGATTTTAGAGGATATTTTTGGTGTGGAACCTCCCCCGAAAGGGAAGATCCCATCCCAAAAAATCTGGATCTTAGTCTTCAGTTTTTGTATTTCTCATTTTTTCTTTAAGTAAATCACCTAAAGAAGAAGTTACAGATACATTACCTGATTGATTACTATTAAAGTCTTTAACCGCTTGTGCTTCATCTTGCGTTTCTTTAGCTTTAACTGATAAAGAAATAGCTCTTGTTTTACGATCAACATTTACTATTTTCGCTTCAATTTCATCACCTTCTTGCACATGATTACGCGCATCTTCTACACGTTCTCTTGCAAGCTCACCAGCTTTAATAGTACCTTCAACACCATCAGCTAACTGTAATTTAACAAGTTTAGCTGTTACTTCAGTAACTTTACCCTTAACGATTGTACCTTTAGTAAAATCATTAGCATAAGTGCTAAATTTATCTTGCTCTAATTGCTTAATACCTAATGAAATTCTTTCACGTTCAGGATCTACAGAAAGCAATACTGTTTTGATTTCTTGACCTTTTTTGAAATCGCGAATCAATTCTTCATCAGCAGAATTCCAAGAAATGTCCGATAAATGTACTAAACCGTCGATATCACCATCTAAACCAACAAAGATACCAAAATCTGTAATCGATTTAATACGACCAGTGATAACTTCGCCCTTTTGATGCTTAGCATCGAATGCTTGCCATGGATTAGCAGCGCATTGTTTAATACCTAAAGAAATACGACGACGTTCTTCATCGATTTCTAATACGATAACTTCAACTTTTTGACCTGGAGAAACAATCTTACTAGGATGAACATTTTTGTTAGTCCAATCCATTTCAGATACGTGTACTAGACCTTCAACGCCTGGTTGTAACTCTACAAAGCAACCATAATCAGTTACATTTGTTACCACACCTTGTACTTTTGATTCTAAAGGATAAGTAGTTTGGATAACGCTCCACGGATCATTAGATAATTGTTTTAAGCCTAATGATACACGGCTCTTCTCTTTATCAAACTTTAAGACTTTAACTTCAACTTCATCACCAACATTGATAACTTCGCTAGGGTGTTTAATACGTTTCCAAGACATATCAGTGATATGTAATAAACCGTCTAATCCACCTAAGTCAACGAACGCACCGTAATCAGTAAGATTTTTGATAACGCCTTTAACTCTTTGACCTTCTTCTAATTCACTCAATAACTTTTCACGTGCTTCGCTGTTGTCTGGTTCATTTAGTGAACGTCTAGACACGACGATGTTATTGCGTTTTTGGTCAACTTTAATAATTTTGAATTCTAATTCTTTGCCTTCATACGGCGTGCTGTCTTTGACAGGGCGAACATCGATTAAAGAACCAGGTAAGAAAGCGCGTACTGTATCGATTTCAACGGTGAAACCACCTTTTACGCGGCCACTGATAATACCAGTAACAGTTTTCTTCTCTTCATATGCTTTTTCAAGCTCTTGCCATGCTTCAAAACGCTTAGCTTTTTCGCGAGATAAACGAGTTTCACCAAACCCATCTTCAATTGCATCTAAAGCCACGTCTACGATATCACCAATATTAATTTCAATGGTGCCGCGATCATCTTTAAATTGTTCGACCGGGATAATCCCTTCTGACTTTAAACCTACGTTCATAGTAACAAAATCATCAGTAACGGCTATAACCTTACCTTTGATAATTGCACCGGGTTTCATGTTAACTTGTGATAAACTCTCTTCAAATAACTTTGCGAAACTATCGCTCATACGTCTTTCCTGGGCTGAAACTAGCATACTACAGCCTTATTTCTTTTTTCGGTTGTTGATATTATGCAGTAAAAACAAAGAGTTATACTGCGCTTATTTACTCTGTTCTATTAGAAGAAGATATAGCAGAACTATTAATAACTTCTACCATCTTATTAAAGACTTGATTAATGGTCATATCAGAGCTGTCTATAACAATAGCATCATTTGCAGGCTTTAAAGGAGCAATGGAGCGATTAATATCGCGCTCATCCCTTCTTTTTATTTCCTCTAATAGACTTGTAAGATTAACAGAACAAGGCTTATCTTGCAACTGCCGCAATCTGCGCTGCGCCCTTATTTCCTGGCTTGCGGTCAGGAAAAACTTAATATGAGCGTCTGGAAAAACTACTGTACCCATGTCGCGACCATCGGCAACTAAACCAGGTTTTTTTAGAAATTCTCGCTGTCGCCCCATAAGTGCAACTCTCACTGGTAGGTAGGCTGAAATCACAGATGCTAAGCTGCCGCACTGCTCCTGCCTAATTTCATCGCTAACATCTTGATTGTCTAATATTATCGCTGCGGGCTCACCTACTCTCTTCTCGCGAAAGCTTATCTTCAAATTCACAGCCATTTTCTGAATAGCCTGCTCATCATCAACTGCAACCCCTTGTTTGGAAATAGCTAACGCTAACACCCTATACAAAGCCCCACTATCTAATAAATGAAAATTAAGATGCTTGGCCAACATTACGGCCAAACTACCTTTGCCAGACCCCACCGGGCCATCAATAGTTATAATAGGAATATCTGTGGTCTTTTGCGTCGAATTTATCATAAGTCTTGAGGTTATATCATTTGTCTAAAAATGCAGAGAATGCTGTCATGAATTCAATTAGTCTATCTACTCCTGCTTCTGGCATAGCATTATAAATACTAGCTCTGAAACCACCAACAGACCGATGACCTGCCAGATTGAATAAAAAATTATTCTCTGCCTCAGAAATAAAGGCCGGCTCAACTTGGCTTAGGTTTTTATTTGCAGGAAGATTTCTGAAAGAAAATACAACATTCATCAACGATCGATTATCAGAGTTAATATTATTATTATAATGCTCGCTATTATCAATAAAATTATAGAGCTTTTGTGCTTTTTTAATATTTAGCCTACCTATTTCAGACAGACCGCCTTTAGATAGCAACCATTTTAAAACTAAATTAGTTGTATAAAAATTATAAGTAGGCGGAGTGTTTAAAATAGATTTATGCACTTCAGTAATTTATAATTAATAACATCAGGTATATATTGATTATCTTGTAATAAATCTTCTCGAATAATAATTAAGGTTAAACCGCTGTGACCCATGTTTTTTTGCGTGGAAGCAAAAATAATGCCAAATTTATTGACATCTATCGGTTCTGATAAGATACAAGAAGTCATATCAGCAATCAGTGGTGGATTATTAGTATAGCCAGATGTATCAGGAATATAGTGAAACTTTAAACCACTAATAGTCTCATTAGGTGTATAGTATAAATATAACGGCGCTTTAGATAAATAATCTTGATAGTTTTTCTGGTTAAATACTGTATTATCTTCTGGATTAATAACACTGTTAACTTGAATGTATCTATGCGCAGCTTCTGCCGATCGCCTTGACCAATGGCCGGTGCATAAATAATCAGCTGTATATTTATTTTTATTTTGAGTATCAAAACCACCACCGGATAAGTTAAGTGGTATCGCCGAAAACTGTAACGTGCCGCCACCTGTCGTCCAAAGTACCCTATAGTTTCTAGGAATATTTAGTAACTTTATCAGATTGCTATTTAATTCTTCTATTAATTCGCTAAATCTATTGTGACGATGGTTTATCTCCATCGCTGACATGCCGTGATAGAAATCAAGAAATTCTGCTTGAGCTTGCTGCATCACCTCTATAGGTAGCATAGCTGGCCCAGCAGAGAAATTGAATGTTTTTTGCACTATACCCTTCGCCTTTCATTTTGCAGCGTTGTGGCACGCTTATCTCGCTGCTCAAGTTAATCTTCTACTCTTGCCACACTTACCAGTTTTTCGCTATTGGATAAATTAATAAGTCTGACACCTTGTGCATTTCGGCCAACCTGAGAAATACCATCTACACCTGTGCGAACTAAAGTTCCACCATCACTAATTAACATTAATTCATCACTTGCTGATACCTTAATGGCGCTAACAGCTTTACCATTTCTTACTGAAGTTGCTATAGCAATGACACCCTGCCCACCTCTATTATGGGTTGGATATTCAGATATAGCTGTACGTTTACCAAAGCCATTTTCAGTAGCTGTTAATATAGTATAGTTATTTTCTTCAGAATCAGGGTTTTTGCAAAGTTTTTCTGATAAGGTAATCAAAGCGATTAACTCTTGATCTTCTGATATCTTTATTCCTCTTACTCCCCTTGCAGTTCGCCCCATAGGACGCACAGCATCTTCTGAAAATCTTATAGCCTTGCCCGAATTAGAAAACAACATAATGTCATATTTTCCATCGGTTAAACTGACATCAACTAATTTATCATTTTCTAAAAGATCAATAGCTATAATACCGCTTGCCCTTGGTCTAGAGAATTCTTCCAGGCTGGTTTTTTTAATTAACCCTGAAGAAGTTGCCATAACAACAAAGTGACCATTACCATTTTCAATATGTTTTGCACTCAATGGTAAAATAGCATTTACTTTTTCATCTTTATCAAGTGGTAACAGGTTGATAATAGGACGCCCACGAGCTGTACGAGTTGCCTGAGGTAATTGATACACTTTTAACCAATACACTTTGCCCTTACTCGAGAAACATAAAATAGTGTCATGAGTGTTCGCAATTAATAATTTATCAACAAAATCTTCGTCATTTTTAGTGGTTGCTGCTTTACCACGGCCACCACGTTTTTGAGTTTGATAAATACTCAAAGATTGATATTTAACATAGCCTTTGTGTGAAAGCGTTACTACTACATCCTCTTCTTCAATAAGATCCTCTAAAACTATATCGTCCTGACTATTTTGGATTTCTGTGCGACGCACATCAGCAAACTCTTCTTTGACTTCTAGTAGCTCTTGATCTATAACTTTTAGTAATCGTTCTTTATTATTGAGAATATCTAGAAGATCTTTTATGAGTAATAATAAATTCTCATATTCACTAATAATTTTATCTTTTTCTAGACCTGTGAGTCGATGTAATCTTAAATCTAAGATTGCCTGCGCTTGTACGGGAGATAGCTTGTAGTGTTGATTGTCTAATAAACCAAAACCTGCCGGCAGGTCGCCTGGTCTAGAATTATTTAAATCTTCTTCACTAATTTTGGCAAGCATGGCGTGCAATTGCATCGCTGGCCAGTTTTGCGTCAATAATTTTTCTTTGGCATCTTGTGGGCTTTGCGAAGTCTTAATTAGATTAATAATATTATCAATATTCGCTAAAGCTATCGCTAAGCCTTCTAATATATGAGCACGTTCACGTGCTTTGCGTAGTTCAAAAATACTTCTTCTGGTAACAACTTCGCGGCGATGTCTTAAAAATGCTTCTAATAATTGTTTTAAACTAAATACTTTTGGCTGCCCGTCTATTAAAGCAACCATGTTTATACCGTACACTGTCTGCATTTGAGTATAAGAATAAAGCTTATTCAGAATAATATCTGCAGACTCGCCTTTGCGTACTTCTATTACTACACGCATACCTTCTTTATTTGACTCATCACGTAAAGCGGTAATGCCTTCAATACGCTTTTCTTTGACTAATTCTGCAATTTTCTCGATTAATCTGGCTTTATTAACTTGATATGGTAACTCAGTTACAATAATAGATTGCTTACTACTACGCTCATTTTCTTCTATCTCTGTCCGAGCCCGTACATAAATACGACCACGGCCTGTACTGTAAGCAGAAATAATGCCATCACGGCCATTAATAATCCCCGCTGTTGGAAAATCAGGGCCCTTGATATAGCCCATTAACTGCTCAAGATTAATACTAGGATTTGCTAATAAAGCACGACAGCCATCAATAACCTCGCCTAAATTATGCGTAGGAATATTGGTTGCCATACCAACGGCGATACCGGAAGAACCGTTAACTAATAAGTTAGGAATTTTTGTAGGTAAAACTGTCGGGCAAAAC
>CAYLXL010000032.1:0-19127 GCA_964387745.1 uncultured Gammaproteobacteria bacterium | reverse complement strand
TCATAGTTAGGCGCAAAATCAACAGTTTCTTTATCTAAATCAGCTAATAAGCTATGAGATAACTTAGACATACGTACTTCGGTATAACGCATAGCAGCTGGTGGATCACCATCAACAGAACCAAAGTTACCTTGACCATCAACTAATAGATAGCGCATGGAAAATGGTTGCGCCATGCGTACAATCGTGTCATAAACGGCAGTGT
The DNA here is from genome assembly GCA_964387745.1 of uncultured Gammaproteobacteria bacterium. Lineage (GTDB taxonomy): Bacteria > Pseudomonadota > Gammaproteobacteria > JAGOUU01 > JAGOUU01 > JAGOUU01. The sequence continues at coordinate 18,922 of CAYLXL010000032.1, read as the reverse complement.
CACCGTGAGGATGGTATTTACCGATAACATCACCGACCACGCGAGCAGACTTTTTATAGGGCTTATTCCAATCATTGCTTAGCTCACGCATTGCAAAGAGTACTCGCCTATGAACAGGCTTTAAGCCGTCACGAACATCTGGCAGAGCTCGACCGACTATTACACTCATCGCATAGTCTAGATAAGATTGTTTAAGCTCATCTTCGATATTGACTGGAATAATACTACTAGTAGAACGCTGTACAGTTTCTGACATATATAATACCCTGATAATTAATCACATATTATAACATAGGTAGTGAATTTTTTTATTATAAAAGTTATGATCTAATATACTTATTTTTCAATATTATAATCTCTTAATCTCATCGATAAAATAGATAAGACAGACAAAATGAATAACATGGAAAGAAATTTAAAATACCTAGCAGGATTCAACAATTATCATCAATCAGAAGCAATACCATCAAGTTTGCCAACTAATAAATGCTCACCACAACAGGCTCCTCTAGGACTTTATGCAGAGCAATTAAGCGGTAGTGCTTTTACAGCAGCACGTCAACATACCAAGCTTAGTTGGTGCTACCGAGTGCAACCTTCTGTAGTACATGAACCCTTTGAGAAATTTCAACATCCTTCATGGCAAAGCCCTCCGTATAACCAAGACATTCAAACTCCCAATCAATACCGCTGGTCGCCGGAAATATACCCTGATGCAAAAAATAACATCAATTTTCTGATGGGTGTGAAATCTCTTGCTGGTTTTGGCGACCCTAAAGCGTTAACTGGCGCTTGTGCAAACTTATTTTTTGCTAATCGCAGCATGAGTTCAGACCGACTCTATTTTTCTAATCACGATGCAGAATTGTTAATCGTTATGCAAGCAGGCAAAGCCCTATTTACAACGGAATTCGGCGAGCTTATTGTTTCTGCAGACGATAGCCAATCAGAGATTATAGTTATCCCACGCGGAATAAGATTTAAAGTCGATCTAATTTCAGAAACTATCCGAGGTTATATAGCCGAAAATTTTGGCTCGCCATTTGAATTACCAGAGTTAGGAGTAATAGGTGCCAATTGCTTAGCCAATCCTCGACACTTTTTATACCCTACAGCTGCTTTTGAAAATGCTGATAATAAATCTTGCACATGGGTATGTAAGTATCAAGGATCTTTTTTTGAAACTACTCTTAACAATTCGCCTTGCAATGTTGTAGCCTGGCATGGCAACTATGCACCTTATAAATATAATTTAGATCTCTATAATACGCTCAATACAGTTAGCTTTGACCATCCAGACCCCTCTATATTTACCGTGCTTACGTCACCATCTGTTGTCGCAGGAGTAGCTAATTTAGATTTTGTTATATTCCCTCCACGCTGGATGGTAGCTACAGAGACTTTCCGACTACCATACTTCCATCGTAATATTATGAGCGAGTTTATGGGTTTAATCAGAGGTGTTTATGATGCAAAGCCAGATGGTTTTCTACCAGGTGGCTATTCGCTACACAATAGAATGACACCACATGGCCCTGATTGTAATAGCACTCTAGCGGCTGAACAAGTTGATCTTAAACCAGAATACTACCATAACACTTTAGCTTTTATGCTTGAAAGTAATCTAGCCTGGGATGTAACAGAATATGCGCTTAACTCATCGTATAGGCAAAAAGATTATTATCGATGCTGGCAAAAACTGCCCGCGAGATATTCGAAAAAATAAAAACACAACTGGTTTTACCATAATAGAACTATTAATCACCATAGGTTTAATATCTTATTTAACTTATATTAGCATTACTTACGTTCATAAATATTTTTATCAGCGTAAAACCCAAATATTACAAAACAGACTGAATCATCTTTTTACGCTAGCGCAAACTACAGCATTAATCAGCAAAAAAACTGTTAGTATTTGCGCTTATGATCAGGCCCTAAAACAATGCAGCGGCAATTGGCATAACAGTATAATTATTTTTTATGGCAGTAATGATAAAAATTTATCGAAAATCATTTATCGATTTGATCCCATAATTAATAAAAATGAAAATATAACCATTAAACATTTTTCCAATCAACCAATAATTTCTTTTAATCATCAAGACAGTAGCTTTTCCTCCCCTCTCAACACAACAATCTTCTACGATAATTTGTACTATAATTTTGATATAAAGATAAATAAAATTGGAAGGCTAGATAGTAATACGTCTTCTATTATTATCAAAAATTAAATTTTCTTATATTACTTATAAAATGTATAAATATAGCAGCATTAATAAAATTAATTTACAAAAAGCTTTTACTTTAATAGAGCTGATTATTGCTGTAAGCATTTTGGGAATAGCTTTAGTTTTAGCTGTACCTAATATGTCCAGTGTATTCCAAGGTAATCAAGCTACGCAAGATTCACATGATTTTGTCAATGCCATTCAGCTTGCCATTAGTGAAGCTGAAACTACTGATGGCTCAGTTTCGATCTGCGCGAAGAACTCTACGAATAATACATGCGTAAATTACACAACCAATCCAGCCACTGACGTGTGGGCTAACGGGTGGTTGTTATTTACAGATGCTTCGAGTAATGGCGTTTATGATGCCGGTACTGATACCCTTCTAAAAGTAAAAGCAAATCCAAGTAACGCAGGATTAAATATAACGGCCCCGACCACCAGTGTCACTATTAATGAAGCAAACCTGGTAACGCGCGGCTCTGGTACTTTTGAATTCAGACCAAAAAAATGTGCAGGTAACGGTGGTCACCGTATTGTATTAACAAGTAACGGGCAGGTAACCGCCGAAGGTTTAACATGTCCGTAAAAATAAAGCGTAGCCAACAAAAGGGCTTAGGCTTAATAGAAACTTTAGCGACTATTATTATCGTAAGCTTTGGATTAGTAGGGATTGCACTGATGCAAACGCAAAATACCATTTACTTAAATAATAGTATTTTCAATATGAAAGCATCTTTATATGCCTATGATTACATTCAAAGACTGTCTGGCAATCCTGCGGTCGCACGCAGAGCTGGCTCGCCTTATATATTAAGCGATTATACTAATACACCATCAACTATAGCAACTTCACCAATATGCATTACCAGCAGCTGCACGCCTGATAATCTTGCTGTGTATGATCTCAATATTTGGTTGAATAATATTAAAACCAACTTCCCTAATGGCAAAGCTAAAATAACACAAGAAATAAGCGGTAGTAATGCTATTTATACTATTCAAATCCAATGGACATATAAAACAGTAGTAACCACTTATCAAATGGTGGGTCAAATATGAAGAGAAAAATTTCTGGCTTAACAATTGTAGAATTATTATTAGACTTAGTCCTAGCGACTATTGTCATTAGCACCGTTTTGGGGCTATATGCTAATTATAAAACTGCTTATAATTACCAATCAGATTTACTGTACCTTTATCAAAATGCCAGAACCGCCTATAGTTACATACATGACGATATGCAAGTAGCTGGCTTTTACGGCTGTAATTCAAGCGCTGCAGAACTTGAATACAAAATAACCCCCACATTTGATTACACTCTGAGTAACATCGTAAGCGGATTTGAAGCTAACTCCACAGGAATTAATTCTACATTTTCTTTAAATAGCCCTACTGCGGGGTGGACACCTGCTTTGCAAGGGCAAATGGCAACACTTACACCGAACGCAGGCTCTGACGTGATCACTCTTCGGTTCTCAGATACCAATGCTTCTGGCATACTCTCTAGTGATACCACTGGTGCGACACTTAGTGCCAATGGAATTCAAAACAATGTCAGCGTTGGCGATATATTATTAGTTTCAGACTGCCAACGAACAGTGGTCTTTCAAGTAGCAACAGTTTCAAATAATGCTATAACACCCACTGTATCAGTCGGCAGTTTAAATGCTGGGGCAGAAATCTACAGAATAAATGTCCATAGCTATTATGTTAAAACTGTCAATAATACACCCGGTTTATATCGTGTTAAAAACAATGTTGAAGAATTAGTTGTTCCCTATGTTGAAAACATGCAAATCTTATACGGACAAGATACAGATTCAGATGGCATCAATGACAGATATGACACTGCTAATAATCTAGGTACTTCTCCGATTACTAATTTTACTATCAGCTTTTTAATGCGATCAATCAATAAACACACCCAATCACAACTCGATACTTCATTTAAGATATTAAACGCACCCGTTGCTATGCAGACCACGACAACTATTAATGTCACCAGCGATAAATATCTCAGAAAAACATTTGATTTTAATCTAAATCTACCAAATGTAGGAGGTATCTTATGACGACACTCTTGCCCCATAAACAAATAGGGATAACACTTTTAGTCAGTGTTATTGTTTTAACTATTGTTCTAGTTTTAACGATCAATACTGTAAAAAATACTCAAACCAACCAAAGAATTGCCACAAATTTCCAAAGTAATTTACAAGGACAAGCAGCAGCCGAAGCAGCAGTGCTGGAGGGCCAAGAATTTTTGACTAAGCAACAGCCAGGTTCTAGTCTATTCACCACAAATTGTACATCAGGGCTATGCTTACAACAAAAAGTAGAAAAAGTTTGGGAATCACCTACGCTTTGGCTTAATGCTAAAACTCTGCAATCTAATCTAAAAACCAAAGGTAAAATTATTGGCACACCTTCTTATCTTATCGAATATGTAGGTGATAAATACTATCAAGACTCACTTTCAGTTGGTTCTGAATATGGTAGCAATAAAGATCTTTCTAAAAAACCCATTTACAGAATAACAGGTAAGTCAAAAGGACAAAAAGGTCAAAAAGAAACTGTTATTCAAAGCACGGTATACTAATATGCAAAAGAAAAATAAATCTGGTTTTAGTCTTATAGAGCTAATGATAGTGGTTGCTATTATAGGAATTTTAGGCACCATAGCTTACCCGTCATATACTAAACAAATTCAGAAATCAAGACGTGTGGACGCGCATAGCAGCATGTTAGCTTATGCTATGAAATTTGAAGAATTTTATGGTAATAATTTCACTTACACTGGTGCTCCTGCCGCTGCAGGACTTAGCACAAGTGTTAATAGCACCAGTAGCTATTACAGTATTTCTGCCACCGCTTCGGGTGAGACATACACTTTGACAGCTACAGCGCAAGGCTCTCAGGCTAGTGACACTGGTTGCACGAGTATAACATTAGATCAAACCGGGGATAAATTACCAGCGGGGTGCTGGTAATTTGATCGATTTACAACTTAACCAAACTTCAAATCACCACTCGCATCAACATCAACTTTAATTACATCTTTAGCCACAAATTTACCGGCTAAAACATATTGCGCTAATGGATTTTCAAGATAAGTTTGGATGGCTCTTTTAAGAGGCCGAGCACCATAAACTGGATCGTACCCAGCCTCTGATAACTTATCTAAAGCTTTTTCTGATAACTCTATGCTAATTTCTTTTTGTGCTAATCTTTGCCGTAAATTATTAATCTGAATATCTGCAATTTGTTTTATATTGTTACGATCAAGCGGATGAAAGACCACAGTTTCATCAATACGATTAATAAACTCTGGTCTAAAACTAGTTGCAACAATTTCTAATACTTTTTGTTTTAAAGTAACATAATCGTCTTTACCAGCCATTTCTTGAATAAGACTAGAACCAAGATTAGATGTCATGACAATTACTGTGTTTTTAAAGTCAACAGTAACACCCTGTCCTGTTGTTAATCGTCCATCATCTAAAACTTGTAATAAAATATTAAACACATCACCATGAGCCTTTTCTATTTCATCGAATAAAATTACACAATAAGGTCGTCTACGCACCGCTTCGGTAAGCTGGCCACCCTCTTCATAACCCACATAACCTGGAGGTGCACCAATTAATCTGGCTACTGAATGTTTCTCCATGTACTCCGACATGTCAATCCTAATCATAGCACTTTGGGTATCGAATAAGAAATTAGCCAGAGCTTTACATAACTCTGTTTTTCCAACACCTGTCGGCCCTAAAAATAAAAAAGAACCTATCGGTCGATTAGGATCAGACAAACCTGCACGTGAACGTCTGATAGCATTAGCAACAGCAACAACAGCTTCATTTTGACCAATGACCTGTTTGTGTAAATCATCTTCCATGTGCAATAATTTAGCACGTTCACCCTCTAGCATTTTAGCCACAGGTATCCCTGTCCAACGTGAAACTACTTGAGCTATTTCATCGGCAGTTACTTTATTTCGAATTAATTTATGCTTAGTATCTTTATTTTTTTCATCTTCAACGGCTGAATCTCCAGCTTCTTTTAACTGTTTTTCCAACTCCGGGATTCTGCCATATTGTAATTCTGACATCCGCGCTAAATCACCTGCTCTTCTGGCAGTCTCAAGTTCGATTCTTGCCCTGTCTAATTCTTCTTTGATGTGCTGCGTACCCTGTAACTTAGCTTTTTCACCTTTCCAGATTTCATTCAAATTAGAATACTCAGCTTCTAATTTATTTATTTCAGCCTCAAGAACCTTTAAACGACCTAGGGACGCTTCGTCTTTCTCTCGACGCAAAGCTTCACGCTCAATTTTATACTGAATCAAACGTCGTTCTAATTTATCCATGACTTCAGGCTTAGAATCAATTTCAATACGAATTTGACTCGCAGCTTCATCGATTAAATCAATCGCTTTATCAGGAAGCTGACGGTCACTGATATAACGATGGGATAACACTGCTGCTGCAACTAACGCTGGATCAGTAATCTCAACACCATGATGCAATTCATAACGTTCATATAAACCACGTAATATTGCTATAGTATCTTCAACAGACGGCTCATCAACTAAGACTTTTTGAAACCGACGCTCTAAAGCCGCATCTTTTTCAATATATTTTTTATACTCATCTAAAGTAGTAGCACCCACACAATGCAGCTCGCCACGTGCTAAAGCTGGTTTTAGCATATTCCCAGCATCCATCGCGCCTTCTGCTTTACCAGCACCTACCATTGTGTGGATCTCATCGATAAATAAAATAATTTGACCTTGCTGCTTAGATAAGTCATTTAACAGAGCCTTGAGACGCTCTTCAAATTCACCGCGAAACTTAGCACCTGCGATTAAAGCACCTAAATCTAATGATAATAAACGCTTACCCTTGAGACCTTCTGGTACTTCATTATTGATGATTCGTTGCGCAAGTCCTTCGGCTATAGCTGTTTTACCCACTCCTGGCTCACCTATCAAAACTGGATTATTTTTTGTACGACGCTGCAATACCTGAATGGTTCGTCTTATTTCATCATCGCGGCCAATGACAGGATCTAGTTTGCCTTGCTCTGCTCGAGCAGTAAGATCAACTGTGTATTTTTCTAGAGCTTGACGGTTGCCTTCAGCGTTTTGATCATCGACATGCTGACCACCTCTGATTTGGTCAATAGCCGCTTCAATCTTACTTTTATCTGCTTTAACTTTGGCAAAAATAGACGTTAATTCGCTTTTACTTGCAGTATTTTCAACTGCTGCTAAAACAAATAACTCAGATGAAATATAACTGTCATGACGTTTTTGGGCAAGTCGATCAGTTAAATTCAATAAACTATTTAATTCTTGCGAAATAGTTATTTCACCTGTAGCATTCCCTAATTTTGGCAACTTATCAATACTTTCGTCTAATAAAGAACGAAAAGTCGGTAACGAGATACCAGCTTTGACTAGTAACGGCCTGACCGTACCACCCTGTTGTTCTAACAACGCCTTCATCACGTGCACAGGCTCAATAGCAGGGTTATCTCGGCCTACAGCCATTGACTGAGCATCAGCAATAGCTTCTTGGAATTTATTAGTAAATTTATCTAGTCTCATTTCTAACCCCTTCAACCATTAAGTTAAACACGCTGTATCTATTACTTAATATAAGGCTTGATAGAAAAAATAAAAGTCTTAAAAAATAAAACAATTTTATTATGTTACAGAATCACCCAAAAAGATTTAATTAATTACTGACACACAACACTTCTTATATTTTTTACCACTACCGCACGGACATGGTTCATTTCTTCCAACTTTGTTAGAAGTAGCAGGAGTAATAATCTGACGGTCTATATCTATAGGTATGTTACCAACATAGTACCATTTGTTATCATATTTTTTAAATACTGCTTTCTCGTTTACTTCTTGCTTTGCCGTATTTTGTTGAAAATGAGCTCGAAATACTACAGTAGCTTCGTCCTCACTTATTTGTTCATGATCAAAAACTTCTAGCCCTAGCCATTTTGAAGTTTTAGACCACTGCAGCGATGCTTCTCGATCAGAGTTTTTTAAAGCACTATCGCGCATAGTTGCAAAAATATAATCTATATAGCCCTTAGTATAGGCCGTGTAACGAGACCTCATGAGTTCTACGGCAGAGCTAGGAAAAGCATTTCCAGATAGATAACGTTCACAGCAGTCTATGTAAGTTTTTCCGCTGCAGCAAGGGCAAGAGTCAGGACTAGATTTTAAATCAGAATTATGTTGGCTCATTATGTATTTATATATAAACAATTAAAATAACTGCCGTCATTATATAATAAATAACATAATAAATTACAGATAAAATTACGTAAGTACCGACTCACTGTCTATATTTTTGTCTATATTTTTGTCTGTATCTGTAACCGTATCGCGAGATATATGATTACTCAAAAGGGTATATAATTGATCTAGTACAACGCTATCATCTTCTGAAGCGTTTTTTATGCTTGAATAAGGTGTTAACTTTAATTTGCTACGCAAAAAAAACATACTAGTAAAAACTTTATTGTAACTAAACTTAGCTACACCAGAAATATACACAGGGTAAATATTGACACGCGCAAGTCGAGATAATACAGCTACTCCAGAACGTATTCTTGGCTCTGGTTTATATGGTAAGTGAATTCCACCAAATGGAAAGATACCCACCACTTCACCATTTTGGAGCGCCTCGATTGCCTTTTGTAAAGCAAGACTGTTATCTTTATTACGATAAACCGGTATACAGCCAGCACAGCGTAAAATATAACCGGCAAAAGGCATATCATAATACTGACTAGTAGTTAAGAATCTAATTTTTCTTTTACTCGCTGCAATTAATACAGCTGGATCCATGCCTGATTGGTGATTAGCAGCTATAATGGCACCGCCACTATCTGGAATATCTAACCAAAAATCTCCTAATCGATGATAATGTCGACAAAGCACCTGATTCAAACCCATCAAGCGATTTAGCGATCTGTGACCATAATCTAAATGTGAGTATTTTTCTAATCTTCGCCAGATTAAATATAAAATCAAACAACAGACAAATAAAATTTTTATAATCATATCAGTTTGTCTAAATCAATTTATCTAAAATAGCTAAGAGACCTTGCATATCTTGCGGTAAATCTATTTTCCATGCAACATATTCACCAGTTTTTGGATGAATAAAGCCTAATTCTACTGCTGTTAGTGCTTGACGCTTAAAAGCTTGCCAAGTAGCGGCTTCTTCCTGTGTTTCAGTTTTAGGTGCAGCATAAGCTCGGCCATACAAACTATCACCAACCACTGGATAACCCAGATGGGCCATATGAACTCTGATTTGGTGGGTTCGACCTGTTTCAAGTTTTAATTCTATTAAAGTATGCTTAGGGTATTTTTTTAGAACTTTATATTGCGTGATTGCTTCTTTACCATGAGAGGTTATAGACTCCTCTTCATCGACACCATCTTTCACACAGAACTTATGAGGATCAACAACAGCCATCTTAAGACGATTATGAGGATGTCTGCTAATATTCGCATTGATAACACCGCCAGTAATTAAATGGCCATTAACCAATGCAACGTATTTTCTCGTTACCGTACGCGCCTGTAATTGCTTAATCAACTTAGTATGAGCAATTAAGTTACGAGCCACTACCATTAAACCAGTAGTATCTTTATCTAAACGATGGACGATTCCCGCTCGAGGTAATTTAGCCAGCTCTGGGAAATTATATAATAAGCCATTAACTAACGTACCTGTCCAATTGCCTGCCGCAGGATGAACGACAAGATTCGCTGGCTTGTTAATAATAATGACATCATCGTCTTGATAAACAACATCTAAATCTTGTGGTTCTGGTTGATAATTTTCATTAGTAACTTTGAGCCCATCAATAGCTGATTTATTAATCTCTATAACATTGCCTAGCTTTACTTTAAGATTGCCTTTAATTTTAAAGCTGCCATCCACGCTAACAAGACCCTTAGTCAGTAGAGTCTGTAATTTACTTCTGGAGTATTCGCTATAAACTTCAGCTAAAACGACATCTAATCGTTTCTGTGCTTGGCTGTCTGAGATTATTAAAGTTTCCATATACATCAAAAAAGTAAAGAAAAGAAGTAAATTGAGAATTATTGCCGCTAATGGTATAATTTTTTATGATAATAACAGATACCAGCCAGGTAATCAACCTAATGAACAGACTCAATAAAGCTAATAAAATCAACAAACTACCTAAATTTTTTAAGCTTGCTTTTATTGTCCTAGCTAGCTTGGTTTTACTAACCGACTGTTCTAGTAATTTGGATAAAGACGAGTATGCCGATCGCAGTAGCGACGAAATCTATAACGAGGCTGTCACCCACCTTAACAAAGGCCGTTATGAATTAGCAATCAAATCATATGAAGCATTAGAAACTCATTTTCCTTTTGGTGAAACAACGACCAAAGGCCAACTTGAATTGATTTACGCTTATTATAAGAATCAAGTCTTCATCCAAGCTGTTACCAGCGCTGAACGCTACCTGCGTCTACACCCAATGAGTGAAAATGCTGATTATGTCTATTACATGAAAGGTCTTAGCAACTTTGAACAAGGCATGACTATGGTCACCAATATCATTCCTACTAACCCTGCCCTGCGGGATATCACTAATTACAAAACAGCATTTCAAAACTTCCAAACCATCGTAAGACAATACCCTAATAGTAAATATGCTAAATCATCCAGACAACACATGATCTTTGCGCGCAATATCATTGCTGAATATGAGCTAGCTATTGCTAAACATTATACCGAACGTAAAGCCTATTTAGCCGCAGCTAATCGTGCAAGATACATATTAGAACATTTAGAAAATACTCCAGCCGAAGCAAAAGCTCTAGAAATTTTGCAAGAATCTTATGCAAGTTTAAAACTAACTCCGTTATTGACTAAAACAAAATCATAACAAAATTATAAATAAAATCGTGAGCTTAGAATAATTAAGTAGTTTTTTATGTTCTCTGCATTGTCAGCTAGAAAAAAAATAGTTAATAAAAATGATTTTAATATCATTATTCAACAAAAGATACTTAGTCTATTAGAATCTAATTTTAATAAACTTGCTATGCCAGCAACGAGTCTAAAATTATTTTCAAAATATCATATAAAACCTAAGTTTTTACGCAGTAACTTACTAGTATGCATGCTACAAAGCACCAGCTATAACAACGAAGCTAGCCGTGATGAACAATTAATTGATTACTGCGCCATTATTGAATTACTACACATAGCAAACAAAATCCACGATAGTATTGACAGCTTAAACAAGCCAAATATATATAATTTAAGCCTTGCGCAAGCAATATTATTAGGCGATCTAATTTTTACTATTGCTTTTGAACAAATCACTGCGCTAACTGATCAAAATATTTTACAACAGTTCTCACTTACTACTAAAAATACAGCTTATTATGAAGCTAAATTAAGTGAGTATCAAAATCTAGAACTTTATTCTATCGTTGACCTGATAGAACAAAAACAATGGCCTTTATACAATAACATCATCACTTTCTTACAACAGTATTCCCCTGTATCACCTATCATAACGTCTATTCTAAAAAATATTAACAGCATCAATGTTCGCAGTAAACTTCTAAGTCAAGGTATCGCGGTCAATTCTGTAGTTTTTAATTATTTATACCTAAATGATGCAGCTTCTATAGCTATTCAAGAAACACTGGCTAATGAACTAAAAATTCTTACTCAGCAGACACAAAAGTCTATCGAACAACATTTTAACTTTGATACTAATACTACCAATCATAAGATCATAGATGAGTTAAAAACCCTCTTAACAATTGCTTCTAACTAAAATATTTTCCCGTTCAAACACTGGCGAGATTACTATAAGTAGACAATACTTACTTGTCATCAATTTTCGCAATTCAAAAATAAGCACCCAAGAATAGAGGACTAATTATGATCAATTATAAAAATTTACTGTTACTATTTACTATTAGTGCAAGTGGCTTGGTTACCAACGCGCAAGCTGCAGATTTCAAAAGCAACATTGTAAACCCTAATCTTTTCAATGAACAAGTTTTTGGCTTACTACCCAATAACTTGCTTTTTTATTCAGGCGAACAAGATGGTAAGTTTGTAGCTGGCTATTACAAATCATCTGACTTTTTAGGCTGGATTAATAATAAATTCCAACCATTAGCTAACTATAATGCTTCACAGCAAAAAAAAATAGAGTCAGTTATTATCGCTCCGGATAAAAATACAATCGTTTTATCAACTGTTGAAGATATAGGTCAGCTCATCTCTAATTCTGCTGATGGCAACAATTGGCGTACAGTAAGACCAGTATCCACGACTAAATTTGATACCTTAGTAGTAGCTAATAATAACTCTCAAATCTTAGCTTATGGTAAGAAAGACTTATCCTATTTCACCTCTACGAATACTCATAGCTGGTATCAGTGGGCCTTACCTTCTGGCTGTACTAATAAAGAATATTGTACTTATGAAAATCATTATTTTAACTTATCAAAAGATAATAATTATCGTTTGATCCAATCTACCATGATTAATGACGTGCAAACCAATCTTCTTTATTCTACACATGATCAAGAATATTGGTCTATCGACTCTGTACCTTTTGCTGATAGTAAAATTATAAAAACATTTAATGGTAAATTTAATACTGTATTTATTCATGCTATTGATACAGCTGGTAACGACAAGCTATGGCTTACTCCTGATTTTGATGGTTGGGTTGATTTTGATTTACCTAAAGGCACCATAGTTACTGATGTATTAGTGCACAATAAAAACAGGATTGATTTGTTATTATATTATCCGTACTCTGGCAAACTACCAGTAACAGATTATGTAACATTAGACACTGAATCTAAATCATTTAATATAGTACATACTTTTAGCGGCAAAGTATCTAATTTAAAATTAGTAGACGAAAAGATCTACATTAGTGGTAATTTTAAAATTAATGATGAAGAAAAAGCTAGTTTATTAGCCAGCAGTACCCTGTAATTTATAATTTCAAATAAACCTTCTGGTATTCTTGAAAGAATTGGTGAATAATAGAATCTTATAGAATCTTCAAGAGTCAATCCAATTGACTCTTGAAGTAGTATTGCAAACGTTCAGCTATTCGAATATTTGTCATCCTGAGCGTAGTCGAAGGATCTCAATTAATCTTCTGCTACAGAGATCCCTCGCAAAAGCTCGGGATGACAGAGGCGGAGATTCCTATACGGTGAACGCATTGTATATTAAGTAAAACCAATAAGGGAATATATCATGAACAAATTTCGTCTTAATTTTTCAACTAAAAAATTAGTAGTTTTAACAACATTATTCACACTCAATCTCTGTAATACCTCAATAATGGCTGCAGGTGATTTCAAAAGCTATATTCAATATCCTGATCTAACAGATGGCAAAGCATTTGGTTTAAATACTAATAGTTCACATAAATTATTATTTTTTACGGGTAAAAAAGATGACAAAAGTGTAAATGGCTATTTTAGATCATCTCACTTTTTGGGGTGGACGAAACATAATTTTCATCCTCTAGAGCCATATACAACTAACTCAAAGCGCATTGTTGCTGTTACTGACGGGCCTGCCAACTATACAGTTGTTTTATCGCATGTCGATGGGCATGGGCAATTAATTTCCGTATCTAATGATGGCAAAGATTGGGAAACCAAGCGCATACTTGTTGCTGAACCTTATTTTGATCATTTAAGCTCAACTTTTACATCAGGCATGCATGCTGTATTAGCTTATTCCAGCAAACGCTCTTCTTATATACTTTCTCACGATAGCATGAATTGGTATTCTGATAGCCTGCCAGTCAATTGTAAGGCCACTGAATGCTCTTTTGAGAATAAATACTTAGGTGATGATGGTGCAGACAAGCTAGTATTGCTCCAAACTATTAAAGGCTTTGAAGATACTAATGTTTTATATCATTCTCGTAATTATCATCAATGGTATCAAGATGAAGTGCCATTTAATCATGAAACCATCCAACAAGTTTTTAAAACTCAACATAATTTAATGGCTGTTAGTACTTTAGATAAAGACGGCAATCATAAACTATGGCTCACTCATGATTTATCCAATTGGAAAAACTTTGACTTACCAAAAGATGCGACTCTTACTGACTTGAGCACAGCTAATAAGCGCATCGAGATGTTACTAGTTCATCATAATAATGTTGTACCTGACTGCCCTGCTCCTCCAACCGATCCTGTTGATCATGATGGCTGCAAAGATAAACCTGCAGTGAACGTACTGGTGACTGACTATTCTTACTTAGATGCAGAAACTAATACTATCCATCTTATTCAACAATTCAACGGTGAAATTTCGCAGATGAAAAATTTAGATGGCAAATTATATTTAATTGGTAATGTTACTAATAATAAAGATAATAAACATTCTATTTTGATTGGTGGGAGTGTTTAATCAGTAAATGCGCTGAGGCACAGCCTCAGCCATTTATGCTATTTACTAATATGAGGATCTAGGTCGTTGCTTTCTTTCTGCTTCTAAATCTGATTCTGATCTGATATATCATCTATCAAATGGCCTTTTACCGCTCTGCTGCCAGCTGCAGACCCCGGCGCATACCATCTTTGCTCTCGAGCTACTAGTTCTTCTGCAGCTGAACAACCGCCGCCTTGAGCGTACATGCCTTCTGGTATGTAGCTTGAGCCTGCTGCGTACACACACCTGTCAACACCACCAAGACTAGTTGCTCTAGGACGCAGAACAGCACCGCCCATTAATGCAGGTTGCTCACCATATGATGCACCATGGACTTCTCCAAAAGATTCACTATAAGAACCGGGCTTTTTAGAAAATACAGAACTAAAAAACATAGAAACTTTTGTGCCAATTGTCACCATTAATCTAACAGGAATTCTTACAACTAAGAATAAACTGCCCAACAATTGCACTAAACCATCCTTAACTGCTGCAAATGAGCGGTTGCGCTGAACTAGTGGTTCACCGTCACCATGAAGATACACCCACTCCTCACGCCCCAATACAATATTCTTAAGTCCTTCTAGAGGTAATCCTAATTCCTCCTTAAAAGATGAAGGAAACGACATACAACCCCAACTAGTCATTCCATAGGGCTTAAGGGTGTCTTTTAACCATGGTAACATACTGTGTGAATTTAAATATCGCATTGAAATCTCCTGCTTTTTATAAAGTTTAATTGAACTCTGACACTGTAGAATATTTACCTTAAGGAAATATTAAGTGAGTGTGGTTAAAAATTTTGCGTGAGGTCACAAGCTCTCACCTATGCCGGGCAACGTTGAATGTAACTGATTGGTTTAATGCAAGCCTTACTTTCTTAGTTCGTGCAAAGTTCACAGCTACCCCTTCCCCTTTTGCTACGCAAAAGGTACTTCCTCTAAAGGGCAAGAGTTAATCCGTACAACTTAAAGAGCGTGAACAATTACCTGACTTTTATAATTTAATATGATCTAAAAAGCCACTGCCCCTAACAGGAACAGTGGCTTTTCATAAAGACTACAATAATAAATATTAACGCTTAGAGAACTGAACTGCTTTACGAGCTTTACGAAGACCAACTTTCTTACGTTCAACTTTACGAGCATCACGAGTTACGAAGCCTGCACGACGTAACTTTCTGCGGTAACTTGTATCGTTAGCAGCGTCGCTACCTTCTTCTTGTTCTACTTTGTTAACTGGAGTAGTAGTTTTTTCATCATAGTCCATAAGGGCATTAGTAATCCCGTGTGTTACTGCACCAGCTTGACCTGAAGAACCACCACCTTTAACTGTGATTAATAAATCAAAGTTTTTAACTACATCTAATAACTCTAATGGTTGTCTGATAACCATTTGCAGCGTGCTTCTTGGGAAATAATCTTCTACTGTACGATTATTAATTTTAATCTGACCTGAGCCTGACTTTAAAAATACTCTTGCTACGGAAGTTTTACGACGACCAGTACCATAATATTGTTGCTTACTTGCCATATCTGTTTACCTATAAATTAATCTTGAAGTTCTAATACTATTGGCTGTTGAGCAGCATGTGGATGCTCTGTACCAGCATAAACTTTTAACTTTTTAAACATTGCACGACCAAGAGGGTTCTTTGGTAACATACCTTTTACGGCTAGCTCAAGAACTGATTCCGGCTTTTTTTGAATAAGTTTTTCAAAAGTAGTTTCTTTTAAGCCACCAGGGTAACCTGTGTGTCTGTAATAAATCTTCTGTGTCGCTTTACGACCAGTTACTACTAATTTCTCAGCATTAATAACTACGATGAAATCGCCAGTATCAACATGCGGGGTAAATTCAGGTTTATGTTTGCCTCTTAAGCGTCTAGCAACTTCGGTTGCTAATCTACCAAGGGTTTTATTTGTCGCATCTAGCAAATACCAGCCTCTTTCAACTTCATGAGACTTTGCGCTAAAAGTTTTCATTATTAGACTCCAAATTAAGTAAAAAATAACATGATGGATATCATGCCGGCTTGCCCACGCCCTATTTATTATACCCTTCGCCTTTCAATTTTCAGCGTTATTGAAGTGCTTTAGGTATATACCAAAGCTTAAATTATTTATTGCTGTACCAGTATCTTTACCCTAAAATAAGCGAAAAGATACTTCAGCTGTTGTAGTGAGCTTACCTAGCCTGAAATTCTAACATAACCTCTTTTGATATGCAAAAACTCCAGCAAAAAATGTTGACGTTAACTGAACAATGTGTCAAATGCGGCATGTGTCTTCCTAGCTGTCCAACTAATAACTTAACTAGCTTAGAGGGGCATTCTCCTCGCGGCAGGATAGCACTGTGGCAAAGCATAGCAAAACAGCAATTAACCCCCACTAAACAGGCTCTTGATTATCTTAATCAATGTTTGAGCTGTGGGGCCTGCGAAAACAACTGCCCTGCTGGTGTTAAATTCTTAGAGCTACAAGATACCGGCAAAAGTTACTTATTAAACAATAACTTTACCGAAAAACCTCAAAAATACACTAGACTAAATAATTTTATAATTACAATCTTAAGCTCCAAATATCTTAATAACTTTGCTGCGTTAAGTTTATATTTCTATCAACAGCTAAATTTAAAGCTTATACCCCAACTGAATTCTTTAGCTAAAATTAATTTCCCCATTCCTGCTTTTAGAGCTAAAACTTTTCATAAAAGCGCTGTAAATTCTCAGCAAAACGTCCTACTCTTCACTGGCTGCGCGAATAACATAACAGCTCAAAATACTATTAAGTCTATAATTAAAATACTAAATAAATTAGGTGTAAATGTTATTGTCGAGCATTCTCTAACCTGCTGCGCAGCATTATATACCCATTCTGGTAAAGCTAACGCTGCTAATAATATTATCCAGAAAAACCAACAAACACTCTCAAACCTATTAAAAAAACAGAGTATAGATCATGTACTAACCATAGATACCGGCTGTCATCAGCAAATAGCCCAGCAATTTATACCCCTTAGCCGTAATAATAATGAGCAAAATTTTGTATTAAATATTGAGGTGTATTTACTAGAATTACTAAAGTCCCACCCAATACTGCCTGTAACAACTAGTAATTTCCAACAGGATATATATATCTACAACCCTTGCAGCCAACGCGAGCTATTAAAGTCTCCTGATATAACTAAAGAACTACTCAAGTTTATCCTACCCAGTAGCACTATCAAAGCCATTTCCAAAGGCTTTGGTTGTTGTGGAGCTGCCGGCAGGTATATGCTTGATCACCCCCAAACAGCAGAGAAACTAGCTCTTGAAGTACTTAAAGACATAGCTAAAAGCTCTACTTTTTCTAAAAACGCTATTATTTGCACTAGTAATATTGGCTGTGCACTGCATCTACAAAATATTTTGCTAAAGAATTATGGCTTAAAAATAGCAATTAAACACCCAACACAGTTAATTTGCGAGAATTTAAGTTAAATATGCAATCTCGCACAGGTATTTGAGCTATAAAAACTCACTAAAATTAGTCTCACGCATGACTTTTATAGACTTTTATAAACTATAGGCTATAGTATTACTGTATACAGTTGTTTAGTTAACGTTAATATTAATTAATAAGGATATTTACATGACTGCACGGAAAATGACTAGAAAGTCTTCATCTTCTAGAACTAAAAAAGCTACGACAAGAAAACCAGCGACTAGTAAAAAAACTGTTGCTAAAAAAACTACTTCTCGTAACCCTATCCGCACTCCTTGGACAAAAAGCGAAATCTTAACTGGTATATCAGATAACACTGGTTTAACTAGAAAAGATGTTTCTAATGTTATGACTGAACTAGAATGCATTATTGCTCAGCATATGAAAGGCGCTGGTATGTTCACGTTAGCGGGCGTTATGAAGATTGTAACTAAGCGTAAGCCAGCGACTAAAGCTCGTAAAGGTATCAGTCCATTTACAGGCGAAGAAATTATGTTTAAGGCTAAACCAGCTCGCAATGTTATCAAAATTAGACCATTGAAAAAATTGAAAGAAATGGTTTAATTGAGTTATTATCTCTCCCCTTTTTTCTCGGGGGGAGAACCTTATTCTGCTTATCAACTCTATGTCCATGTACATATATCAGAGCCGCGACCGTCAGGGAGCGTTCACTGAAAGTTC
>CAYLXL010000031.1:13225-25602 GCA_964387745.1 uncultured Gammaproteobacteria bacterium | reverse complement strand
CAAGCTGTATATTTACCGTCCTTAGTGTTACCAACCCAGCAATCACCTCTTAGGGCAGACCAACTGCTATTTTCTCTAACTGCAGATTTACAATTAAACACATTAACATCTGGACAAAATGCATCTCTCTTATTGCCTTCAGTAAATGTTGTTAATTTACCGTTTTCACAAGCTGTATATTTACCGTCCTTAGTGTTACCAACCCAGCAATCACCTCTTAGGGTAGACTGGTCGCTAACTTCTTTCGTTATTTTTTCGCAATAAGTAATAAAATCTTTTCTGAACCCAATCCCTACCCTTTTGTTTTTGATATCAAAGTGAACGACTGGGCAATAAAAATAAATTGTATTACCTAAATTGATCCTGTTTTTAAGCGGGAAAGGCACATCACCGTTCCATCTCCCAGCAATTAGTGTCATTGGGGTATTGTAGGTATTTTCGCCTACTGGAAAAGTATATGAGTTTGAGTTGTTATTATCATCCGTAAATTCAACAGTTACATTGGCATTAATAAGACTTGTAGCATCATTATTATAATATTGATTACCCCACGTACTCCAAATGCCCTTATTAATAAAATATGGCATTAATGTTTTACTATATTGAGGATCAGCATCATTTAAACGCATTGTCAGATCTGGCGCTCCTGTATCAATAGTGGCAAGTAAATTATTCACTCTAACATTCGAATCAATGTTATTAAAGTCTATAGAAATTCCAACCCCTGGAATCAAGGCTGGTTGATAGTCTTCCTTACCCTGAAAATTAGGTAAATTACTGCGCCATCCTAACTCATGCTCGATTTTTTGATTATTACCAATCATCAGATAAGATTTCATCGAATTCCAGTCCTTTTCTATATTGTCTAAGCAATTAGAAACAATACCAATACCCATGTTTGAACTTTCATATTTTTTTGCCAAGGCGTATACAAAAGATTCTAAAGTTCTCCCCCATGGCCTTTGAGAGGGAAATGCCCCCATAATTGCTCCATTACCCCACTTATGTGTTCGATCATCAGGAAGATATTCCTTTGTAACTTTGTTTTTGGTTGCATAAAATCGATAATTATCTAATGTATACTTAGTTCCATCATTAGCCTCAACAGCAAGCTGGCCCTCAACAAGGTCTGCAGAATAACCCCAGTCATCAGTTACATCTCTTTCTATAATCCGTAAATTATCAAAATTTAATGCACCACCAGGTATGCTGGTTGTCCAGCTTCCTGTATCAAAATGAATTTCATATGAATCTGCTTTTAGCGCATTCCCTTTTAGTTTTATTACATACTGGTACTGCCTATATTGAGGTGATCTAAGGGGAATCATTTTTGACTTGTCTAGATCACAAAGTGAATTCGAGTAAGAATTCAAATTTGAAAATAACGAAAGAATCAACAAGATGATAGAAGATTGACGTGTATTAAAAAATATTCTGAACATATATCTCCTCGCTCGTTTACTCTGAGCAGCTTCAACAGCATCACTAATGATAACTGTATGAGTTATTACTGCATATCCGAAATTCAGTAACGTTATAAAAATGAACAAGAGTGCTTTTGTTGGCTTAGATAGCATAATAATTCTCTGCAATTATAGAATATACAATAAAGAATAGTTCCCTAATAAACTAAATCAAGAAAAATATTTAGATTGTAGGAATGCGAGTTGAATCATATTAAATCACACTTTGAGAAAAAATAATGAGGCAAAAACAGCTACGTTGAATCATATTTAAATCTAACCATAAAATAATTGGAAGGATTATGAAAAATATGACTATCACGAAAAGGAGGTTCGAATTAAAGAAGTTGAGGGAGCGTTACAGGCACTCAACTAAGTTGGAGAAAATCAATATATTAGACGAATTTTGCAAAAATTTTGGCTATGATCGGAAATATGCGATAAATTTGTTACAGCCTAGGAGGCTCGATATAAATAAATCAATTGGTTGCAAAAAACGTGGTCCGAAGCCAAAATATCAACCAGATAAGATAGTGCCAATTCTGAAAGAAATTTGGTTTGCCAGTGATCAAGCATGCTCAAAGAAACTAGAAGCATTAATACCCTACTGGTTGCCACATTATGAGTCTGTATACGGTGCTATAGAGCCTGATATACGTAGTAAACTGCTAACCATAAGCTCTCCTACTATTGACAGAATATTGGCTGCAACCAAGTTTCAATTTAAAACTAAAGGTAAATGCGGAACAAAACCTGGGACATTATTAAAAAAACAAATTCCCATACATAATAATTATTGGAACGAAGGCGAGCCTGGGTTTTTAGAAGCGGATACTGTAGCTCACTGTGGTGATTCCATAGCTGGAGATTTTGTTTGGAGCTTAACCATGACAGACATTTATAGCACCTGGACGGAGTTAAGAGCAACCTGGGGAAAAGGTGAAACTGGAGTTATAGACAAGATAAAATGTATTGAAGTACATTTGCCATTTAAACTTAAAGGATTTGATTCAGACAACGGCTCAGAATTTTTAAATCACTCTTTACTCCGCTATTTTACAGATCGTAAAGACAAGGTTGCATTCACACGATCAAGACCGTATAGAAAAAATGATAATGCACATGTGGAGCAAAAAAACTGGAGCTGCGTCAGGCAATTATTAGGCTACGATCGCATTGATGATATAAAGGCTATTGATATTATCAATGATATTTATATTAATGAATGGTCATCACTAAATAATTTTTTTATGCCTACGATGAAATTAGAAAAAAAATCTAGAGACGGAGCACAAATAAAGAAGATACATTCTAAGCCAATTACCCCCTATGAAAGATTATTAGCTTCAAAACATCTAAATGAATTACAAAAGCAATTATTGAAAAACAAATATGCCACATTAAACCCTTTTGAACTAAGAAGCTCAATGGAAAGAAAACTTACTGAATTATTTAAGTTGATAAAAATAAGGGCCGATATGAAGAAGCGAGGAAATATTTAGGTTAATAAATGAATTTCGCGCAGCTGCGCGATGCTGACAGTTCATCAGCAACTTTATAAAACTGTATGAGCTGATGAGCTGTCCAGCTTAATAGTGACCCAAAGTGTGATTAATTATGATGCAATATAGCATGTGAGTCAGTTTTCTGTGGGTGTGATTTAATTATGATTCAACACGCATGATTTAGTAATCTCTATATATAATGAAATAGAAATCTCCGGTATTAGTGACTAACTCATTGATATTAGTTATTTCTCTGAGAGTTGGATTTTATATAAGGCGACGTATGATAACTGATTGATTTAATATTTAGGTGAGTTAGGGCTCTTTTGGTTAGCTAGAATTAATGTGTAACCAACAATTAAGCTTACGGAGGAGCCCCATGAATATTATTGAGCTGTATACTATGAGCAGTCAAGAGTTAAGTAAAAAAGAAGTACTAGATAGAATTATAAAGCGAGAACTAACTCAAGTTAAAGCTGCTCAATTACTTGGTTATACTACTAGGCATATAAGTTACTTATTAAATGGTTACAAAAAATATGGTGTTATTTTCCTGATATCAAAAAAACGTGGCAAACCAAGCAATAGAGCCAAACCAAAAGGGTTTAAAGATAATGTTCTTGGTATTGTTAGTGAGAATTATAGTGACTTTGGGCCTACTCTTGCAGCTGAAAAATTAGAAGAACGACATAATATTAAAATAAATCATAGCACTCTTAGAGGCTGGATGATTGAGGCTGGTATTTTTAATAATAAAAATCGCAAAGCAACTAAAATACACCAATCAAGAGAGCGTAGAGACTGTTTTGGCGAGCTTGTACAAATAGATGGTTCGCATCATGATTGGTTTGAAGGCAGGCGTGAAAAATGTTGTTTAATAGTATTTGTTGATGATGCGACTAATTTAGTTTATTGCAGATTTGAGGAATCAGAAACAACTTTAGGTTACATGAGAGCAACAAAAGATTATGTTGAAACATATGGTAAACCTCGCTGTTTTTACAGCGATAAACACACTATTTTTAAATCACCTGATAACGCTTTAAAACCAAATGAAACCCAATTTCAAAGAGCTTGCACAGAGCTAGGTATAACCACTATTTGCGCTAATACCCCTCAAGCCAAAGGCCGAGTAGAGCGTGTTAATGGCACACTACAAGATAGACTAGTTAAAGAATTAAGGTTAAATAATATTAACACCCTTGAAAAGGCTAATGAATTTCTGCCTCAGTTTTTAACCAAATTTAATCAAAAATTTATTAAACCACCAAAATCAGAACAGAATTTACACTCAACTAATACATTGACTGATGCTCAATTAGATTACGTATTAAGTATTAGAAAACACAGAACTTTAACTAAAAACCTGGAATTTAATTTTAATAATAACATCTGCCAATTAACTACCAAAACTAAAGGTTACAGACTTAAGAGAGCTCAAATTACTGTTGCTGAAAATACTGATCATGAGATGAAAGTATTTTTTAAAAATAAACCTTTTGAGTTTACTGTCATTGATAAAGATTTAAGAACCAGAATCACTGATAACAAAAATATTGATAAAATATTTGAGATTAAACCTCCAAGAAAATACCATATACCTAGCCCTAACCATCCATGGCGTACAACCAACCATGCCATCCTAAAAGCACCTAAAGTTAGTCAGATTAAGCGGAAGTTTCTAAATCCTAATAAACCGGATCTTTCTAAATCACATTGACAGAAAAATATTTAGATATTGGGGTTCTATGAACAGCCCCCGAGAATGTTCAGGGCCATTCGATGAAGAGTCATCTAAGTTACAACTGAAATGATATCGTGAAGAGCTTTGTCAGACCATGATGCCATATGCCTTAATCCGTTGATACTGTTTGTATTTTTTCGCTTATTTTTATAGGTTTTCAACAAATTAAATACTAGCTTTCTCAGTATAGCCATGTTTTCAGCTGCTTTTTTTATAGTATTACGATCTTCATTGAATGTAACATCGAGCACCCAATGTAATTTATTCTCAACAGCCCAGTGTTCACGCGAATAATTTAAAAAAATCTTTGCATTATTATCTTTAATACTAGTTATATAAAACTGCTGTTCAGTAGTTGTTTGACCTTTGCTGGTTCTATTGCGCTCAACTAGCACTATATTAGCTAGGTTTATCCAGTCTTTATGTTCTCTTTTAAAATATTCATTGATTGGCATACTGTAACACTTCCTGTGCTCAGTACGACCATGGCCTGTATCGTGTTCTTCATAAAAATCAGCTGTTTTGAGCAGTTTTTCATTATTAAAAAAGCTCTCAATATCTTTTAGTAGATTAGTGTGGTTAGCTTTTACCGCTAATAAATAATCAGCTTCTTTTTCTATAATTTTACTGGTTACTTTTTTCTGACATCCCATGGCGTCTGTGCTTATAACACAGTTTTTTATGTCCATTTCATCTAATAATTCTGGCAACGCAGTAATCTCATTGGTTTTACCATCAACCGTCTTTTGTGCAATAACTATACCTCTTTTAGTGGCGTAAGCATTTAGCATGTGCACGGCCTTTTCAGTTCTTTTGCTTCCCTTCAATGACTTCCCATCTATTGGTATTAACTCTCTAGGGCAACCACCAATATTATTAAATAAATTATTAAACCATGATTCTACAGTTGACTGTTCTAAGCTGCTCATTACCGTGCACAACGTACTTGCTGTTGGTATGCCATGATTATATGGAAAATATTGCCTTAGCAAGGCTAGTTTTGTTTTACCAAAATCAACTATTAGCTTCCAGCTCTCCGCACATGACAATACTGAGACAAATATTAAAAATAATATCTCTTCTAGAGGGTATAAAACCTTACCATCCTGTCTAGGATCTTCTAACTCACTAAAATACTCTATAAATTTTGATTTGCTGCTTGCCAACATAACTATACTCCGTTACTTTATTAGATTGGCCTGATTTTATCATATCTTATTGTTTTTATTAACTAACTCTTCATCGAATGGCCCTGATTCGAGGCAGAAAAATCAAGGAGATACTGCTCCATAACCAAAATTGGTGGTTATTCTATACCGCTTATGCTCATCTTATTAGAGCTGATATCCTCAGGGCCGTCCGATGATAAGTTAGTACCTAAACCACCGCGTCCATGATAAAATCCTTTTAATTTTAAAGAATAGATTAAAAGGAAGTTATCATGGGTTTACTTGCAACAAATAGAGCTGATTTTATCCAATCATTCTTGGAGTTAGAGCCAGAATTAGAAGATAAGCGACAAGATTCAAAGTTATTATACCCTCTAAACGAGGTAGTATTATTGTTAATATCAGGAGTAATGGCCGGTGCAGAAAGCTGGCGTCAATTAGTTGAATACGGAACATTAAAACTAGATTTTTTACGTGAATATTTGCCTTACAAACAAGGTAATCCCTGTAAAAGCACTTTGTGTCAAATTGTTGGTATGATCGAGCATAAAAAATTTGAGTCATGGTTGTATAGCTGGACAAGTAAATTTTTTAAATTTTTTACTGGTGATGTAATTAGTATCGATGGTAAAAGTATCAGAGGCAGTAGAACAAAAGAAAACAAGGCTACACATGTATTAAATGTTTTTGCTAGCGCTCTGAAAGTTATTTTAGCCCAAAGAACAATAGACGCTAAAACTAATGAAATTCCAGAGATACCTAAATTAATAGATGATTTAAATATAGATGGAGCAACTATCACTATAGATGCAATGGGATGTCAAACAGCAATTGCTAGTAAGATTATTCAAAAAAAGGCTAATTATTTTATCGGCTTAAAGGAAAGTCAGCCCAAGTTATATGATGCAGCCAGGTATTTATTTGTTGAAAAAGATAGATGTAGGACGAGCTTTCAATTTTATTCTGCTAATAACCGTGCTCATGGACGCTTTGAGCGTAGAAAATGCTGGGTTACAGTAATACCTGAGTGGTTTAAAGAGTCGTACAGCGACTGGTCTGAATTACAAAGTATTTGTATGATTGAAAGCGAACGACATTTTTCAAATGGTAAACGTAGCATTGAGCAAAGATTGTATATATCTAATGAAATTTTAAGTGCGAAACAAGGATTTGATTATGCTAGAAGCCATTGGTTGATCGAAAATCAAGTTCACCATGTATTGGATGTAACATTTAGAGAAGATGCTTCTCGAGTACGTAATGCCGCTCAAAATATGTCTGTGATCAGAAAAATTGTTTTGAATTTAATTAATCGATATAAAGTACAAACAAAAAGCAAGTGCAGCACTCCAAGCATTAAAAAACAAACCGGGTGGTCTACGAAAATTGCTGGCAATTTATTAGAACTGTTGCTTGCCTAACTGTTCACCGGACGACCCTGATTGCCCATATACCAGACAGATACTTTCGTCTCGTTAGATATTATAATTGGCTTAGCACCCGAACTAGAAATCAGTACCTACCTTTCATCTATCAAAAGCTAGAACAAATTGTTAAAAAACTACAAGAACTCTCTTGGCGAGAACTATTCATCAAAAAGTTCGGTAAAGATCCATTAGTATGTCTATGCTGCAAAAACTCTATCATGCTACTTGTCGGCTTTCTATATGCCAACAACATATCTCAACTTATGGGTAAACACAAGGTGTTAGCTTGCCAGTGAATTTAGAATGCATAGGAAAGATCAGTCCAAAATTTGATTTTACCATTATTTTACCTAAAAATTCCGAAAATCATAAATAACGCTAGATAATCGTAACTATCAGCACCATCATCAACAGACAAAAGCCTATATGGTATTGTTGCTTAATATTTTTAATTTCCTAAAGATTTAATTAAAATACGCCCAAAGTGAAACATTATTATATATATCTTTCGATGTTAGATTTATATAATATTTACCTTTCTTTGGTTTATTTATATAACAATAGCGGTCGTTGCTTGCAGTATTGCAATCAAAATCTTGTGTTCTTGGCATTCTATTATATGCCACTTGCATTATTGGTTTAGAATAACCTCCATTAAAATTCCATATGGTCAGATTATTATGTCCATCTTTTGGTATTTCAATGTAAAATAATTTTTTTTCACCTATTTTACCGCTAAGTCCGCTTACAGTTATACCATTATCCAACTTTGTAGCGGTAGTAGGTTCCGGTCTTGGCTCTTCAGTAGCGCCACATGTTGGATTGACACCAACAGCCTTGAAAGCATTGTAGACATCAACTGCTCTAAAATCTAAATCCGTTGCAGCATTAACTGCCCCACATGCACCGCTATCAAAGTCAGTATCTTGGGTCCAGTATAACTGATTGGCAATTAGAAAAGTATGGAAAGCTTTTTGCACATCCCAGTTAGGTTTATGCGCTAGTATATAAAATGCTCGATTATAAACACCTGAGCTATAATGTGGATTCATACCATCATAATAACCACTTACATGATCTATCGATTTGCCATCTTTCGATGGTTGCTCAAAGTATCTTAAAGCCTTTCCACGTTCACCTTTTGTAATATTTTCTCCGACCAACCAATCATTACGCTGTGATACTGGCTTATCGATATTAAGAAAATATTCTGCAGCTTCACCAGCCATATCAGAGAATGATTCATTGATGGCACCTGATTGATCTTTATAGACCAATCTAGAGTTTTGTTCCGTAAAACCGTGGCTTATCTCATGTGCTGTAACATTAAGAGACGTCAATGGAAAAAAAGAACTACCGCCGTCACCAAAAGTCATTTGCTTTCCATCCCAAAAAGCATTTTGATAATTGACACCGTAATGCACTCGCATCTTAAGTTTCATATTAAGCGGCGCTACATTGAACCAACTTTTGTACATGTTATAAACAAGATTACCAAAATAATGTGCATCATTGATCGGTGAATACGCTCCATTTATCGCTTTATAATCATTGTTCGGACAATCAAATCTGTATAAAACTTCACTGTCTTTTTTATTATCCATATTATAAGTGTCAACATTCGGACTACTCATACTACAGTTAGCATTGACTGTCAAATAGCCATAACGATTATCTAAGCCATAAATATATTTACCTATTTTCTCATTACCTCCTGGTCCGGTAGCACTCCTGTATTCTTGATTTTGGAATATTGTATTTAAACCTTCCCATTCTTCTAATACCTCACCAGTATTCGCATCTATACTAACAAAGGGTCTAGAGGGTTCTATTGTATCTTCGTTTGTAACTATTGAGTCTATTATATACACTAAACGAGCTCGATCGCCATATAACTTAATGTATTGCCTAGACTTGCTGTGATTTATTTTTACACCTGTTGATACTAATAATTTTTTTAGTAAATGGTTTCTTGCTGCCTCTATCGCCTGCTGTTCTGATATTTTAGCTACAATCTTACCATCACCGTTAGTTATAGATAACGCATTAGATCTCAAATCATTCTCTACACCGCGTATAAAAACTCCAGCAACAATATCACTGTCTACAATTTTTTTAGCATCAGGGTTGATACTTACAACAGCACCATCCCAAATAGGAATCCCCTGATAGTATTGCTCTAACTTATATCTTGATACGCCGCCAGGAAAAGTTGCCTGAGTTGTTGGATAAAAAATATAATCATTACCTAAATCATTCAAATCTATAATAGAATTTTGCTTATTTCTTTCAATGCTTACTTTTTCTGCAGCGTACCCGTAACATACTATAATATATAAGAGACTACTTATTATAAGACATTTATATTTACTACTTAACATCTGTTAACTCCCGTACTTCTACATCAACAACTAATCATATCCTGTAGGTAATCCTTCCCATTCCTCTAGTATTTCTCCTGTATTAGCATCTATTACATGATAGAGTCGCCTAAGATCATCATCATCCATATACTGAACGATATAAGTTAATTTAGCAGTTGAAGTTAAATATTTTTTTATAAATAGATCCACACTGACATTGTCAATTTCTCCAGCTTGTTCTAGTTTATATTTATCACTGTCAGGGTGATTGCTCGGACAATCATGCACTATTTTTAGCACCTGATCTTTAGTTAATGTTGGTTTTACAGAGCTAATATCATCTTCAATATTGATTACAAATGTTCCACTCACCAAATCTGATAACTGCATATTTCTAAATTCTTTTTTATTACTTAGCAAGTTAGTATCCCATACCGTAACATTATTATACGTCTGAAAATGTTTATACCTTTCCTTACCATTAGGTAAAAAAACTATAGTATTCACGATAAAATTATATGACCTATCAAGTTGATCAAGTATTGAGATAGCGTTTTTTTTGCTATGTTCTACGGTAATCCGTTCAGAGGCTTGTAGTATCAACGGCATCATCAATAAAATAGCCAATCCGATAGCATGTTTGTTCATAACAATATGCCTCCTGGAAATATATTGAGGACCTTCCGATATGACCTGAGAATATTTACTCTATCAACTAAAACTATAGAAGAAGATTTCTTATAATACTAGAAAACACTCAACATTTATTTTTAGCTATTAATAAATTTAATCCATTAATCAGGCTAATAAATAACGCTTATTATGTAGATTACTCGAAATAAAGAATAGGTATAACGTTAGAAAAGATATTGTTCTAAATGACTCCAGACCATATCTGGTTTGAGTTCATTATAACAAGGGGGAAATATTGCAAATGGCGCTAACTGCAATTCTTGCTTAGTAAATTTGCATTCTCTCAATAAACACGGTGAACATTCATATTGCGCTTGCAAATTGCTAAAATTATTCGCTAACATCCCAGTAAGCTTAGCATCAGTAGAGCCAAATAATGTAACACCGGGTTTATTTAATGCTGCTGCTAAATGGCCTAACCCTGTATCAACACAAACCACTCCTGAGCTATTAACAATCACTTGTATTAGATCACTGATACTTTGTGGTTCCATCACTGTCACACCATCAAGGCTATCACTTGCTATTTCACGTGCTTGCATAAACTCATTCTGACTTCCTGAATTTAACCGCACATCATAACCTTTACTCTTGGCTATGCTAATTAATTCTTGCCAATATTCAACAGGCCATTTTTTACTATCCCAGGTCGTGCAATGTAAAAAAACCAAGTACGGTTTAAATAGCTGATTCGATTTATATTTATCAAGATTAATGCCATAATCTATTTGTTCAAAATAGTTATAATTAAATACAGCTGAAAAAAGCTGTTTCAATCTATATACTGCATGTTGATGTTTAACTATTTTATACTGTTTACCATAGAGCCAAGAGATATATTTTCCTCTGACTGAATACTTATCATAACCATGACTTTTTGCGCAAGCTGTTTTATTATATTTTACCAATAGAGTCAATATTGAACTTTTTAACAAGCCTTGAGCATCTACTACATAATCATATTTATATTCACGTAAATTAGATATGAAAGCTTTAATCTCTTGTAATATTTTTAAACTTAAATTGCGCCGCCATCTTCTCAGAGCAACTGGTATAACTTTATTTATTGCGGGGTGTATCTGAGCAAGTTCAATAAAGCTTTCTTCTATTACCCAGTCTATTTTTGCATTAGGATATGCTTGAGCCAAATCAGTCACTGCTGGTAGAGTATGAATAACATCACCCATCGATGATGTTTTTATGATTAAGATGCGCATATATTATCTATAGCATGGTTAACTAATGGTGGATGTAGATCTCTTAAACATTTAAGATGTCTATAACGACAAGTCTTTTGAAAACAAGGCCGACAGTTTAAATTTTCTACGGTTAGTATTACTTTTTTAGAATCTTTGATTAAAGGCGGCGTGAAATCTGGGCTGGTAGAACCATAAATTCCTATCAATGGCGTATTCACACTTGCAGCAACATGTAATAGACCAGAATCATTACTTACAATTGCATCAGCTTCTGCAATAATAGCGACAGTTTCAACCAACTCCAACATTCCGGCTAAATTTAAACATTCATTGGAGCTTCGCCCATGTAATTGTGAATGGATCAAATAGGCAATGTTATCCGAAGTTACTCTATCTTTTTCTGATCCTAGCAATACAATTTTGAAGCCCTGTTGTATCTTATTTACAGCAACACTGGCAAAATATTCTTCTGGCCATTTCTTGGTATCACCATAAGCCGCCCCTGGAGCGAAAACCAAATACTTTTCTTTATCATCGTCTTTTAAACCATATTTTACTAAACATGATTGTTTAATACTTGGATCTAACTGTAACTGCGGATAATATTCTTCGAGATTAATCTTAACAAAATCTTGCTGATCAAGATTTTCGTTCTTATCCAAGTAAGCCAAGGCAGCTATTCGCTGTACCATTAATGGCAAAGCAGTTTTATTTAATTTTAGATAATTATTTAAAACCCCGTAACGTAGCTCACCCAACCACCCTGTTCGTTTCGGAATTCCAGCAAAAAATGGTATCAATGCTGATTTGAAAG
>CAYLXL010000031.1:0-13215 GCA_964387745.1 uncultured Gammaproteobacteria bacterium | reverse complement strand
TAGGTATAACAATACATTCGTCATATCTATAGCTTTTTAAATTTTGCGCAAATATATAGCGCCCCTTTAGATTAAGTTCACCATGTTCGAAAGGTAACTCTAATGCTTGATTAACTTCTGGCATGGCTTTTAAAATACCATGGTTCCATTTAGGCGCAAGAACATCAACAATTTTACCTTGTTTATGTAACACCTTGAATAAAGGCTGTGACATTACCATATCACCAAGCCATGCGGCTCCGATTACTAGTACTTTATACATGCTCTTGTGTCGTATCTGCTAATATTTTACTAGAAGAAATATTATTATAATTATGTTTGATTATCTCTGTATTGCCGCCATAACTATGGACAATCTCATGCCCCACTATCTGATCAGGAGTGTAATCACCTCCTTTGACTAAAAGATCAGGCTTTAACCATCTCAAAAAATCTTCTGGGGTATCCGTATAAAAGGGCACTACCCAATCTTGCAAATCTAGACTTTTTAATACCAACAACCTATCTTCAAGCTTATTAATCGGGCGACTATCGCCTTTTAGGCGTTTAATTGAACAATCACTATTAATTGCAATAAATAATTTATCACCGCGGGCTTTAGCTTCTTCTAGATAAGCAACATGACCCATATGAAGAACATCAAAACAACCATTAGCAAAAACTATTTTTTGTTTTTTTTCACGAGCGGCCGTAATTTCTTGTTTAAGATTTATATAATTATATTTACTATTCAAAATATAGTCAGCATAAGCTAATTGTAGTTCCACAATATCAATAGTACATTGGCCAAATTGACGCACTGCAAATCCCATAGCAGCATTGGCAATTTGCGCAGCATTTACGAAACCATCATGTATTTCACCCAAAGTCGATAAGCCTAGTGCAAACACAGCACTCAGCATTTCAAGGTTACCGATTGTATTAATAACTGAACAATCTATTGCTTTAATCTTAGTAATTTCTTGATTAGGCTTATTATAAAGCGTTATACCCTCTTCATGACTGTTTAACAAAGCAACATCACATGCAGCTAAAGCATCTCTTGCATCTATTATATTTTGTATATTTTGTTCAGTAATAATATAATCGGCACGATGATTATTATCGATAAAATTATTTAAGCACTCTGTAGAACTTGGAATATAAATAATTTTACTATGATTTTTCTTTGCTAATTGATAGCAAGTTTGATAATCATGTATCAAGTTATCATAAAAAATAATGATATTATAATTCTTGTACAATTCTAAAAATTTTTGATTTACCGCTTCGCTGCTATCGACTGTGCTTTCTGATGGCTTAACATTATCGATCCGTAATAATTGCTGCGCTTGACTTACAACTCTTATTCGTTGTGGTGTTCTCTGAGAATGCGTGACCAAGTTATCTTTTGAAATCTGATGACTTGCTAATAATTCTTTTATTGTATTGTTGATCTCTGTATTACTCATATTGAGCTCAGGACCAGACCAGGAAGAAACACCATCATTATCTAGCCCCAAAGAACTAATTAAATCTACACTAGCCCCTAATTTTTTTATAATAGCAGCAATAAGACCACTGCCTGCAAGGCGATTATCAGCATGTGTATAATGTGCTATGGCCACAGGAGCCTCAGGTGAGGTACGATTGGTAGTGCCAAACCAGTAGGTATCCAGCATAAGCCTACCTACTACTAATATTTTAGCTTTACTAAAATTAAAAAGATCTAACAATTGTTCAGACATTATTATTTGTTCTACAGAGCTTAAACTTTAAATAGTTAATTTTAAATAGTTAACTTTAAATAGTAAATTTTAAACTATATAATCAGCATAATCTATACACATGATGTATATAACTATATATATAATAGAAGACTAAATCACCTATGACTAATAATCAGATACATACAGATATAGCCATCATCGGCGGTGGCATCGCCGGTCTAATGTTGCAAGCTAGATTATCTAATTTAGGCTACAGTACACTATTATTAGAACAACAAGCGCTTGGATTCGACCAAACTTCCAAAGCCCAAGGCATTATCCATGGTGGCATAAAATATGCTTTATTAGGTCAAATAACAAAGTCAGCTAGGGCTATAGCCGAACAACCTAAAACCTGGACAAGCTACTTGACTAATAAACCAATTAACCAACTTCATGATCACCTTAATCTTTCCAAAACTAAAATTTTGGCCACTCACCATGACTTATGGAATAACGGTGATTTGAAAAATAAGCTTAAGCAAATAATTATGAGTAAAGCTTTTAGCAGCCATGGAACAGGATTAGATCCACACGATCAAGATTACCCAGAAATATTTAAAATAGCTTATGAAGCAGGTCATTTTAAAGGCAGCGTTTATAAAATTAATGAAACTGTTATTGATGTATTTTCTTTATTGCAAAACTTAAGCGAGCTCAATGACAATAAAATCATTAAAATAGACCAAGATAGTTTACAAATTAATTTAGAAACTACTGATACTAATACTATTAATAACAATAATCATATAGCTAGTTTAGGTTTTTCACAAAACAACAATAAACACACGATCAAAGCTCAACAGTATATTTTTACTGCTGGCAGTAATAATCAGCTTGTTCTAGATAAGCTAAAAGACCAGATTGATTTACCCAGCATGCAACTGCGCCCATTACATATGGTCTTAGCAAAATTTTCTGATCCCAATAAATTATTTGGCCATTACACTGGTTCTGGCATCTTACCTGAATTAACTATTACGACACATCATACAAAAGACAATAATTATGTCTGGTATCTAGGTGGATCGGTCGCTGAATCTGGAATTAATTTAGATCAACAGCAACAAATAACTAAGGCTAAAAAGCTTATCAATAAAGTCTTCCCTTGGCTTAATACCAATCATTGGCAATGGCAAAGTTTTATGGTTAATCGTGCAGAGCCTTTGCAAGCAAAAAACTCTCGCCCTGAGCATTCTTACTATGCTAGTATAAATAACATAATAATTGGCTGGCCAGTTAAAATGGCGCTTGCACCTATGTTATGTGATAAAATTTCTGAGTACTTGAAAGAAATTAAATTCACAAGTAAATATAAACAACTTAATACTGGCGAGCTAAATTTGACTAAACCTAGTATTGCGCAGCCGATATGGGATTTATTATTTTCGAAATAATTACTCAAGAGTTTATATATGTTAAAATTAAACAATCTCGGCAGTACTGATCTTAAATTATCTTTATTAGGTCTTGGTACCGTTAAATTTGGCCGTAACACTGAGGTCAAATACCCAGAAAACTTTGAAATCCCTTCTATTGATCAGATTATTAATTTACTTAACCTTGCTCAATCATTGGGCATAAACACTCTTGATACTGCTCCTGCCTATGGAGATTCTGAGCAAAAACTAGGTGAAATCTTTAAAAATCATTTAAAGCGTGAAGACTGGGTGCTGATCACTAAAGCTGGTGAAGAATTTAATAATAATCAATCGTTTTATAATTTTGATGCTAATTATATTAATAATAGCATCAATACTAGCCTCAAAAATTTACGGAGTAATTATATTGATATCCTGTTAATTCACTCTGATGGCTCCGATGAGAAAATAGCTAATGATGATAAGTTATGGGCCATTTTAGAACAACGTAAAAACATGGGCGATATCAAAGCTTTTGGCGTATCGAGCAAAACTGTCCATGGTGGACTAAAATGTTTAGAACGATCTGATCTTGCAATGATTACATATAGAGAAGACTATCAAGACGAGATCTCACTATTAGATTACGCTCTTAATAATAATAAAGGTATTATTTTAAAAAAAGTGCTCAATAGTGGGCATGGTGTAAACCAAAATTTAACGGCGGCACAACATTTACAATTTAGTTCAAGCCATCCTGCTGTAACTAGCATGATTATTGGCACAATAAATCCAGATCATCTAAGACAGAATGTTAAATCTTTAGAGATATAACAAATGTTTGATTCTTACTGGATGCCGTTTACAGCTAACCGTCAATTTAAACATAGCCCTAAAACATTAACTACAGCAAAAGGGATTTATTACCAATCATCTGATGGTAAAAAAATTTTAGATGGCATCTCTGGATTATGGTGCTGTAATTTAGGTCATGCACGACCAGAAATTGCCGATGCTGTAAACAAACAAATTCTTAATTTAGATTATGCCACTGCTTTTCAAGTTGGCAATGAACCTGCTTTTAAACTTGCCAATAAACTTGTTGAACTATCTAATACCTCTTCAGCGACAAATCATTTAAAAAATGTTTTTTTCTGTAATTCCGGTTCAGAAGCTGTTGATACTGCTCTGAAGATTGCTTTAGCTTATCACAAAGCAAACGGCGAACCACAAAGAACTATTTTGATTGGTCGAGAAAAAGGCTACCATGGCGTAGGCTTTGGCGGCATGTCCGTTGGCGGCTTAGAAAATAATAAAAAACAATTTTTACCTTTATTATCTAATGTTGATCACTTACCCCATCTATTAGATATAGAAAAAAATAGTTTTTCTAAAGGCATGCCAAAGTTTGGTTTAGATAAACTAGAATATCTAGAAATATTAGTACAAAAACATGGTGCAGATAAAATAGCTGCTGTTATTGTTGAACCTTTTTCTGGTTCTGCTGGTGTGATTATTCCGCCACTTGGCTATTTAGAAAAACTACGTGAAATCACCAGAAAACACGGCATATTATTAATATTTGATGAAGTAATCTCTGGTTTCGGCCGTGTAGGTAATCTATTTGCTGCGCAACGATGGAACGTGCAACCTGATATGATTACCATGGCAAAAGGCTTAACCAATGGCGTGATACCCATGGGTGCAGTAATGATTGCCAATTACATTCATCATAAATTAATGCATGGCGATCAAAAATATATCGAATTATTCCACGGCTATACCTACTCTGGTCACCCAGTGGCAAGCGCTGCAGCTTTAGCTTGCTTAGATATATATCAAAAAGAAAATTTATTTACCAAAGCTATTGAGCTAGAGAATTACTGGCAGGAACAATTACATAGCTTAAAAGATTTACCAAATGTTATCGACATCAGAAATATAGGACTTGCAGGTGCAATAGAATTTAAACCACCACATCAAGATTTAAGTACTTTATATGCTTATAACATTTTTACTAATTGTTTTAATAATGGGTTATTAGTTCGACATACCGGAGATATTATAGCGTTATCACCACCGTTGGTAATTAATAAATCAGAGATTGACTTACTAATAAGTATTCTAAAACAAGCTCTTATATTTCAAGCTTGCAATATAGTGGATTGAAAATTTTATAGTCTTTACCTGCAATTACTGACTGCTCATTAGTCAGACAAGCCAAAAAACATTCTATGTTTTTATCAGTCATCAATGGTACAACTTTAGAAAAATTCAATTTACTATAATCAGGCAACTCTTGTGCTTTTGCTTCGATAAGAATAACCTTACTATTTTTTTCTACAACGAAGTCTATTTCCACACCGTTCTGATCACGATAAAAAAATATTTCTCGCCCGGGAGTTAGAGACATCGTTTTAATAAGTTCACAAAATACGAAATTCTCCCAAAGAGCACCTTTAAATAAACTAGTGTTTATATTTTCTATGGTTTTAATATTTAACAAATAGTTAACTAAGCCATGATCAGCAAAATATAATTTTGGTGTTTTAATTAGTCTTTTACCAAAATTATTATAATAAGGCGGTAATAAGTAAATAATACCTCCTATCTCTAGTGCATGTAACCATTGTTTAACTAGCGCCACACTAATACCCAGGTCTTTACTCAAATCAGTAAAATTGATTAGCTGCCCCACTCTAGAAGCGCAAATCATCAAAAATCTCTGAAAATCAAATAAATTCTTAACATTGATTATTTGTTTTAAATCTTTTTCTAAATAAGTTTGAACATAATCACTAAAGAAATCTGAAAAATTTAATTTTTTATTTTCCCATAATTCTGGATATCCGCCTTTTACCAAAAAATTTTTTAGCTCCTCTGCGGAGAACAAATTGGACTGACGAATTTCTTGCGCACTCAGGGTCTCTAAATGAAGTATTCTGATTCTTCCAGCCAAACTTTCACTAACATTTTGCATTAACTGAAATTTCTGGCTACCCGTGAGTAACCATTTACCATATTGTTGGCGATTATTATCTATTCTAATTTTGAGCTCCCTAAATAAAGATGGAGCGTACTGAACTTCATCTAATACAACTTGAGGCACAGCATCAAATTTATTCAAAAAAATATCAGGGTTCGTTTCTGCCTCTTGAGCAATAAGAAATCGGTCTAACGATATATAGGGGCTATCTTTAAATAACTTCTGTAATAATGAGCTTTTGCCAGTCTGACGGGCGCCCGTTAAGAGCACTGCCGGGCGGCTATTAGTGCTATCTAAAATTGACTGTTCTATTAGGCGTTTAATCCACATGATCAAGAATCATTAATAAATTAAGATAATCTTAACTATATATTAAGATTATCTTAATTTCAAGGACGTAAGTTGTTGATTCTCAGAATCTGCAGCAGAATCTTGCGATGTGATGATTACTCTACCAATTCCTCAACTTCTAGCTCTTCAATTTCGACTTCATCGGCCTCTTCTGCAACTTTATTACTATCTTTCAGTAACCCATAAAGATCCGTGATAAACTCACGGAACTCACCCATCATAATAGTAAAATCTGCATCGAGTCGTTGTGCATCTGATTCTGTTTCGATTTCTTTTCTAGCTTCGTTAATAATATCTAAGCAAGAAACTTTCTTTATCCCGCCTTCTTCATCTAGAGTAAATGACATGCGATCACGCCAAGTTAATCCTAACTTGACAACATTTTTACCTGACTTTAAATGATTCTGGATTTCAGCAGCAGACAAATCTTGACGCTGACATTTGATAATTCCATCACCATTGTGTAATTCTTTAAGTTCACAATTATCTTCAATATCAAAATAACTCGGCAGATTTAAATCTCTCACCCATTCGGTCATTAATCGAGACGGCGTAATATCAAATTCTGGTAAAGCTAATTTAATATTACCAATGGTATCTCGTAATAATTGTAACAGCGTTTCTGCAACCGCACGTGAGCTGCTGTCAACAATAACCCAACGATGCTTAGTATCAATATATAAATAAGTATATGTCCGGTGAGTAAAAGCACGCGGCAATAAATCAAAAATAATATCTTCTTTTAATCGAGATTTTTCACGACTATAAACTTTACGCGATTCATTAGCTTCAATTTCTTGTAGTTTTTTTGCCAAATGCTCCTGCACAACTGGATTAGGCAAAATACGTACTTCTTTACAAACTTTCAGTAAATGACAACCACCGATAGAATGGCTATAAACTTCACTGGTCTCACCAAACGGGCTAATCCAACCCATGGTTTGCATTTCTGTTTTATTAGTCGGTCTAATAGACTTTTTAGCTAATCTTTCCATTAAAGTCACACCATCAAATGGAAACGGCTCTAACATTTCGTACAATAAAATATTTTTAAACCACATAATAATCCTAATTATTAATATTTATATCCTGTAATTGCTTTGTCATTCCGAGCTAGTCGAGGAATCTCAGATTCAATCTTAGATCCTTCGCTACGCTCTGGATGACAAAACCTGCGTACTAGATTCTTTGACTGCAGCAATTAAAGCTGTTAAATGATCAGGGTTCACATCTGGATAAATACCATGACCCAAATTAAACACATGGCCATTGTGTGGGCCAAAATCATAAATAACCTTTTTTACATGTTCTCTGATTTGCGCAGGTGTAGCGTATAGCACTGCTGGATCAAGATTGCCTTGAATAGCAACTTTATGCCCTACTAGTTCACGCGCTTGTTTAATATTAACTGTCCAATCAATGCCTACTGCATGACAATTACTATCAGCAATGCTCTCAAGCCATTGACCGCCCTGTTTTGTAAATAATACTACTGGAATAGTAATATTATTATTAGCACAATATTGATTGATACCAGCTGTTATTTTTTTCATATATTGTAACGAGAAATCTTGATAACCTTGTGGCGTTAAAACACCACCCCAAGTATCAAAAATCATACAAACATTAACACCCGCTTGAATTTGCGCAATCAGATACAGCTCTACAGCTTTAGCCAATTTGTCTAATAATAAATGCGCTGTTTCTGGTTGTTCGTAGATTAACCCTTTAATTTTACTAAATACTTTCGAACTGCCACCTTCGACCATATAAGTTGCTAATGTCCAAGGCGAACCTGAAAAGCCTATCAGTGGCACTTTGTTATTTAATTCAGTTTTAATCGCTTTCACTGCATCGACGACATAGCCCAATTCATGAATAGGATCAGGGATCGGTAAATTTACGATGTCTCGCTTAGTACGGACGGGACGTGCAAAAACAGGGCCTTCATCTTTAACAAACTGTAAGCCTAGGCCCATCGCATCTGGAATAGTTAAGATATCAGAAAATAAAATGGCAGCGTCAAGATCAAAACGCTCTAATGGCTGCATAGTAACTCGACAAGCAAGCTCTGGTGTTTTACACAAAGTCATAAAGTCGCCCGCCTGGCTGCGAACTTTAAGATATTCAGGTAAATAACGACCCGCTTGGCGCATGATCCACACAGGAGTTCTTGGTACAGCTTGTCTTAATAAAGCTTTAATTAAGAGATCATTTTTTAACATCTTATTCTTTTAACTATTGGGTGCGTTGGATATTTTGATAAGCGTATAAAACAATATAGGCCGATACGCTACCAACTAAAACACCAATTATAACATCACTCACCCAGTGATAACACATCAAAATTAAACCTAATGGCACAACTATACAACTAAAAATAGCAAATAACCTTAACCATGTATTTCTAGTCTGCCACCAAAGACTCATCATAAAGGCAAAAGTTAACGTCGTATGCCCAGACGGAAATGATTTATATTCATGCGCGGTTTGCAGCCAAGTAAAGCCATAAACCCCATGTTGAATATAAGATAAATTGCCGTGAAACCAAGTTGAGGTCCAAGAGCGACCAAATAAAATTCTGAGCTCTTCACTGAGTAATAATGACAGCCACAAAGCAATAACCATGAGAAACAGCATAGTGTCATTGTCATTTAATTGTCGAGGATATTTGATAGCTCTTCTGATCAAATAAAACATTATCCATGGTGATAAAAAATAAAATAACGGCTGTATGTGTGTGGGATACTCCCAAAACATATGTAACGGATGAATCTTACTATTATTATAAGCCCAGACTGCTACTGGCCTATCAATATAATAATACGCTATGATAGCCAGACTAATATTGATCAATACAAAAGCTAACATCTTATATAT
The DNA here is from genome assembly GCA_964387745.1 of uncultured Gammaproteobacteria bacterium. Taxonomy (GTDB): domain Bacteria; phylum Pseudomonadota; class Gammaproteobacteria; order JAGOUU01; family JAGOUU01; genus JAGOUU01. The sequence continues at coordinate 3,889 of CAYLXL010000031.1, read as the reverse complement.
AGACGGAAGTTTGATATTAGTCATTTAACCCTAAATTTTCACTAGTAAAAATTTTATCAGCCCGATAGCTAGAGCGGACTAATGGTCCAGAGGCAACTTCTAAAAATCCTTTTTCGAGCCCCCATTGTCTATATTTTGCAAAATTCTCAGGGGTTATATATTCGTGAATAGGATAATGATTTCTGGTAGGTTGTAGATACTGACCTAAAGTTAACACATCGACATTATGTGCACGTAAATCATTCATAGTTTGATTTATTTCTTCTTCAGTTTCGCCCAAACCTAACATTAAACTCGTTTTAGTTATTATTTCTGGTTTATATTTTTTAGCATAGCTCAATAAATGAATACTCTGCCAATAACCAGCACGATTATCACGCACTGGGTGGGTTAGTCTTTCAACAGTTTCAACATTTTGAGCAAAAACGTCAACACCGCTATCAATTATAGTCTTTACGCAATTATTATTACCTTGAAAATCACTAGTCAAAGCTTCAACTTTTATATCGAGTCCCAAGTCTTTAATTAATTTAATAGTCGTCGCAAAATGACCTGCCCCGCCGTCAGCTAAGTCATCCCTATCAACAGAAGTTAATACTACATATTTTAACCCCATAATTTTGGCAGAACGAGCAACTTTTTGCGGTTCCTCAAGATCAATCCAACCATGCGGATTACCAGTATCCACAGCACAAAATTTACAAGCGCGGGTACACACAGCACCTAATAACATAAAAGTAGCCGTCCCATGTGACCAGCATTCCGACATATTTGGACACTTCGCTTCGGCGCAGACTGTACTTAACTCATTGGCTTTTACTAGTTCATCAACAGCAGTAAACTTAGGGTTATTTTGTATCTTTATTTTTAACCAATCAGGCTTTTTAAGCACAGAAGTTTCTTGTTTATTGGCCGTCTTCATACCATCCTTGATAGCGCTAAACCCTTGTTTTGTCTGGTATTTTTCGCCGCTAGCAATTTTAATTGGAATGTCTTTTAGTTTTTGCATAATTTATACAAATAGATTAAGATAACAAAATTATTGTTAAGTATACTAGTAATTATCCTGAAAGTTAATATGAAAACAATTGCAGTAGCCAGCGGTAAAGGTGGCGTCGGTAAATCAACAGTCACCACTCAACTAGCAAGTATTTTAGCCCATAATGGCTACAAAGTCGGTGTAATTGATGCTGATATCTATGGCCCTTGTCAGTTTGGTTTACTCAATGCTAAGTCTCAAAACACAGAGCTGGAACTTACTCCCGATAATAAAATTATCCCGGATTATAGCCAAACTCATAAAATTTATTATATAGCCGTTAATAATCTTGTTGCTGATTCAGAAGAAGCTCCCATGCTTTGGCGTGCGCCGATGGCTACTCGCCTGATACGTGAGTTCTTAGAACGCGTCAGTTGGCCTGAGCTTGATTTTCTATTTATTGACTTACCTCCGGGTACCGGTGACATTCAAATTACAATAGCCCAATTGGCTAAACTCGATGGCGCTATTATAGTCACTACACCACAAAAAGTTGCTTACAGCATTGCTGCTAAAGCAATTCAAATGTTTAATAAAGTTAATATCAATATTATTGGTATTATTGAAAACATGAGTGGCTATGTTTGTACTAATTGTCATCATGAAAATCATATTTTTACTAATACACAACAAGCTAGTCATGGCGGTAAGTTTCTGGCTAATAAATACAATGCTCAATTACTAGGCACAATACCCCTTGATCCTAATTTAGTTACTTTAAGCGACTCAGGATTATCTATTGTTGATTTAGAAAATAATAGCGTTACAAAAAATAATTATCTTAACATCATTGAACAATTATTAATTAAACTCTGCTCTGATCAAAAATACAAAAATAAAACGCCAAATAACCTGCAATATAAATTAAATAATAACAATAATAATTTAGAAATTGTTAATATTAACAATAATCAAATTAAAACATTGTCAGCATATGATTTAAGATTAAATTGTCCTTGTGCGCTCTGCAAAGAAGAAACCACTGGACGTAATTTAATTAATAAAAATTTAATTTCACCTAATATATCTATAATCAATATTCATGATGTTGGTAACTATGGTCTTAGAATTTTGTTTTCTGATGGTCATAATACTGGGATCTATACTGAAAATAATCTATAAAGCTATATGTCTTTTCGATGCTTGCCAATTTTTACTAATCTATAATTAACTGGACTTACGCAATATAACTGTCATCCCGGCCGAAGAGCCGGGATCTTATGTAACAGATCCCGGTTCTACGCGCTTCGCGCTTGAGCGGGATGACAATTTACAAACAACTTGCGTAAGTCCTGATTAATTCAAATACTACTGTATTCCATCGTATAGCACCGTATACTGTGGTACACTAAGTTGTTAAAAATTAATCATGGAGGATAAAATGAAACTTAAATTATTAAAATATTTATTATTACTTACTGCTAGTATTTGCTTAACTGCTAATATTGCTTTGGCAACTAAAATCCATACACAAAAAATTAGCGAACAAAAAAATCCTGTAGAAAAAATTATAGATTTTGCAGCAGATTCTGCTTTAACACTCAAAGTTTATGCAGCGTTAAACTCAAACGAAGCAATTAAAGACAAAGACATAAGCGTATCAACCACTAACGCTGTTGTGAGTCTTGTTGGTAAATTAGATACTGAAGACCAATTTGATGCTGCTAAAAAAGTTGCAACTGAAACTGATGGTGTTAAAGATGTAGTTACAGAAAATCTTATTGTTCAATCGAGCAACCAACCGATGACTGATTCATGGATTACCGCGAAAGCTAAAGCAATGTTATTAAAAGATAGAATCACCAACTCTCATGACACTTCTGGAATTCACGTAGAAACTAAAAACGGCAAAATCTTCTTAACAGGTAAAGCTACTGCCACCGAAGCTGAACATGCGAAACAAGTAGTTGATACTCTTGAAGGTACCTCTGCTAAAGCTGTCAACAACATCGATACCAAAGTTTAATTTCTAAATTGATTGTAGCTTTATAACCCGGACTTTACCGGGTTTTTTTATTTCTCCCTATTGCCTTTTTACCTATCAATACTATCTTTAATTTACAGTCCTGAAAAAAATAAGAATAAACCAGAATAATAAGAAAATTAAAGGAATAGTTAGCTATGCTAAATAATATCACATCGTTTTTTATTGCACTCATTTTAGCTTCTAGCTTACAAGGATATGCCTCTTTTGAGATAGAGAGCAAATTTCCAACTGACCGACCTCTTGGCACACCAACCCCGGTAGAAGCGCAAGCAAAGGCTGATGCCGCTAAAAAAGCTGCAGATGAAGCAGAAGCTGATGTAGAAAAACTAAAGGACTATAACTCCTATAAGGCTTTGAAAAATGCTCAAGACAAGGCTGCTCGTTTAAAAGAAGAGTATAGAAAAGCTCAAGAATTAGCAGATTCATTGAGTCAGACACCAAAGGGTAAATAATAAAGCCCCTGCCGCTGTTGAGTTACTTAAATAGGCTCGATGGTGGTAACTCAATCTGTTTGTTATGGCTTTAAGAACTTCTTATCTTCTATATAAAAGATCATTATTCCAAAAACGTAAAACACTAAAACTAACAGCCTCTAATCTTTGTATTCTAAGTTTATCTTTTGCACTCAAATTAACATGTATTATTTAGTTCACATTTATTGCAGAGCGCAGGATCTGCTCCCTCTCCTAGCCAGTAATTTAAATATTTTTCTGAGTTTATTCTAGGAGAGGGTTGGGGTCACTGCCATTAAGTTAAGAAAAGGGTCAAAACACCATCTTTTTGACCCTCCTAGTAAAATTATACGATCTTTGTTCTGGTCAAGCAAAAGTAGACACTCATATAGCGAGAGCCCTATTGTTTTT
>CAYLXL010000030.1:1811-25624 GCA_964387745.1 uncultured Gammaproteobacteria bacterium | reverse complement strand
TGCTGATTACCATAAGCTTATTTGCGGAGAAAAAACTTATGGGTAATAGGAAGGCGCAGCGAAGGATATCAGATTTTTAGTCTGAGATTCCTCGACAAGCTCGGAATGACAAGGTTCTTGTTTAGAATGACAGAATCTTGCTCGGAATGACAAAGTTCTTGCTCATAGCAGATGAATTAAGTTCAGAATTATAAACAAAGCGTTTTATTAAGATGTCCAAAAGAAGTAACAAAAGCAAAAAGTCTAGCTTATGGCACAGTAAGCAGAATCAAGATCCATTTACTATTAAATCCCGAAAAGAAGGCTATCGTTCTCGGGCCGTTTATAAGTTGCTTGAAATTAACGAAAAAGACCACATATTAAAACCAGGCATGGTTGTTGTTGAGCTTGGTTCAGCACCTGGCGGTTGGTCACAACTGATTTCTGAAATAATTGGTAGCGATGGCAAACTTTATGCGATAGATCTGTTACCCATGGATCCGATCGCTAATAAGTATAATAACACTACTTTTATTCAGGGTGATTTTACGACTGACGAGCTTCAGCAGAAATTGATCAGTTATTTTAATAAAGCTGATATAGTCCTTTCTGATATGGCACCCAACTTAACAGGCATCAAGATTGTCGACCAGGCCAATAGTATACATTTGATTGAAATTGCTTACACTTTTGCTAAAGCAGTTCTTAAAAAGAATGGCGTATTTGTTGCTAAATTCTTTCATGGAACGGCATTTGACGAGTTGGTTAAGCAGCTTAGGAAAGAGTTTGCGAGTGTGGTCATTAGGAAACCTTCTGCATCGCGAGCTGAATCGAAAGAGGTTTATTTATTAGCAAGAGGCTATAATTAGATTAGTTTTAAAATCCTATTGGTCGGATGTATAAATAGTAGTTATAAAGTAGATAATATTTTTTGATAATAATAAAAAATTGTTAAATAATACAATAATTAACGAAACTCAACGTCGGGAGTCACCATGAATGACATGGTAAAAAATCTATTCTTATGGCTGATATTGGCAATTATTTTAATGTCAGTATTCAGCAATTTTGGTCCTCAGCAAGTCAATGCTAGCCGCACAGAATATTCCAAATTCTTAGAAAAAGTCCGTGAGAGACAAATAGCCAAGATAGTAGTTGATCCAGATTCTCGTAAAATTACAGGTGACAATAGGGACGGCTCCAAATTCGTCACTTACATGCCATTTAATGAAGACAAAGATCTTATCAATGACTTGGTTCATTACGAGGTTGCAGTGGAAGGTAAGCCACCAGAGCATCGCAGCCTATTATTTAGTGTTTTAGCGAGTTGGTTCCCCATCTTGTTATTTATTGGTTTGTGGATCTATATATTACGTCAAATGCAGGGTGCAGGGGGGCGAGGCGCAATGTCCTTTGGCAAAAGCCGAGCGAGATTGCTTACCGAAGATCAAGTTAAAGTTACTTTTGCTGATGTTGCAGGTGTAGATGAAGCCAAAGAAGACGTTAAAGAACTAGTAGAATTTTTAAAAGAGCCTACTAAGTTTCAAAATCTAGGTGGTAGAATCCCTCGTGGTGTATTAATGATTGGACCACCAGGCACAGGTAAAACCTTACTAGCTAAAGCCATTGCTGGTGAAGCTAATGTACCCTTTTTTACGATTTCTGGTTCAGACTTTGTTGAAATGTTTGTTGGTGTGGGTGCTTCTCGTGTACGCGATATGTTCGAGCAAGCCAAACGCCAATCTCCTTGTATTATTTTTATTGATGAAATCGATGCTGTAGGTCGTCATCGGGGTGCTGGACTTGGGGGTGGGCACGATGAACGTGAACAAACTCTAAACCAATTATTAGTAGAAATGGATGGTTTTGAAGCTAATGATGGTGTGATTGTTATTGCTGCTACTAACCGACCAGATGTGTTAGATCCAGCTTTATTACGTCCTGGACGTTTTGATCGCCAGGTTGTGGTTGGATTACCAGATATCCGCGGTCGTGAACAAATTTTAAATGTCCATGTTCGCAAAGTTTCTTTAGCTAACGATGTAAATACCAAAACTATTGCTCGTGGGACACCAGGTTTCTCCGGTGCCGATCTTGCTAATTTAGTAAACGAGGCCGCTTTATTGGCTGCGCGTGTCGGTAAAAAACAAGTTGATATGTCATCATTAGACGCTGCACGCGATAAAATCTTAATGGGTGCACCACGTCACACCATGATAATGTCAGAAGAAGAAAAATTGAACACGGCATATCATGAAGCTGGCCATACAATCGTTGGTAAATTAGTTCCAGAATACGATCCTATATATAAAGTCACTATTATACCGCGTGGTCGTGCATTAGGTGTAACGATGTACCTACCTGAGAATGATCCAATAAGTCGTTCAAAAAGATATTTAGAGTCACAATTATCAGTTATGTTTGGTGGCAGAATTGCTGAAGAAATTATCAATGGAGAAGAAGGTGTTACTACAGGCGCCAGCAATGACATTCAAAGAGCAACTGAAGTTGCTAGAAATATGGTAACTAAGTGGGGCTTATCGAAAAAAATGGGTCCGCTGCTTTATACGGAAGATGAAGGCGAAGTATTTTTAGGACATTCAGTAACAAAACATAAAGCTATTTCTGATGAAACTTCAAAACAAATTGATCAAGAAGTTAGAGCTTTAATTGATCGAAATTACGATCGTGCTTATAAATTATTACAGGATAATATTTCTATTTTGCATGCAATGGCAAAAGGTTTAGTTAAATATGAAACTTTAGATGCGAGTCAAGTGGCACAAATCATGAAAGGTGAGGAGCCAACGCCACCTGAAGGTTGGGATGAAAGCAGTAAATCAAGAAATATATTCCCACCATCCTCTGGGGAGATTACTAAAGATTTTAGTTTAAATGACCCAAATGCTGGCACGGCGTCTAATTTGTAATGGAAAAATATTCCCAGAAACAGGCGCTTGGTCGAGTTATAAAAATTCGAAACAAAGTATTAGATTTGACGCGGCCTAATATTATGGGAATTCTTAATCTCACGCCTGATTCTTTTTCAGATGGTGGCACTTATCTTAAATTCGATTCAGCAATAATCAAAGCGCAAGAAATGGTCAAAAATGGCGCTGATATTATTGATATTGGTGCGGAATCCACTAGACCAGGAGCTGTGCAGATATCAGCTGAAGAAGAGCTGGATAGATTATGCCCCATCGTCGAAAAACTTGTTCAAGAATTAGGTACGAGCGCTCTTATATCTATAGATACCTATAAGCCTGAAGTCATGGAAGAAATGATTAAAATCAAGATTGATATGATTAATGACGTAAGAGCCCTACGTGAACGAGATAATATTAGGGACGGTTTAAATATTCTTGCTGCAGCTAATATCCCCGTTATATTAATGCATATGCAAGGCAAGCCGCGTAATATGCAGAATAAACCGCGTTATGAGCATGTTTTAAATGATGTTTATAAGTTTTTTCAACATCGGATTGAGATTTGCCTCAAATTTGGTATTAATATGAAAAATATTCTTATAGATCCAGGCTTCGGTTTTGGTAAAACCTGGTATGATAATGCGTCTTTATTAAAATATTTAGATAAGTTTTTAGACTTTAATTGTCCTATAGTTGTGGGCTTATCGAGAAAATCAATGGTAGAGCGCAATAAGCAAGGTAGTATCCCGGTTGGTGAAAGATTACCAAGTAGCCTAGCATTAGCAGTTATGGCTATTGAACGTGGGGCTAGTATTATTAGATGTCATGATGTTAAAGAGACTAAACAAGCAGTTAGTTTAGTTCATGGTGTTATAGAAGATGGCAATTGTATTGATGAGTAGTTATGGAAAGTCAACGTAAGTATTTTGGTACTGATGGTATCCGTGGTAGAGTAGGTGACGATGTTCTAGACCCGCAATTTATTCAAGGCCTTGGTCGCGCTATAGGCACTGTCTTTGATGGCAAAAAACAAATTTTGATTGCCCGTGACACTCGTATATCGGGTGATATGTTGCAAGCGGCTTTTAGTGCTGGTGTTTGTAGCACGGGAGTTTCAGTTTGTGACCTAGGGATTTTACCTACACCAGCATGTGCTTATCTTACTAAAAAACTACACGCCCAAGCAGGGGTCGTCATAAGCGCTTCACATAATCCTTATTATGATAACGGTTTTAAGTTTTTTGGTCCTACAGGCAATAAGCTTTCGGATCAGCATGAAATTAGTATTGAAAACGTTTTAGCTAGTTATGATCAAGGTAACACACTGGTTATTACCCCTAATAAGATAGGTAGCATTATTTCAGATTTAAGCTTGATTGATCTTTATCAGCAGTATTGTGTTGACATAGCTAAGTCGATTAATTCTGAAGAGAGCCTAAAACAAATTAAATCGTTAAAGGTAGTGGTCGATTGTGCCAATGGCGCTATGTATAAAGTTGCACCAGCTGTTTTTGCAGAGCTGGGTTTGCAGCTGATTATTATTAACAATGAACCAAACGGCTTTAATATTAATCAAGACTGCGGTGCTGCTTGTAGTAAGGGGCTAGCTGATCTTGGGGTTCAGGTCAAAAAACATAAAGCAAATCTAGGTGTTGCGTTTGATGGCGATGGTGATCGTTTAATCTTAGTCGATGCTAATGGCGAGATTGTTGATGGTGATCAGATTCTTTATCTTCTAGCTTGTGAAAAACTACGGTCAGAACAAGAGGTTCCTGGCTTAGTTGGGACATTAATGAGTAATTTAGGCTTGGAAAAAGCAATGCAAGATAAGGGCATTACTTTTATTCGCTCTAAAGTTGGTGATCGTTATGTTTTAGAAAAATTATTAGAAAAAAAATGGCACTTAGGTGGCGAAGCTTCAGGTCATATTTTAAGTTTAGAAAACTCAACAACAGGTGATGGCCTGATTGCTGCATTGCTAGTGATTTCTACCATGGCTAAGACAGGACAGTCTTTGCATGAACTAGTCAAAGATTTTTATAAATACCCGCAAGTTTTAGTAAATGTCCGTATGAATAGTAATATAGACAGCGACTTTGTACTAGCTAAGCCTATTATTAAATCAGCAATTTTAGATGTTGAAAGTAAATTACAGGGTCGGGGGCGTTTATTAATCAGAAAATCAGGTACCGAGCCTTTGATTAGAATTATGGTTGAAGCTGAAAAATTAATAGAAGTAGAAAAAATTGCCAATAGCTTGGCGGATTTAGTCAAAGCTGAAAGTGGTGGGTAAATTATATAATTTTAATGATATAAAATTTAGCGGCGCTGGATTGATTTCGTTATTTTCCCCTAAAAGGGGAAGAAAGATTTAGTTATTTAGAGGTAAAAATGCGCAGATCGTTAGTAGTTGCAAACTGGAAGATGCATGGTAGTCTTAACGAGAATCAGAATTGGATTAAAAATTTCAAATCAGCAGATCTTAATAAATTAGCTAGTATTGATATAGCTATCTGTCCTAGTTACGTTTATTTAGCACAAATGCAACAAAGTTTATTAGATAAGATTAATCCCCATCTTAGTTTAGGTACCCAAGACGTTTCAAGTAATACTAATGGCGCCTACACTGGTCAGGTTTCCATCAGCATGATTAAAGATTTTTCTATAAATTATGTTATACTGGGGCATTCAGAGCGGCGAGCGTTATGTTTTGAAGATGATGAGCTGGTAGCTAATAAAGCAGCAGTAGTTTTAGCTGCAGGTTTGAACCCTATAGTTTGTCTTGGTGAGAGTTTAGAAGAGCGCGAAACCAATAAAACTCATCAAGTTATTCAAAGACAGTTGCAAGCAGTGTTAGATGTTTTGAAAAAAACAGATGGCACAAGTTTAACTAATTTAGTAATAGCTTATGAGCCAATTTGGGCAATAGGCACGGGTTTAACCGCAAGTGCAGAGCAAGCCCAGGAAGTGCATGGTTTAATTAGAGCGCAGTTAACAACAGAATTGTCGGCTGCAGCTGCGCAAAGTATTCGCATCATTTATGGTGGCAGTGTTAAGCCAAATAATGCGCATGAATTGTTTAACCAGTCTGATATCGATGGCGGTTTGATTGGTGGTGCATCATTAGATGCAGGTTTATTTTTAGAGATTTGTATGGCGGCCCAGTAGGAGAAAATAATGTATCAAATGGTTTTAGTTATTCACACATTAGTAGCATTAGCTATTATAGGTTTAGTATTTTTACAACATGGTAAAGGTGCTGATATTGGTTCTACCTTCGGTGGTGGTGCTTCTAACACTGTGTTTGGCAGTACTGGCTCAGGTGGTGTTTTGTATAAAGCAACAGGTGCTTTGGCCTTTGTATTTTGTGTTACCAGCATTAGTTTGACTGTAATTTTATCAAAACAACGTAAAACACAACTTGATATTAATAATAAAGCTCCTGTGCATGAAACGACGCAAGCTCCAGTAAATTCTGATGTTCCGAATTTACCCGTAAGAGCAGATGTGCCACCCGTACCACCTGTACAAAAGAAATAAACGGTTAATTTTATTAAATAAAAAATAACTAAAAATTAAAAAAATATAGAAGTTTTTTTAATATTGCTGTAACCTTCACCTATGAGAATGTACAATATTGTGCCCAAAGTATTTCAAGTTCTGGCTAGGCGCGCGCGAAGAAGAGCAGCGCAGTGTACATATGAGTACATGAGCAGCGAGGCAAGCGCGCAACAACGCTATAACTTGAAAGATGAAGGGGATATACTTGCCGAAGTGGTGGAATTGGTAGACACGCTGTCTTGAGGGGGCAGTGACGCAAGTCGTGCCGGTTCGAGTCCGGCTTTCGGCACCAACGAAAATCAAATTAATTTATTTATGCTAAATAACTACGTTGCTATTTTATTCTTTATTGGCTTTGGTGTTGCAATAGGCATCTTACCAATCCTTCTTGGACGTATTTTAGCGCCTTATAGGCCTTATCAAGATAAAAACAGACCTTACGAATGCGGCTTTGATGAGTTTGATGACGCTCGTAGTAAGTTTGATGTAAGGTTTTATCTAGTCGCTATTTTGTTTATTATTTTTGATCTAGAGGTCGCGTTTTTATTACCATGGGCAGTTGTAATCGATAAGATTAATTGGCTAGGCTTTTCTTCTATGTTGTTTTTTTTAGTTTTATTAGTCATCGGCTTTATTTATGAATGGCAAAAAGGAGCATTAGAATGGGAATAGAAAATCTAATGCATCAGGGGTTTGTTACCACTTCTCTTGATAAACTTATTAACTGGGCGCGTACTGGATCTATGTGGCCAATGTCATTCGGTTTAGCATGCTGTGCAGTAGAAATGATGCATGCAGGTGCTTCCAGGTATGATCTTGATCGTTTTGGGATGTTTTTTCGTCCAAGTCCAAGGCAATCAGACGTTATGATTGTGGCCGGTACTTTATGCAATAAAATGGCTCCTGCTTTACGCCGTGTTTATGATCAAATGCCAGAACCTAGATGGGTGATTTCGATGGGATCTTGCGCGAACGGTGGTGGTTATTATCATTATTCATATTCAGTAGTGAGAGGCTGTGATCGTATTGTGCCAGTTGATATCTATGTTCCAGGTTGCCCACCAACTGCCGAAGCATTATTATATGGCATTATTCAACTACAAAAGAAAATAAAAGCAACTAATACTATTGCTAGAGGTTAATGAATAGTTTAAATGATTAAACTGAACCAACAAGTAGAAAATCTTGAAACTCTTAAAAAATTATTCCCAGGTGCCATCAACAATGTATCTGTTGATCTTACTGTGGGTGATATGCCATGTCTTGAGGTTGATGGAAAACGCATAAAAGAAGTCGGTTTATTTTTACGTGATAATGAATTGTTTAAATACGACCAGTTGATTGATGTATGCGGCGTTGATTATATGGCTTATGGTTTGACTGAATGGCAGACTACGGATTGTACTAGTACTGGCTTTAGCCGTGGTGTCAATCGCGAACATAAAATTAAAGCAGAAACTGAGCAAAAGTTTGCTCAGCGTTTTTGCGTTGTTTACCACTTGTTATCATTAGAATTTAATACCAGACTGCGAGTTAAATGTTATCTTGATGGCGAGCCGCCACAAATTGATTCGGTTGTAAGTATATGGAATTCAGCCAATTGGTTTGAGCGTGAGGCTTTTGATTTATTTGGTATTGTTTTTGTAGATCATCCAGATTTACGTCGAATCCTAACCGATTACGGGTTTGTTGGTCATCCCTTTAGAAAAGATTTTCCTTTGTCTGGTAACGTTGAAGTTTACTATGATGAAGAGCAAAAGCGTGTGGTCTATAGACCAGTAACTGTTGAACCAAGAACATTAGTCCCACGTGTCGTACGCAACGATAGTAGATATATAGAAGCAAAGTAGGCTAGAGATTAGAGATAATGGCAGAATTTCAAAATTATACAATTAATTTCGGTCCTCAGCATCCGGCAGCTCACGGTGTATTGCGATTAATTTTAGACATGGATGGTGAGGTAATAACTAATGCTGATCCACATGTCGGTTTATTGCATCGTGGCACAGAAAAGTTAGCTGAAAATAAGCCATTTAATCAAAGCATCGGCTACATGGATCGTTTAGATTATGTTTCTATGATGTGTAATGAACATGCTTATGTGATGGCTATCGAGAAATTATTAGGCATTCAAGCACCTGTTCGTGCGCAATTTATACGAACAATGTTTGATGAAATAACCAGAATATTAAATCATTTATTGTGGTTAGGCGCGCATGGTTTAGACATTGGCGCAATGACCGTCTTTACTTATTGCTTCCGTGAGCGTGAAGATCTCTTAGATTGCTATGAAGCAGCTTCCGGTTCACGGATGCACGCAACTTATTACAGGCCTGGTGGTGTCTATCGTGACTTACCTAACCAGATGCCGCAATATAAAGAGTCCAAGTGGACTAATGCCAAAAATACGAAGCTAAGAAACGCTAATCGTCAGGGTAGCTTGTTAGATTTTATAGAAGATTTCACTAATCGATTTCCAGCTTGTGTTGATGAGTATGAGAATTTATTAACTAATAATAGAATTTGGAAACAGCGCACAGTTGATGTTGCTATTGTGACGCCTGAACGTGCCAAACAATTAGGATTCACTGGCCCAATGTTAAGAGGCTCAGGTATCGCATGGGATCTACGTAAAAAACAACCTTATGCCAAGTATGATCAAGTAAAGTTTGATATACCAGTTGGTACAAATGGTGATTGTTATGATCGTTATCTGGTTCGTGTAGAAGAAATGCGCCAGTCTAATAATATAGTTAAGCAATGTGTTCAGTGGTTAAAGAGCAACCCTGGTCCTGTTATGACTGATAATCATAAAGTCGCGCCGCCTAAACGTACTGACATGAAAAGCAGTATGGAAAGTCAAATCCATCATTTTAAATTATTTACTGAAGGTTATTGCGTGCCCGAGGGAGAAGTATATTCAGCAGTAGAACATCCAAAAGGTGAGTTTGGTGTTTATATGATTTCTGATGGGGCAAACAAACCTTATAGAGTAAAAGTGAGAGCTGCAGGTTTTGCCCATTTATCCGCTTTAAACGAGATGGTCAAAGGCCACATGTTAGCAGATGTAGTCGCAGTTATTGGTACACAAGATATAGTATTTGGTGAGGTTGATCGTTAATGTTGATGCAAACTACAAATTTGTCCAATCTGCTTGATACCAAATCAAAAGAACGTATTGATGTTTGGGTAAAAAAATTTCCCGAAGATAAAAAGCAATCAGCTTTATTAGCTGGTTTGTTTATTGCGCAAGAACAAAATAGCGGTCATTTGACTAAAGACTTAATCGCTGCGGTTGCTGATTATTTAAGCATACCCAGAATTTCAGCTGAAGAGTGTGCTACTTTTTATTCAATGTACGAGCACAAGCCCGTAGGTAAGTATAAGATTTCAGTTTGTACAAATATTTCTTGTATGCTTTGTGGCTCAAAAGATATTGTGAAATATTTAGAAAAAAAATTAGGTATTACTTTTGGTCAAACAACTGCTGACAATAAATTTACTTTGAAAGAAGTAGAGTGTTTAGGTGCTTGTACTGCAGCGCCAATGTTTGCTATTGGTGATAAATATTATGAAAATCTTAATATAGATAAAGTAAATAACATATTAGCTAGTTTGGAATAATAATATAAGAATATGGTTAACGAAGTCTGTTTTCGTACAATTCATTTAGATACACCGTGGTTGCTTGATGTTTATCAAAAAGCAGGTGGATATAAAGTCTGGCGTAAAATTCTTAGCGAAAAGCCGGATCCTAATGATTTAATCAAAGAATTGAAATTGTCGGCTTTACGTGGTCGCGGTGGCGCAGGGTTTCCTACCGGTTTAAAATTTAGTTTTGTGAACCGAAACGCGCCAGGACAAAAATACGTCGTCTGCAACAGTGATGAGGGCGAACCTGGGACATGTAAAGACCGTGACATTATGCGTTATAACCCGCACCAGCTTATCGAAGGCATGGCTATCGCTGGGTATATTATGAATGCAACTATTGGTTATAACTACGTTCGTGCCGAATATGCAGAACCAATAGAACGTATGGAAGCAGCTTTAAAAGAAGCAAGAGAAGCAGGGTTGATTGGCGAAAATATTTTAAATTCAGGCATTAGTTTTCAACTGCACAATACAACAGGTGCAGGTGCTTATATCTGTGGTGAAGAAACTGCTTTATTAGAGTCTCTTGAAGGCAAAAAGGGTATGCCTCGCTTTAAGCCACCATTTCCAGCAAATTTTGGTTTATACGGCCGACCTACGAATATTAATAATACTGAAAGCTATGCATCTGTACCGGTTATCTTAGAAAAAGGCGGACAGTGGTTTTTAGATTTAGGTAAGCCAAATAACGGCGGCGTGAAATTATTCAGTGTGTCAGGTCATGTCAATAAACCTGGTAATTTTGAAATCCCAATGGGCACACCCTTTGCCGAATTATTAGAAATGGCAGGCGGAGTTAGAACTGGTCGTAAGTTAAAAGCTGTTATCCCTGGTGGATCATCTGTGCCAGTATTACCAGCTGACATTATGATGGGTTTAACCATGGATTATGACAGTATTTCTAGTGCTGGATCAATGCTAGGATCAGGCGCAGTTATCGTTATGGATGATAGCACCTGTATGGTTGAAGTGCTTGCTCGGATTGCTCATTTTTATTCGGAAGAGTCATGTGGTCAATGTACGCCTTGCCGTGAGGGCACAGGTTGGGTGGCGCGTATGGTACATGATATCTACCATGGGCATGCAACATTAAAAGATTTAGATTTATTATACGATGTTGCAACTGGCATGATGGGTAGAACAATTTGTGCTCTAGCCGACGCAGCAGCAATGCCAGTACAAAGTTTCTTAAAATATTTTAAACACGAATTCGTGGCTAAATGTAAAGCATAAAGTGTAAAACGTAATATGATTAAAATTGAGATCGATGGTAAAGAGCTAGAAGTTAAACCAGGCTCTATGGTTATAGAAGCAGCAGATGATGCTAATATTCATATACCTCGTTTTTGTTACCATAAGAAGTTATCAATTGCTGCTAATTGCCGTATGTGCTTGGTTGAAGTAGCTAAAGCCCCTAAACCATTGCCAGCGTGTGCAACTCCTGTGGCAGAAGGTATGGTTGTGAAAACACAGTCACCAATTGCTTTAATGGCGCAACGAGCGGTCATGGAGTTTTTACTAATTAACCATCCTCTAGATTGCCCGATCTGTGATCAAGGCGGCGAGTGTGAATTACAAGATGTTTCGATGGGGTATGGTAAAGATATCTCCAGATTTAATCGCGGTAAACGTTCAGTTAAAGACGAAAATATAGGGCCATTGATTGCAACAGGCATGACGAGATGTATCCATTGTACGCGTTGTGTACGTTTTGGCCAGGAAATAGCTGGTTTACGTGAGATGGGTGCAGTTGGCCGTGGTGAAAATTTAGAAATACGTACGTTTATTAATAATGCTATTGATTCTGAATTATCAGGTAACATGATTGATGTTTGTCCAGTAGGGGCACTAACCTCGAAACCTTATCGTTTTACAGCTCGCACTTGGGAGTTACAACAAAGACCAAGTATTGCTCCACATGATCCGTTGGGTTCTAATATTTATGTCCATTCATTACGCAATAATTTAAAACGTGTTGTACCGAAAGAAAACGAAGCTCTTAACGAAGTTTGGTTATCAGATCGTGATAGATTCAGTTACGAAGGATTGAAACACGAAGAAAGATTATTATCACCAATGGCTAGAATCAATGGTGAGATGCAAATTGTTGATTGGGAAACGGCTTTAAGTTTAGCTGTTGAAATCATTAATGAACAAGTTAAGGCTAATCCAAGAGATCTTATTGCCTTGCTATCACCAAACTGTACAGTTGAAGAAGGTTATTTGGCACAAAAGATCTTAAGAAAACTCGGGTGTCATAATATCGACTTTAGATTAAAAAACGACAGTAAATTTTATGCGATCAATAATACAGCTAATAATGTAATCAATCTTAGTGAAATAGAAAAAGCAGATAATATTTTATTAATAGGCGGTAGTCCAAGAAAAACTATACCGTTGTTGAATCACCGTATTAGAAAAGCAAGTTTAGCGGGTGCTAAAGTACATGCTCTTAATCCAATAGGTTATGATTGGAATTACAAAGTTACTCATGATCACGTTGTTGGTGCTCATGCTATGCTGGCTGAGTTACAAGCTTTAGTAAATTATTTATCTGAAGATAAAGAGCAGGCGGCTGAATCTAAAATTACTGATAGCATCGGCTATAACCTTAAAAACAGCAATAAATCGTATATTATTGTTGGCGAATTAGCAGTTAATCATCCTGATTATGTAAAATTTTATGAGTTATTAATAGCTCTTAAGCAATTAACTAATTGCACAGTAGTTATTCTTACTGAAGGTGCTAATGCTCAAGGCCTGCACTACGCTCTTAATGCAACGAATAGCTCAATGAATGTGGATGACCCTGTGCTAGCACAAGATTTTAATGCTGGTACTTATTTATTATTTAATATTGAGCCAGAGTATGATTGTGCTGATGGTTATAATTTTATTAGAAAATTAAAAACAGCTAATAAAGTAATATCTTTCTCGCCATTTATCAGTGATGCTATTAAGGATTACGCAGATTTAGTATTACCAATGGCGCCATTTACAGAAACTTCCGGTACTTTTGTTAATTTAGAAGGCACCTGGCAGTCTTTTAGTGCAGCTTTAGGAGCACAACAAGGTAGTACAGTTAGACCTTTATGGAAAATTTTATGTGCGCTAGCAAAATTATTAGATTTACCGCAAGAAGATTTCACTTATGAGTCTAGTTTAGATGTTAAACAAGAAGTATTAGAGCTAGTTGAGCTAGTTGAACAAAACAGAGATAAAACTGATAATCAATCTACGAATGTGGCTATCAATAATGCATTGAACACTAAGTCAAACTCAAATAGTGGCAACATAATATTAATTTCAGAAACTAATTGTTACCGAATAGATAACATTGTGAGAAGAGCCAAAAGTTTGCAACAAACCGCTGATGCTGAGCAGGGCAAGTATTTATATATTAGCTCTAAGTTAGCAGAAAATTTAAGGTTAGATAGCAATAAATCTCTTGTAAGTATAGCAGCTAGTGATAACTCAGCTGTGCAAACTGTATTGCCAGTTCTAATTGACTCTAGATTACCAGAAAATACTGTCTATATGACTACTGGCCATGATGAAACATTAACTATAGCTAATCCTTATAGTTATGTAGTGATAAGTAAACAATAAAAGTGTGAGTAATAATGTTCGACATTACAAATTACGACGATTTATTTAGTGTATTGATGCTACTTGGAAAAGTACTGCTAGTTGTAGGTGGCTTATTGGGAGCCGTAGCTTATTTAACACTTGCTGAACGTAAAGTCATAGGCTTTATGCAAGATAGGATAGGGCCTAATCGCGTAGGATTCAGAGGGTTATTACAGCCTATCGCTGATGCGATTAAATTAATGTTTAAAGAAATTATTTTCCCAAAAAAATCTAATTTATACTTATTTGTTGTTGCTCCTGCTTTAGCTATGGCGCCAGCAATTGCCGCCTGGGCGGTGATACCGTTTGGTAATGGTCTTGTTTTATCGGATATTAATGCAGGAGTGCTTTATATTCTTGCAATGACATCTTTAGGCGTATATGGGATTATTATTGCTGGTTGGGCGTCTAATTCTAAGTATGCTTTTTTAGGATCGATGCGTTCAGCTGCGCAGATTATATCTTATGAAATTGCTATGGGCTTTGCTTTAATCGGTGTCTTGATGTCAGCACAAAGTTTGAATTTGACTGAGATTGTTAATAAACAAGTTGGTGGTATTTTACATTGGTATTGGTTGCCATTATTGCCTTTATGCGTTATTCACTGGATATGCGCGCTTGCAGAAACCAATCGTGCTCCTTTTGACTTAGCTGAAGGGGAGTCAGAAATTGTGGCGGGTTTCCACGTAGAATATGGTGGTATGACTTTTGCCGTATTTTTCCTAGCAGAATATGCCAATATGATTCTAATGGCGATGATTGCATCATTGTTTTATTTAGGCGGGTGGTTATCGCCGTTTGAAGGTGTGCCGTATTTGGAGAATATTTTCGCTTTCGTACCAGGTATAGTATGGTTATTTGCCAAAGTAAGCTTTTTCTTATTGTTGTTTTTATGGATTCGTGCCACGTTCCCTAGGTATCGTTATGATCAACTTATGCGTTTAGGTTGGAAAGTATTTATACCTGTTACTGTAGTTTGGATTTTTGTTGTTGCATTCATGGTTAGGTACCATATAGGTCCTTGGTATACCTAAAAGATTATAGAATGATCAGAATTTGTAGAGTTAGGTGAAATAGTGATTAAGAAAATAAGCCATTATCTAAAAAGTTTTCTACTTTGGGAATTACTAGTTGGTCTTAAGCAGACTGGCAAACATTTGTTTAGTAAGAAAATTACGGTACAGTTCCCAGAAGAAGAAACGCCTAAGTCACCTAGATTTCGGGGAATGCATGCATTGCGTAGATACCCGAATGGGGAAGAGCGTTGTATCGCTTGTAAACTGTGTGAAGCAGTATGCCCAGCATTAGCTATTACAATAGAATCAGAACAACGTGCAGATGGCTCAAGAAGAACGACTAAATATGAAATAGATATGTTCAAATGTATCTATTGTGGTTTCTGTGAAGAGTCTTGCCCTGTGGATTCAATTGTTGAAACTTCAGTTTCTAGTTACCATTTTGAAGAGTCTAAAAACAGAGTTTTAAATAAAGAACAATTATTAGCAATTGGCGATAAATACGAAAAATTAATTAGCGAAGACCGCGAACAAGATCATGAGTTTAGATAATATGACTAATATGACTAATATAACGATTGATGTGAAATTAGCTTTGTTTTATCTGTTTAGTGCAATTTTAGTCACTAGCAGTTGTGCAGTTATTTTAGCACGGCATCCAGTTAAGGCTGTATTAAGTTTAGTACTAGCCTTCGTGGTGAGCACAGGGTTGTGGCTATTAGTCAATGCTGAGTTCTTAGCATTAACATTGATAGTTGTGTATGTGGGCGCAGTTATGGTGTTGTTTCTATTTGTTGTGATGATGCTTGATGTTGATGTTTCTGCGATGTATGAAGGATTTAATAAATACTTTCCGATTGCTGTCGCGCTATCAATAGGCTTTTTTGCAGTTTTATATAAAGCAATGTTAAGTGGTTATTTTGCAAGTAGTAGATATATCCCTACAGAAGATGTTTCATCTGCTTATAGTAATATTAAAGCATTAGGTTTGGAGTTGTATACCAATTATATATATAGCTTTGAACTAGCTGCCGCTTTACTGATGGTAGCTATTATAGCGGCGATTGCTTTAGCATTTCGTGGTGCTAAGTTAAGCAAAAAACAAGATATCCGCAGCCAGGTGCAAGTGACCAAAGCTAGTAGATTAAAAATTATTAATATGGATAATAAATAGGTGGATGTCATGAGTTCCTTAGGGTTAAGCCATTATTTAATTTTATCTAGTCTCATCTTTAGTATTAGTATTGCTGGGATCATTATCAATCGTAAAAATCTTATTGTATTGTTAATGTGCATTGAGTTAATGCTATTGGCTATTAATACTAACTTTGTTGCGTTTTCCCATTACTTACAAAATATACATGGGCAAATATTCGTATTTTTTATCTTGACGGTAGCCGCAGCAGAATCAGCGATTGGCCTTGCTATTCTTGTGGTCTATTTTAGAAATAAACAAACGATAAATGTTGAACAATTAAATGCCTTAAAAGGTTAGGTTTGCAATGGTAAATAATATTGTTTTATGGATTGTTTTGGCACCTTTACTGGGTGCTGTTATAACTGGTTTATCTAATAAATCTATTTCACGCAGCGCGGCTCACTGGTTAACTTGTAGCTTATTAGCTTTTTCTAGCGCTTTGTCTTTTTATGTTCTTTATTATTTGATAAATAACGATGTTAGCCAGTTTGAATTTACAGCTTATAACTGGTTATCTATAGGTAAACTAAATTTTGAAGTTGGTTTTTTAATCGACAGATTGACCGTTATCATGATGACAGTTGTAACATTTGTGTCATTGATGGTGCATATTTATACCATAGGCTATATGTCTGATGATCCAGGATATACTAGATTCTTTAGTTATATTTCGTTATTCACTTTCATGATGTTAATGCTCGTCATGTCTAATAATCTGATTCAATTATTTTTTGGTTGGGAAGGCGTTGGCTTAGTTTCTTATTTATTAATTGGCTTCTGGTTCAAAAAAGAAACAGCTATTTTTGCTAATTTAAAAGCCTTTTTAGTCAATAGAGTGGGTGATCTAGGATTTATTCTAGGCATTGCTGCAGTTTATATGTATTTTGGCACGTTTAATTATCAAGAAATTTTTGCTCAAGTGGCTCAATTTGCCGATAAAAACTTAATGATCCAGGTTCTGCCTAATATTGATTGGTCAGTTATGACTTTAATTTGTATCTGTCTATTTATTGGCGCTATGGCCAAATCAGCGCAGGTGCCATTACATGTTTGGTTACCAGATTCAATGGAAGGTCCAACGCCTATATCTGCACTGATTCACGCTGCCACGATGGTAACTGCTGGTGTGTTCATGGTTGCTAGGATGTCGCCATTATTTGAACACAGTGCTACAGCCAGAAGTTTTATTTTAGTGATTGGCGCCACTACGGCTTTATTTATGGGTATATTAGGGATTATTCAAAATGACATTAAGCGTATTGTAGCATATTCAACTTTGTCGCAATTAGGCTATATGGTCGTTGCTTTAGGTGCTTCTGTTTATAGTATTGCTATATTTCATTTATTTACACACGCGTTCTTTAAAGCTTTATTATTCTTAAGTGCAGGGTCAGTTATTATTGCGATGCACCATGAGCAAGATATCTGGAAAATGGGTAACTTGAAGAAATATATGCCAATAACTTATCTTACAAGTTTAGCGGGTAATTTAGCTTTGATTGGCTTTCCGTTTTTTTCTGGTTTTTACTCAAAAGATTTAATTATTGAAGCTGTGGGTGCTCTTCATTTACCTGGTGCTTCGTATGCTTATTTTGCGGTGTTAACGAGTGTATTTATTACTGCTTTATATAGTTTTAGACTATTCTTTTTAGTTTTTCATACTAAAGAACGTATGGATCATCATACACAAGAACATCTACATGAGACCGAAGCGGTTGTTACCGTGCCATTAATTTTGTTAGCAATCCCGTCTATTTTGATAGGTTTATTAACTGTTGACAGCCTAATTTTTAGTGACGCACTGACTGGCTTTTTTAGGCAGGCTATAGTTGTCTTACCTCAAAACAATATCATTACTAATCATCTAGCTCATGAATATGAAGGTTGGTTTAAGATGGGATTAAGTTCAATATTCCATTTACCATTCTGGTTAGCTATGTCAGGTGTGGCTACGGCTTATTTGTTTTATGTGCTAAGACCAGAGTGGTCAACGGCAGTTAACAATAAAGCTAGGGCTGTTAATACAGTATTATATAATAAATATGGTTTTGACTTATTTTACGAAAAAGTTATTGCTCGCGGCTTTAGAGCATTGAGTTCATTTACAGCTTATAAATTCGACATGGGCTTTATTGATGCTGTTTTGGTCAATGGTACTGCTAATAGTTTTGTCAGCATTTCAGCAGTCTTGAAAAAACTACAGACTGGTTATTTGTACAATTATATATTTTTCATGATATTAGGTTTGCTAATATTTATTGTTTTGATGATTTGGTAGATATTGATCTTCCCCTTTAGGGGAAGTGGCCTTCGCGTAGCGAAGGTCGATGGGGTTGGTTCAAGCTTTGCACGTTCTAATGAAGGTTGTGCCACATTTAAATCAACCCCTTCCCCTTTTGCTTTGCAAAAGGTACTTCCCCTAAAGGGGAAGATAAGATTTGGAATTGTAGGCGCGAGCAGTGTTCGCACCTGATTTGCGCGATGAAATTATCATCGATAGATAGGGGGTTTTAGTTGAATTTGTATAACCATTTACTTAGTCTTACAATTTGGTTACCAATTTTTGGTGGCTTTTTACTGCTTTATATAGGCAGCGATGCACGTAAAATTAGCTTAAATCGTAAGTTAGCATTTGTTATTGCAATGGCAACGTTTGCTATCTCTTTGATGCTTTATATTAACTTTGATCAAAGCAGTGCTGACTTTCAATTTCAAGAAAAGGTTCTGTGGCTACCCGCATTAAATATTTATTATGACATAGCTATAGATGGGATAGCGTTGCCATTGATATTATTGACTACTTTTTTTACGCCTATTGTCGTTATGGCTGGCTGGCGTGCTACATCGCAGAACCTTAACCAATATTTAGCAGCTTTTTTAATGATGGCCGGGTTAATGTGTGGTGTATTCGCTGCCCGTGACGTTATCTTATTTTATTTCTTTTGGGAAGCGATGCTGATTCCAATGTTTTTAATTATTGGTATTTGGGGCGGTGCTAATCGTATTAATGCTAGTATTAAGTTCTTTTTATATACTTTTCTAGGTTCTATTTTAATGCTTGTTGCGCTATTGTATCTTGGCAATCAAGCTGATAGCTTTAATTTAGCAGATTTAACCCCGGCTAAGTTAAATTTTGATTTAGCTGCTCAACAGTTTATTTTTATTGCGTTTTTTATAGCATTTGCTGTCAAAGTACCGATGTGGCCTGTACATACTTGGTTGCCGCATGCACACGTAGAAGCACCAACAGGTGGATCAGTTATCTTAGCGGCTATTATGCTTAAGATGGGTGGTTATGGCTTTATTCGTTTCTGCTTGCCCATAGTTCCAGATGCTTGTATCTATTTTGCTAATGCAATGATAGCTCTGTCTTTGATAGCTATTGTTTATATTGGGATAGTTGCTGTAATGCAAAAAGATATGAAGCGTTTAATTGCTTATTCTTCGATTGCCCATATGGGGTTTGTGACTCTCGGTGTGTTTGCTATGTTTTTGTTAACTAATGATGCTCAAACAAAACAAACAGCTATTATGGGCATGCAAGGTGCGATGATTCAGATGATATCGCATGGGTTTATCTCAGGTGCTTTATTCTTGTGCGTAGGGGTTTTATATGACCGTGTGCACAGCCGAGATATCTCTTCTTACGGTGGTGTGGTTAATACTATGCCTGTATTTGCTAGCTTTATGATGTTATTTGCTATGGCCAACGCTGGTCTACCAGGGACATCGGGATTCGTCGGTGAATTATTGGTTATCTTAACTAGTTTTCAGTTGAGTTTTTGGGTGGCACTATGCGCAGCATCAACGTTAATATTAGCAGCAGTATTTACTTTGTGGATGTATAAACGAGTTATATTTGGCGATGTTGCTAATGAAAAAGTAGCAAACTTACATGATCTTAATTTACGTGAGACGATAATTTTAACTACTTTAGCTATTTTTGTGTTATTTTTTGGTGTCTATCCTAAACCGCTTACCGATGTTATGAATACATCAGTAACACAAATTGTTGATAGCACTTACAATAATATCAATGTCGAACAAACAAAAATTAGTAGTAATGCTGAGTAATGCAGGTTGATTTGGGACTTTATAAAATATGAGTAATTTCTTTTCTACAGAATACGGTCATTCTTTATTGATAGCTTTGCCAGAATTTAGCTTGTTGTGCTTAGCATCTCTGTTATTAATTTTGGATGTCTATTTTAATAGATCTGCTCCAAACCAAGATTCAACTTTAACTCAAGAAGCGCTCGGACATTCTTTTTATAAAAAACATAATTTATCGTTTTGGTTAGCCAATGGTATTTTAATTACTGTAGTAGCTTTAGTTTGTTATCAACAAGATATCTTAAATTATTTTGGTTATGTGAGTGCAGAGAATATAGTAGTAGATAATTTAGTTAATAATATGATAGCCAGTGATAGATTAAATATTATTCTAAAATTATTTATGGGTTTATTTATTGTTATCAGCTTTTACTATAGTGATAACTATTTAAAAAACAATAAAATATTTGCTGGTGAATATTATGTTCTGGGCTTGTTTTCTTTTCTGGGCATGATGGTCTTAATTAGTGCTGCTAATATGTTAACTTTATATTTGGGCTTAGAGTTATTTTCGCTGCCTATCTATGCCATGGTAGCGATGCAAAGAGACTCTGCTCGAGCAGGAGAAGCGGCATTAAAATATTTTGTTATGGGTGCAATTGCTTCTGGTATTTTATTGTTTGGTATTTCTATATTATATGGCATGACAGGGAGTCTTGTTTTAGCTGACATAGCTAAATTTACTGATGTTACTAATCCAGCTTATTTATTAGGTTTAATATTTATCTGCGTAGGTATAGCCTTTAAATTTGGTGCAGCGCCTTTTCATATGTGGATGCCTGATGTCTATCAAGGTGCGCCAACGCCAGTGGCTTTGTTTATAGCCGTTGCGCCAAAACTAGCTGCTTTTGGTATGGCTGTAAGGTTATTACAGGCTCTTCTGCCTGCCATGACAAGTTGGAGTTATGTATTATTTTCAATTGGTGTATTATCTATTGCCTGGGGTAGCATAGCAGCTTTAGTGCAAACAGAGTTCAAGCGATTACTCGCTTATTCTGGAATAAGTCATATGGGATTTATCTTGTTAGGTTTAGCTGCAGGAGCTTACCATGTAGCTTTATTCTATGTCATTATTTATGCTATTACATCGCTTGCAATCTTTGGTTTTATTTTATTTTTTGGTAATAGTAAATTTGAATTAGTAAATCTACAAGATTATAGAGGATTGTATTATAAACAGCCATGGTTAGCTTTAATGCTTATGATGGTGTTGTTTTCTATGGCTGGCGTGCCACCATTTGTTGGTTTTTTTGCCAAGATGGCTATCATTCAGGCTATTATTAAAGCAGGGTATTTTTCTACAGCAGTTGGTGTTGTTTTATTTTCAGTGGTAGGTGCTTTTTATTATCTAAAGATCATTTGGCTTATGTTCTTCGAACATCCGGATATTTCTCATACTTCGGTACTTAATCAAGCCAATGATAATTTACCTTGTGATCTGAAGTATCTTATCAGTGTGAATTGTTTAATAGTCTTAGCATTAGGGCTATATAATCAAGCACTTTTTTCTTGGTGTACAGTAGTTTTTAATTAAAGCTATATTTAATGGAAGTCAGTGGGTTCTAACGTCATTGGATTCTGTTGGTTTTTCGAAAGGATTTGAAAATGCCTGCTGTTTTAGATTATAAAAGCGCAATAAAGCATGGCAACTTGAAGCCGCTGCTTGCTTCTGTAAATTATAATGACTTCGATATCCAAAGTGCGATATTAAATTTATTTTCTATAATAGAGATATTGCAATCAAAACCTAAAACTCTTGCTGGAATAGGCAAGCTGAATGACCATGTTCAGAAAATTTTAGATCTTTATCCTGAAGACGAAGTCATCAAAAGTCTAGTTTTGCGTCTTTATTTGTTTGTAAAAACAGAAAGCTTAATGCAAATGCACGGGACCCAGAAAGCTTATTTTTCGCCCTTAAAGTCTCATGTTGAGAAGATATGTGATCAATCATATAGAGAATTAATAGCCTGCGCTATTGAAGACTCCCTTCGTAGAGAGCTTGATTCATACACCGATAAAAAGCCAATTGATAAAAGTAAAGTAGATAGAATCATTTTTATAAATAAAGATCAGCTGTCAGATCCAGAAATGGCTACAGTTGTGCGTAATATTATTATTAATAAATCTTATCGAGCATCAACCAGCAAGACACCTGCAGAAAATATTAGAATATGTTTTCATGCAACTGAATTGTTGGATATGGCTAACAGCTTACGAGTTGAGAACTTAGATGTACTTGGTCATTACCCCAGATTTTACCAGATTTATGCTACGCCATTAACTCCTGAAACAAAAGAATACCAAATGAAAATAGGTAATTTTTGTGGTCATAAAAAAGAAGTAGGTAAAAAGATTGGTAATATGATTAATAAAGCTACGAGTTTGACAAAAATAAGGCTTTTTTCTTGTTTCTCTGCTGGTGACCAAACAATATGTGCTGGATCTGGGACTCTAAACTTGGACTTTGCTAATGTAGTCGATGATTCTTTAATAGCAAATATTTTATCTGTTCTAAGTCAGCAAAGAAAACATAATTTAGTCATAAAGGCAACGCCTTATGCAATATCAGCAATTCCTGATCGGGTAAGTAAACCGTTTTTTGTGGCCACTAAATCAGGAGTTTTTTTATGGCAAAATGGCAGATATCAAGACACTAAACCAGAAAATCTTATAGATGCAAAGTGGATAAGATATTCTTCTGCAGCAGGGTGATAATTTTTTTGAAATGCCCGTTAATTTATCACAATTTTTTCGCTTGTACTTTGATATCCAAAGGTATCTGCGCTGACACCCACTTACCATCAGGATCAGGTTTTTTACCTAGATCAAAATTAAGGCGATTCACCACAGCTTTGCCATTTAAACTGGCTGTATTACCATTAATAATGATCTCAGCATCCATTACGACAGGGATCGATATATTTTTTATATCTAAAGTACCATTGACGGTATAATGATTGGGTTTAGTATTGTCTTTTATAAAACTTGTAGTCTTATAAACTGCTTTTGGAAAGCTTTTGAGATCAAACCATTCGCTAGTCGCTAATGTAGTATTATAAGTCTTATTATTGGTTTCTACAGAAGTAAGATCAACATAAATAAATGCCACTGAAGAAGCTAGGTTATTAGGATCAAACTCAATATTACCGTTCCAGCTTTTGAAAGTGCCATCAAAGGCACTGCCTGAGTTTGTACCATGAAAAGTTATACTGCTTTGTTCAGGGATTATATCCCATTGGCTAGCCCATATATTGATAGATACATTGATAGATAGTAGAGTTAACAATCCTGTTATCAATCGCATTAGATATCCTTATTTTTTTTAGATAAAAACGGCAACATCCTGATCAGGATATCATCTTTATCGATAAAATGGTGTTTTAATCCTGCCAGAACATGGATAGCTATAAATAGTATAATAATATTAGCTGAAAACTCATGGGCCTCTTTAAAAAAATCAAAGTAAGAATCTTTATTAGGGGAGTTTGCGAGCCACGTGATATCAGGCCATTGAAAAAAATTAAAATACATCGTCGTCAGTCCATAAGGATTTACTGACACCATTGCCCAGCCTAATAGAGGAATAACCAGAGCTAATAGATACAAACAATAATGTGCCAAGTGAGCTGCAAAAACTTCCCAGCGCGCCATGCTTTTAGGTAGGGCAGGTGGGCGATGGAAAATTCGCCAAATCAAGCGTAGGACAACTAACCAGAGTACCGTTAAGCCTAT
>CAYLXL010000030.1:0-1801 GCA_964387745.1 uncultured Gammaproteobacteria bacterium | reverse complement strand
TGGTAAACTTTAAAAGCCAAGGCTTTGCTGGCAGGTTCGTCAATAGCCTCGACCATCCATAGGCCCATGATGATCTGGCTAATAATAGCAATTGCAATCAGCCAATGGAGAATAACGGCCGTTTTAGTGTATCGAGTACTCATAGGATTGACTTAACCCTCAGCTTTTTCTTTTTTTATGAATTCAATTTCGATAATGACTTTTACCACTTCGCCAACATTTGGAGTTAAGTAATCCATGCCCCAGTCTTTGCGGTTGAATTCTGTGGTTGCAGAGAATCCCATGCTTGGTAATTGTGTCATAGGGTGTAATTTATAGCTGCCATTTAAAGTAACATTAAGATTAACTGGTTTAGTAACCCCCAGCATGGTCAAATCACCAGCAATTACACCAGTTTTATAATCTTCAGCAATGAAGACGTTTTTTGATTTAAAAGTTATAGTTGGGAATTTTGTAGCATTGAGCCATTCTGGTTTATTGGATAATTCTTGGTCAAAATTAACTCGATTAGGTTCGGTGAAATCTGTTTTGATAGATAAGGGGTTAATATTGACTTCAACTTTGCTTTTGGTTGGATCTGCTTGGTTGTAAGTGAGCACGGCATCAAAATCTGTAAATCGCATCGTATAGTTAGATAGCCCTAGATGGTTTACTTTAAAGGTTAAACTGGCATGGTTTTTATCGACGTAGTAATCGCCGGAAGGTAAGTCTTTGATATTTGTTGGTTGTTGGGCGAAAATGGGGTGGGTAGCGGTAAATAATAGAGCCGTAATGGACAGTTGTTTTAGCATTCTAAATCCCTTTAGATAATTGTTTTATATAGTATAAATATAGCACTTTATATTTTTAGAAAGATAGTATTTATTAATTTGCAGATAGGGTTATTGTAAGCCAACTTAATTTATGATAGAGTACATTTTTCAATATAGTGAGGTAAATAAACTATGGCTAATCATAGAGTTGAAGTAGATAATGAAGCGGGTGCAGGAATCATCTTGGCATTAAACGTAATTTTTTGGGTATGCTGCGTTGCGTTGGTAGGAACATTTGGTTTTGTTTTGACATCGTCTTTTCTTGCAGCAATGGGGCTATTAACTTTGTCACCAATTGTTTTTGGGGTGTTAATATCTGCAGGTCTTGCTATGCTAACTGCTATTTTAGCAATGAGTTTTTACGATATACTTAAAAACACGTCTCAGTTCCCTTTATTTAAGAAAGTAATATTTGGGATGGCAGCTACATTTTATACTGCTCTGAGTGGATTGTTATTATATAAGTTTACTCACATCTCAACTATGGCTGTTTCTGCTGGCTTTGCCCATGTTATGGCTGGTATTGGCTTCGGGGCTCTAGCTGTAGGTTTACCAATTATATTTATAGCACCACTGGTTGTTATAGGTCTTAGTCTTGTCTATAAAAAACTTATGGCTCTTCGTCAGGAAGCTGCTGAATACCACCAACAAGCTGCTCTAGAGCAAGAAGGAGTTGTAGGACAGCCAGCAGTTGTAGGACAGCCAGTAGTTGCTGTACAGCCAGCAGTTGTTGCACAGCCAGAAGTTGTTGCACAGCCAGTAGTCGCAGATCATCTAGATGAAGTTGCGGGTGCTGAAGTTGTAGCTTCAGATGAAGCAGCTAGACCAAAATCACCAGCACCAGTATAACAATATATTCTTAAACAATTTTAAGGATAACAGTTGTATGTACTGCAGGTGTTAGGTATAATAGCCAAATCAAGTGCGGGGTGGAGCAGCTCGGTAGCTCGTCGGGCTCATAACCCGAAGGTCGTAGGTTCAAATCCTGC
>CAYLXL010000029.1:0-25704 GCA_964387745.1 uncultured Gammaproteobacteria bacterium | reverse complement strand
TTTGTGGGGATTGGCTAGGGAAGTACCTGAGCGAAGCGAAGGGGATGGGGTAAATCTTGAATTCTTCTACGGTTAACGCATACACATTTTTAGAGCTTGCACCGTTAAAGTAACCCCTTCCCCTTTTGCTACGCAAAAGGTACTTCCCCTAAAGGGGAAGATCAATTATTCACCTTCACTGAACGCCACTAAATATATATTTTCTCTACCCTAGATGTTATTTGAGTGAATAATTCGTAAGAAATAGTATTACATGCACGAGCAACTTCATCTATCGAAAGTTGCTCCCCCCATAATTCAGTTTCAGCGCCAATTTTTGGTAAAGCATCGCTTGCAAACTCACTACAATCTACTGCCAACATATCCATCGACACTCTACCCACAATAGGACATCTTTTGTTCTGAATAACTACTACTGATTTATCTGAAACTATACGAGGATAACCGTCACCATAACCCGTAGCTATAATAGCAATTATACTATCTTTAGGAGCGGTCCATGTCGCATTATAACCAACTGTTTCATCCGCTTTAATTTTTTTTACAGCAATGACTTTGCTCAGCATTCGCATCACGGGTTTTAGTTTCAAATCATAAGAAGATTTGCTCGTAAACGGCGATGACCCATATAAAGTAATCCCTGGTCGAATCCAATCATTATGACTATCTGGCCAAGCAAATACACCAGCACTATTAGCCATGCTATACTGAAATTTATAATTTTTAAATTTTTCTTTTAGTAAGTTTAATTTTTCTAGTTGAGTAATATTGAGTTTATGACCTATATCATCCGCACAAGCAAAGTGCGACATTATAACGACGTTAGGATTAATAATTTTAGATTGAATTAAATTATCCACTGACTTAATAACTTTATCAATTTCAACATCGCTTATAGCAAATCCTAAACGGTTCATACCTGTATCAAATTTTAACCAGATATTGACCGATTGAAAATCACTCGGCAGCTCATCTTGTAAACGCGCGAGTAATTCAAACTGTTCATGATTCTGAATAACCAACCAAAAATCTCTTCTAACTGATTCAATCAATTGATCATAATCTATAACACCTTCCATCAATAAAATAGGTTTGGTTATGTTAGCATCAAATAACTTTTTAGCTTCGCTGTATCTACTAACACCAAAAGCAGACACGTTAGAATTTGAGTTTAAATGAGCTGCAACTCTCACGGCGCCATGACCATAAGCATCAGCTTTAATCACCGCTAATAATTTAGATCGAGGTGCTATATTTTTGATTTGCTGAATATTATGTGAGATATTACCAAGTTTGATGATCGCTTTAGGATTATCCATAATGATCCATAATGATAGTCTAGTAATTAGTTATGATTGATTTTGATAATATGATGGCGCAAGATTATCAAATCTACTATATCTACCTTCAAAACGCAATTTGACTGTTCCGATCGGACCATTACGCTGCTTACCGATAATAATTTCTGCTGTGCCCTTGTCAGGAGTATCTTCGTTGTAAACTTCATCACGATAAACGAACACGATAAGATCCGCATCCTGCTCAATCGCTCCAGATTCACGAAGATCTGACATTACCGGGCGTTTATTTGGGCGCTTTTCTAATTCACGATTCAGCTGCGATAAAGCGATTACTGGCACATTTAATTCTTTAGCTAAAGATTTTAAAGATCTTGAGATTTCTGAGATCTCGTTAGTACGGTTTTCCGAACCACCCTTAATCGCCATCAACTGTAAATAGTCGATAGCAATAACACCAAGCTCTCCGTGTTCACGCATTACACGTCTAGCGCGCGCTCTAACTTCTGTTGGCGATAAGGCTGGTGTGTCATCAATTAAAATTTTGGTTTCTGATAATAAAGCCACCCCTGAACCAAAACGAGACCAATCATCATCATCAAGCTTACCATTTCTAATCTTGGTCTGTTCAATTTTGCCGAGGGATGCAAGCATACGCATCGCCAGCGATTCTGATGGCATTTCCATACTAAAAACTAACGCTGGTTTGTTTTTATTCGACATGGCGACATGTTCGACTATATTCATCGCGAATGTCGTTTTACCCATTGATGGCCTACCGGCTACAATAATCAAATCAGCTTTTTGTAAACCCGAAGTCATCTCATCAAAATCATAATAACCAGTTGATACACCAGTTATACTCTCTGTCGAATTGCAGAGTAGCTCAATACGTTCTACCGTTGAAGTCAAAATATGCGAGATTGTTTGCGGCCCAGTCCCTCTTGAATCTTGATTAGCAATTTCAAAAACTTTACGCTCGGCCTCATCTAATAACTCATTAATTTCGCGTCCCTTCGGATGGTGAGCGTTTTCTGCGATATCATGCGCTACGCCAATTAACTGACGAAGAACCGACCGTTGGCGAACGATAGTAGCATAAGTCTTTACATTAGCCGCACTAGGAGTATTTTTTGCAAGCTCAATTAAATAAGCAGCACCACCTACATCATCCAGTTCTTGTGTTCGTTCTAGGGTTTCAGAAATAGTAACAACATCTAGCGGCATATTAGATCGCACTAATTTTTCCATAGCGCGATATAAAGCTTTATGTTTATAATCAAAGAAATCTTGCTCACTAACGATTTCTGAGAATTGATCCCAGGCTTCATTAGCGAGCATTATTCCACCTAAAGCAGATTGCTCTGCTTCTATGGAATGTGGTGCTTGCGGAAGGTCTGAATTGGCATATTTTTTAGTGGGAGTATTTACGCTCACTCTTCGCCTTTTATCGTAATTTTAATTTGTAATTGTACATCACTATGTAAGCTTAATTGTACTTCAAATTCACCAGTATTTCTAAAAGCTCCGTTTGGTAATAAAACCTCATGCTTAGCTAACTCTACACCACGTGTAGTCACAGCGTCTGCGATTTCACGAGAACCAACGGAACCGAATAATTTACCTTCATCACCAGCATGAGCTTTGATGATAATATTGTCAAGAGCCTGTAATGCTTCACTGCGTTTTTGCGCTTGTGCTAAATCAGCTGCAGCTTTAGCTTCTAGGCTAGCTTTTTGCTCATTGAACAACTCAATATTCTTTTTAGTTGCGAATACTGCTTTACCTTGTGGTACTAAATAGTTACGCCCATAACCAGGCTTAACATTCACGACTTCCCCAAGATTCCCTAAGTTTCTAACTTTTTCTTTTAAAATTACCTGCATACTACCACCTCACCTGTTCTATATATTTCTATCTGTTCTATCTGTTCTATAATCTATATATTTAATATACCATTTTTTTATATCATCAGTTATTAATACGCTTTTGGTCCTTGCAACCGCAACGCTAAACCACGTAAATCTATAAATACATCTGTTAAACCAACTAAAATTAAAAGTACGCCTAATAAACTTGATATTACGGGTACAAATAATGCTAGATAAAATATTAACATTCCTTTCCAGGTTAATTTAAAGATCTCTTGTGCTAACCAATGGAAAATAGCCAAACCAACCACTAAAAGCCATATACTAGCAATGAACAATGATCCACTAAAAATATATGAATATAATTCACTCTTAAGCAAAATATACAATAGCCCACCAATAACCAACATGCTAACAATCAAACTGCCCACACGAAGTGATCTAAATTCTTTTGAGAATTCCTTTGGCATAAACATATAAGATTGCCACGATCTTGCTAACATCAATAAAAACATAAACGTTGTGTATAATGTAAGCACCTCAAATAAGCGCGCAAAATACTTGTTAACCATTTCTATATTTTCAGGAGTGATTAACATTCCTGAATCTGCAGCTCTATCGCCATTATCAATATCTTGGTTTTGTAAATCTACTAATGATACTGTTAATTTGCTTACATATTCGTTAACCGGACCTTTTAAGCCTTCGGGAAAAAGACTAAAATCTCCGTATAAACTAATAGCAAACAATCCAATAATTGACAATGTCATCACTTGCAACGTAAAGTTTAAAGATACTACTTGCCTTAGCACGGCAGCAAAAAACCACGCTGGAATTAACAATAACATCAACCAATATAAAGACTGTGTTAACAGGTTAAAATTAAGCTCAGCAAACAAGCCCGCTAATAAAAACCTCGTTAACACACCAATAACTGCACCACCAAAGCCAATTATTAAGCCTTTTGATATACCTTGTCGTAAGGTAACAAATAGACTTATTAATATGCCAAATACAGTACCGTAAGGAATCAAAAAGAATATTACTGATAGTAATATTCCTTGCCAAACCGGTCCTAATACCCAACGCGTCAGTGTTTGCATCAGTAGTTGCATATCAATTGCTTTCTATTTTCTATTTATTTTCTGTGCTGATCACAATATGGTATTAAAGCCAAGAAGCGAGCTGTTTTAATTGCTTTCGCTAATTGTCTTTGATACTTTGATTTAGTACCAGTTATTCTACTAGGAACGATCTGACCACACTCAGAAACATAATTTTTCAAAGTGTATAAATCTTTATAATCAATTTCCATTTCTTTAGCAGTATCTGCCGTAAAACGACAAAACTTCTTTCTTCTTACATATCCAGCCATTTTTATATACCTACATTAATAAATTCATTAATATCTTTTGAGATTAAGCCACAACTTCTTGTTCATCATCAAAACTTTCGTCTTGTTGTGCTTGTGAAGCGTGATATGCAGCTCTACGTTCTTCTTTCTCTTTCATTTTCAACATTGGAGAAACTTCAGTAACCGCAGCTTTCATGCTGATGATTAAGTTACGGATAATTGCATCGTTAAATTTGAAAGCCGATTCTAACTCTAAAATAGCTGCTGTAGTTGCTTCAACGTTCATTAGAATGTAATGCGCTTTATGTAAGCCTTCTATCGGATAAGCTAAGGGTTTTCTGCCCCAGTTTTCAAAGCGGTGGATTTTACCTTTATCGTCAGTAATAATCTTGCGATAGCGGTCAATCATGTTTTGGACTTGGTCTTCTTGATCTGGGTGTATTAAAAATACAACCTCGTAGTGACGCAAGCCAGTGCGTTTATTAGCCATATGTGCTCCTTATGGTTCTAAAATTAAAAATGAGCTATTAATCTAACATTAACAGCAAGGAGTTGTACTGGTCATATTGCCCCAGTTAAGCGTTACATTCTACCGATTATATTCTATGTTTGCAACCTTTAACGACCATTTAACAACCTGCTTTGTGTTTATATCTAGCGATCGCCATGCACCCAAACATAGGGCAACTCGTTGACTTAACAGAACATTTAGGGTAGCTTTAACTCCACAAAAATATTAATAATCAAAGGAGCTTTTACTATGCGTCGTAATCAAAGAACTGCAACAACTTTCGAACATACTTCACGAACACATCAAACAGCAGTATTACCAACACCTTATGAAGGTCACCCAAGTCACTTATTCTCTGGTTCACACCAAGGTGACGGTTTAGATAACCACGGTCAGGGTAACCCAGAAACAAACAGTTCAACAAAAACTGAAAATTTAACTGCCGTTAGACGCATCTTGAAAAGCCTAGTTACTGGAGTGTCTAAAATAGCAGCAGGCTTAGCTAAATTAGCAACATTTTTTTCTGCTATACTTAAATACACTCCAGCTGCACTATTAGCAACTACTATCCTAGTTGGCGGAACTTTAGTATTACCTAAACTTGCTGCTTTATTAGTAAGCACAAAATTAGCTATTTTAACTATCGCAGCTTTAAAAAGCACAGGTGTTTTCTTATTAGCACACTCACCTGCAATCGTAGTTAATACTATAAGCTTAATTGCAGCTAAATTAGCAACTGTATTAACACTTGGTGGAACTATTCAGTATGGTGCATTGATGGCTCATGGCCTAAGCTTTATGTCAGCTGCACTAAACAGCGTAGTGAACTTTATCCTAATGCAAGGTCAAATCCTTACTGGCTTAACTGCTTTCACTGCTAAAACTGGCTTAGCTGGTACGGTGGCCGCTGGTGTTGCAGCTACTGCTCTGGAATTAACTGCGGCTGGTGTTGCTATTGATCAAGCATCACATGCTGTAATTGGCAAAAAACCGATTGCCTTTGTTGCTGATAAAGTTAACAGCATACCTACTAACGTAGTCTCTTTTGCTTACAAAAGTGCTAAGAGTGGCGTTGATGCTGTTAAACAAGCATTTACAAAAAGCGCTAGCGCTGCATCAGAAGCTGGTGATGATTTCGAATACTCTAAACCAGTAGCTAGCCTAGCGTAGTTTAACTTAGTTTATAGTCATTTTCTCCTAATTGTGTATCAAGCACAATTAGGAGAATTGCCATCAAGCCTTATTCAACCTCTCTGCCTAATCACTTCATACAAACAAATACCTGTAGCCACAGATACATTTAGACTTTCTGTCGTGCCCACCATTGGA
This sequence comes from uncultured Gammaproteobacteria bacterium, assembly GCA_964387745.1. Taxonomy (GTDB): domain Bacteria; phylum Pseudomonadota; class Gammaproteobacteria; order JAGOUU01; family JAGOUU01; genus JAGOUU01. The sequence goes on along the minus strand of CAYLXL010000029.1, from coordinate 19,341 downwards.
ATAGTAAAAATTTGATCACATAAACTACTGGTTAATTTACGCATCCCTGTACCTTCTGCACCCATTACTAAAGCTGTAGAGCCTTTCAAATCTAAATCTGATAATCTAATATCAGAAACCATTTCGGTACCATAAACCCAGACACCCTGTTCTTTTAGCCAAGTTATTGTCCGGGATAAATTTATTACTTGAAATACTGGTAATAGCAAAGCTGCGCCTGATGAGATTTTACAAACTGTACTGTTTAAACCGACGCTATTATTTTGTGGAATCACCACACAATCAACCCCTAAAGCTTCTGCAGAGCGAATACAAGCGCCTAAATTGTGTGGATCTTGAATTCCATCTAAGATTAAAATAAAAGCTTTATAATTACTATCTGCATCTAATTTATCTTGATAAAAACTTTTTAACTCGTCTTCGCCCCTGACTTTTAGGATTGTATTAGCTTTACACTGAATGACCACACCTTGATGCTGTAAATTGCCTGCTAATTCATCAAGCTTGATTTTAGGTAAATAATTTATACTCAAACCATATTGATTGGCAAGATTAGTAATATTGTTAATTCTTTCGTTATTTATATTATCAGTATTATTCGGTGATCTTTTAAAGCTGTCTTGGATATATAAATTAACAATTACTTCAGGTTGTTGCTCTAATATAATATTAGCTACATGAATGCCGTATAAATTAGGGACGTTTTGTGGTTTCTTCATAATCGTACTTCTTTATGATTATTTATTTTTTTATCTTTGTTTTTGTTTACTTTTTTTATTTTGCTTTTTTTTGCCACTATTACTGAACATCTCAGCAAAGTTTTCACTAGTGAATCTTTTATTAGAGCTACCCTGATTACTGTTAGAACTGTTAGAGACTTTAGAGCTACTATTACTCTGTTTTTTATTTTGATTATTGTTATTTTTGCTAAATTGGTGACCTTTAGTTTTCTTGATATCTCTTGTGCTATCTATTTTAGATCCAGATAAAACAAAATCCAAACGACGATTATCTAAATCAACTTTGGCTACAATAATAGTTACAGCATCACCTACTCTATATTTTTTACCAGTATGCTCGCCCTGCAAAGCATGCGTTCTTTCATTAAAAATATAATAATCATCATTTAAATCTGATATATGGACTAACCCTTCAACATATACATCGTTTAATTCAACAAAGATACCAAAGTGAGTAACACCTGCAATACAACCACGGAAAGTTTGGCCCAATTTATCTTGCATATACTCACACTTTAGCCAAGAAGTAACATCACGTGTTGCTTCATCTGCACGTCGTTCTGTATGTGAACAATGCTCACCCATCGATGCAATATTTTGCCCTATCGTTCTAAAATAAAACTGTGATCTTTTATCTAATTTTAAAAAGCTTTTAGCGGCAAACGGCTGCCAGGTTTTATCTTGAGCAAGATGATAATGTAATTGCCTGTGTAATTGTAAGTCCGGATAACGTCTTATGGGTGAAGTAAAATGTGCATATTGCTCAAATGCTAAACCAAAATGCCCTTCATTCTTAGGTTCATACATAGCCTGACTAAGGGATCTTAAAGCAACCATTTGGATTACATGGTTATCAGGACGATGGTGAGTGCTGGCTAATAAATTAGCAATATCTTTAGGCTTAGGTGGTACGCGTTTTAATGATAAACCTAAAGGCCCTAAAAATTCTTGTAATTTGATTACCTTATCTTCTGGCGGCACTGCGTGATTACGATATAAAACTGGCAGCTTATTTTTTAGGCAAAAATGTGCAGCACACACATTGGCAACCAACATACATTCTTCAATTAACCGATGAGCGTCATTACGAACAACAGGATGAATAGCATTAATTTTCTGATTGCTATCAAACTCTATCATGGTCTCTGTTGAATCAAAATCAATAGCGCCACGAATATTACGTTGTTTCAATAATAATTTAAATAAATTATATAGGTTATTTAAACTTGGAACTAAAGAAGCATATTGATTGCTTAATTCTGGATCTTTATCGATTAATATTTTTGCTACTTTAGTATAAGTTAATCTTGCTTTTGAGTTCATTACTGCGGGTAAGAAACGATAACGAGTAATTTTACCATCACAATCAAGATCAGCTTCGCAAACAAAACATAATCTATCAACATTTGGATTCAAAGAACATAGACCGTTTGATAGAATTTCCGGCAACATCGGGATCACTCTGCCTGGAAAATAAACTGATGTACCACGTAAATAAGCTTCTTGATCTAAAGCACTATCAGGTTTAACGTAATTACTAACATCAGCAATAGCAACGTATAGTTTAAAACCACCGTCATCTAGTGGCCTACAATAAACAGCATCATCGAAATCTTTAGCATCTTCGCCATCTATTGTAACTAAAGGTAAATTACGAAGATCTATTCTTCCCTCACTATCTTCAGCAGATACAATACTGCTAAAACTTTCTACTTCAGATTGAACTTCTTGTGGCCAAACATGCGGGATTTCAAAACGACGTAATGCAGCTTCTACTTCTACACCCGGGGCAAAATAATCGCCAATAATTTCTACCACCCTTACTTTTGCACATTCATCTTTAGTAGGATAAGTTAATATTTCTACTAGAACTATTTGGTTATCTTTTATCGGTAAATTATCCGAACTTCTAGATTTATTATCTAAAATAACTTCAATTCTATTTTTAATTGCTGTATCTTCTGGTCGAAAAATAAAACAGCTGTGGTGCTCTTCTAATTTCCCCACTAATTGTTTAACTTTTCGCTTTTTAACATTAATAATTTTAGCTTCTAATTTACGATTAAATCCTGTGGCCGACACTACAACCTCAACTGTGTCACCTGGAAACACTTTACGCATCTCGTAATTAGACAAATATAAATCAGATTTTTTTTGTCCTAAGGTTTTAACGAAGCCAAAGCCATCGGAATGCCCAATAACTTCGCCTTCAATTAGATCAATATTAGTAACGATACTATAACGATTATCAATATAGTTAATCTGACTGTCGCGAATCATTGCTGATAGACGGTTATCAAGAGCCTTTTTCTGTTGATGCTCCTGGATATTGAGTTCATTTAATAATTGCTTGAAAGTTGGAGGGGTAGGGCTTTTTTGGATAACACTCAGAATAAACTCACGACTAGCTATTGGATTATCGTATTTTTCTGCCTCACGCTTAGCATGCGGATCAATAAATGAACCTGATTTGGTCGCTATTTGCTTGTTTTTAAATTTTTTAGATTTTTTAGATTTAGATGTAACTTTCGGATTCTTGGCTTTACTGGCTTTATTGGCTTTAATTTTATTTTTTGTCATTAAATTTACTATAAATGTGTTTAAGAAATATGTTTAAGATAGGTTTTACAAGCTTTGGCACTATTGGCACTATTATTTTATATAATAGTATATCTTAGATACTATAATTAATATACTATATATCAACCTAACCTAGCAAATATATACTTACAAGTAATAATGAACACCTTAAACGATAGTAACTTAAAAGCAGCCAAACTACCTAGATTATTAGGGTCCATTTTGTACGATCTTATTATAATTATAGCTATTCTATTGTTTGCAACTACCCTATTATTTTTTATTTGTTTATTATTGTCGATAAATCAACCAGAACCGCAAAATATATACTTTAGAGCATATCTGGCTGTGATTATTTTTAGTTACTATCACTGGAGCTGGGCTTATCATCGACAAACTATTGGTATGAAAGCTTGGAATTTAGTTCTTATTAATCATACCCATCTAGATAAAATTACCCAAATCACCCCAATTACTCTTGGGCAGTCCCTTTTAAGAATAATTGGTGGAGTAATAGGCGCAATTTGTTTTGGCTTTGGCTATATTTATCTATACTTGAATAAGCAACGAAAAACTTTAGCAGACAGCTTATCTAATACTAAAATATACCATGTTAGTAATTAATGATTTAAATTCTTCCTACGGGAAAATAAGCGTTCTTAATAATATAAATTTATTCATTAATAAAGGCGAGGTAGTAACTATTCTTGGCGCCAATGGAGCTGGCAAATCAACATTATTAATGTCGATTATGAATGAAACTAGCTCTAATCTTAATGCTAGTGGTCAAATCATTTTTCAAAACCAAAATCTTCTTAATTTACCAACCCATGAGATTGCAAAACTTGGTGTAGCCCTAGTCCCCGAGGGCAGAAGAGTTTTTCCACAAATGACTGTGATTGAAAATTTGCAATTGGGCAGTACCTGCGCACTTGCTCCTGATCATAATGCTATTAACTATATCTATGAACTTTTTCCTATATTAAAAACCCGCAGTTCGATGTATGCCGGCAACCTTTCTGGCGGCGAGCAACAAATGCTAGCCATCGGTCGAGCATTGATGAGTAAACCTAAGTTGCTACTGTTAGATGAGCCCTCTCTTGGTCTGGCACCCAAAATTGTTAGCCAAATATTTGAAATATTGCGATCCATTATTAGTCCAGATACTGCGATTTTAATCATCGAGCAAAATATTCAGCATGCTATAAAATTAGCGAACCGTTTTTATGTATTGACTAATGGCTGTATCGTTAAAGAAGGGACGCAAGCTGAATTTTTCAATATAGCTGATGTTGAAAAATATTATCTAGGTTAAGATTTAGACTAGTTAATTGGATTGCTTAGTAATCAAATCCCCATTCGGGGCTACGGTGACTTCTTCGTTAGAAGCCATGATAACAGAAGGATCAAGTCGTAAGTCATCTAATGCTTGTGCCGTTATCCGACCTTCTAGCACTGTTCCAGCTGGCCAGACACCAGGCACAGTACCCTGTTGACCACGTTCAATGCAAAGAATATTGTCATTACAAATCTTAGTCACTTTCACAATTTCAATATCAAAGCCAGCCTCAATAGTTAAGTAATAAAACTTACCTCTGTTAAGTCCATCTTTTAGAGCTTTGGCTTTCTTTGCGTCCACTACTACCGTGTCATAATCTGTATCTAGAGTATGCTCCATGACTGCGCGCCAGACTTTAATATTGGTGCTATTCATAAATTATTCTTATATAAGGTTTTAAGATTTTAAGATTTAATAAATTATTAGTTCTCAGTTACTAAATCGACCAACCCTAACAGATACTTTAGGATTATCTAATTAAAGACCTAAATGATGATTCGAAACCCGCAGAAGAGAATCCTGAGAGATAATTCCATTACCAACCAGCTGCTGGAGATTACTTTCAAGGGTTTGCATACCAAATTGAGCGCTGGTTTGCATTACTGAATAAAGTTGAGCAATTTTATTTTCACGAATTAAGTTACGCACTGCAGGAGTCGCAATTAAAACCTCATAAGCAGCAACCCGCCCACCTTTCGGGCTAGGAATAAGCGTTTGGGCAATGACCGCACACAGAGATTCAGATAGCATCGTACGCACCATAGACTTCTCGTCCCCAGGGAACACATCGACGACCCTATCTATCGTCTTTGCAGCCGAGCTGGTATGCAAGGTAGCAAATACTAAATGTCCTGTTTCCGCAGCGGTGAGTGCTAGTCTGATAGTCTCAAGATCTCTCATCTCACCTACTAAAATTATATCGGGATCTTCACGCAGTGCAGACGCCAACGAAGAAGTAAAATCTACCGCATCATGACCTATCTCACGTTGATTAATCAAACAATTATAGCTTTCATGTACAAACTCTATAGGATCCTCAATAGTGATAATATGCTTACGATCATTTTTGTTGATCTCTGCAATCATGGCAGCTAATGTGGTACTTTTACCACTACCCGTAGGTCCTGTAACAAGGATTAAGCCGCGCTCTTTTTTAATTAGCTTAGTTAATACATTTGGGGCATTAATAGCTTCCAAACTCGGCAGCTTATATGGAATACCACGAAAGGCTGCACTCACACCTAGGCGCTGCATATAAACATTTACCCTAAAACGCATATTCTCATCAAGTTTATAGGAAAAGTCTACGGACAGATGCTTTTTAAGAGTTTCCTTATGGCTATCGACCATGATATCCATCAAGGCTTTATATAAGCTATCGTGTTGTAAAACCTCCTCCTCATAAAGTGGCGTTATTGCCCCATCGACCCTTAATGTAGGTAACATACCAGATGATAGATGTAGATCTGACGCTTTATGTTTAACTGTAGTTCGAAGAAGCTCTTGTAGGTTCATACCTGACACGTATTATGTTAATATTAAACTTTAATTAATAAGTTATAGTAAATATATCCAATAATATGCTTTCCAGCAATCAATTAACTAAAAACTATCATCACTTATTACAAGAGATTGATAATACTAAAAGAATTTTTAACCATGCTGGTGATATAAAATTAGTAGCTGTAACTAAAACCAGATCTATAGAAGATATAATGCATTTATATCAACTTGGGCAAAAAGATTTTGGCGAAAATTATCTTCAGGAAGCTATAAGTAAAATTAATGATATTAATCAGCAACACCAAGCTGCTATCTCTTGGCACTACATTGGCAGAATACAATCAAACAAAATTAAATCAATTGTGACATATTTTGATTGGGTGCATAGTGTTGATAGCATAAAAACTGCAGAAAAACTTGATCTATATGCCAAAGAACTAAATAAAAAACTAAATATATTATTACAAGTGAACGTGGATCAAGATGACAATAAATCTGGCACAACTACGGAGGAAACTTGCAACATTGTGCAACAGATTAATAATAACTATCCTCATCTGAAAATCCATGGCCTGATGTGTATGTTACGACAAGATAATGATGATCTAGATAGCCAACGTGAAAGTTTTGAAAAACTAGATAACTTATTAAAAAGCGTTAACCTAAATTTAAGTTTGAATTTAAATACTTTATCAATGGGAATGTCCAATGATTACAAAGCTGCAATAGCTGCAAGCTCTGCAAACTTGATGCTACGCATAGGTTCAAATTTATTTGGTAAAGGGTTAGAGAATTAATCAATCAAATGAATTAATAGATCATCATGAAATTAGTCTATATAATAATTAAAATATTATTATGGTCTATTAATAAACAAGCTACTTATGTTCAATTTTAACAGCGCACTTAATTTTTTAATCGTCACATTTTTTGATCTTTATATTACTGCTGTTTTAATTAGAGTGATCTTGCAGTTAGTCCGCGCGCCATTTAATAATCCGATAGCTCAATTCATAGTGCGAATTACAGATCCAGGAGTAAAAATATTTAGAAAATTTATTCCTGGTTTCTACGGTATAGATTTTGCCAGTTTAACCTTTGCATTTTTATTAGGTATCATAAAGCTGCTCTCGATTAACATAGTTGTGTTCCATACACTACCTCACTCCGGTTTTATTATCGGATGTTTAATTTACAGCTTATTTACTTTAATAAGCGTTACGTTAACTATTTTCTTTTGGTCAATTATCTTGATGGTAATATTAAGTTTTGTTACACAAGGATATCAATTAAATAACAACCCTATCTATTACATGGTCTATTTAATTTCAGAGCCTATTTTAAGACCCATTAGAAAAACGATCCCACCGATTGCTGGCTTCGATCTTTCACCATTGTTTGCTTGTATACTGATTTCGGTAATTAGAATATTATTTAATATTTTTTAAATTATATATTTTAATGTATTAAATGTTTTGAACGCGGAATAATAAAATGATTATATGGGAAGTGTTCGAGGTTATTAATCAAATGCTTGATGTCACGCACTGTCGGCAACACTAACAAATAAGTTACATCTTCTACTAACTCTTCGTAGTCTTGACCTAGACTATTAAGCGAAATAATTTCTTGCTGTCCTCCAGCTTCCCAGCGTCGTAAAAAATCTTCAGCTAGATGTTTATTTGGAAAAGCAAGATAAGCTCGTTCTTCATTAATCGAGAAACACCAAGGACCACCAACTACTTCATCCTCAGTCTCAATAATAGGATCATATATAGTGTAAAACTCTAAGGTATCAGCTGTATTTTTATCACTTATCATAGTGTCGGAGTAATCCTATCTGTATAATATTACTTCTTCATTAGAAATATAGCATAAATTTAAAAAAAGTTATTTTTACAAGAAAGATCAATAAATATGTCGAATCAACCAACCTCTAAGAAAACTTGGATCATTGCAAGCCATAATCCAGGCAAGATAAGTGAAATAAATAATTTACTTGGCGACGAAATTATTTTAAAACCACAAAGCGAATATAACATCCCAGATATTCCTGAAACTGCAAGTACTTTTATCGAAAATGCGCTGATCAAAGCTAGACACGCCTGTACTCAAGTGAGCTTGCCCTGCCTTGCTGATGATTCAGGTTTAGTTGTTCCTATTCTAAATGGCGAACCTGGCTTATATTCAGCAAGATATGCTGGTACTAAGAATTCACAAGATAATATAGACAAACTTCTCAAAAACTTAAGAGATCTACCTGGGCATAAAAATAATTCTGTTTATCCAGCTTTTTTTTACTGTATAGTTGTGTTGTTAAGGTATACAGCTGATCCAAGCCCCATTATAGCCGAAGGCAGATGGCACGGCGAAATAACTTTTGATCAACGAGGTACTAATGGTTTTGGTTATGACTCTATTTTTTTTGATCCTAAAACCCAGCTAACTGCTGCACTAATGCCCTCACAACAAAAACACCTATATAGCCACCGCGGGCAAGCTTTGCGAAATTTATTGCAATCTATCAAGCAAGATCTGTAAAAATATGCTTTAATTTCAATTAATAGCTATTATTTTTCTTCTCTGTGCATGCAATTTAGAAATAAATTTATTAACCGTGACCGTGATTTAGTGCTAAATGTAACGTCTTTAGTAGACATTATTTTGGTATTACTTATTTTTTTCATGGTCACCGCAAACTTAAATCAGTTAACCAATTTAAGTATTCAATTACCTAAGGTTGAAAAGTCTTACATAGAAGACTCAGCTGTAGCCTTGAATCTGACAATTACCGCTGATGGTAGTTATATTCTAAACAAAGAGACTCTAACTACTAGCAATAAACGAACTTTAACCACAGCAATCTTTAATCTAGTTGCTAAAAAACGCGATGTGCCTTTTGTTATCACCGGTGATAGCAATGCGCCATATCAAGCTATCGTTACTGCTCTTGATACGGCTGGAGAGCTGGGGTTTAGTAATGTGCGGTTTGCTGCAGTGAAGGACAGCTAAATACCTTAATCCTTCTATGGCACTCTCTTCATACTTGGCCACAAATTAATAATAGCTCTTATTAATATTGCCAGAGGTATAGCAAACACCACACCCCAAAAACCAAATAACCCACCAAATAAAATGATTGATAATATAATAAAAATTGTCCGCATATTCAAAGCTTCAGCTAAGATGATTGGTACTAATAGCTGTGCATCAACCACCTGCACCAAAGTGTAAGCTATCATCATCTGCACAAAAGCACTACCCAAGCCTAAATGAAACATTCCTACCAGGGCAATCGGCACAGTACAAACAATAGTACCCACAAATGGAAAAAAAACGGAAATACCTACTAATACACTCAGTAATGCATTATATGGCAGATTAAAATACTTCAAGACTATAGCTGTCGATATACTGACAATAACAGCTTCTAAAAATTTTCCACGAATATAATTACCCAAGCCTATATGAACTTCATCGAAAACTTTATAAATTAAAGTGCTTTCTTCCGGCATAAACATATTAGCTTGATGTGCTAAAACGTTTTTATCTTTTAATAAAAAGAAAACTAAAATTGGTACTAATACTAAATATAAAATAATCGTTAGAATATTACTTATAGAAGCTAAAGAGAACGATAATAAATAAGTTCCTGAAGTCGTACCATAGTTTTTTATACTATCTACGATATCGATATACTGACTCTCGCTAATCAGATAAGGATAGTCTTTCTGAAAAGACATTAAAAGTTTTTTGCCTTCAGCAAACATTTCAGGTAAAGAATTAAGTAATGAAGACAATTGATGTTTTAAAATTGGAACAAGACCTACCGCCGTCAAGACTAATAAACTTATAAATAAACTAAATACTATAATTACTGAAAGCAAACGAGGCACTTTGAATCTTTCAAGGGAAGCAACTGGCCATTCCAATAAGTAAGCAAGAACTAAAGCCATTAATAATGGTAATAAAATGCTACCTAAAAAATATAGGGCGATTATCATTACCCATAAAAAGAGCAATAACGCAACCGCTTCCGGTTGATTGAGATGGCGGCTATACCAATTAGAAACAAATTTCTTAACAGACATATTAATCTACCTACTAACTGAACAAAACTAAAATATGCTCAGTCTATCATTATTGTGATTATTGTGGTAGCTGTGTAACGCGTTCTTTAAATTCTTCTTCCGTTGGCGCCCCTTGCGACCAGCCTGGGGTTTTGTCATCAGTCTTATAGAATTTATGAGCAAACTCAACTAATTCTTTAACATTCAAAACTTGGAACTTCTGTTTCTTATAAACAAATGAAAGCGTGTTTTGGAAAGATGGTGTTAACTGTAAAGCAACCAATCTATTCATCTCTAGGTCTTTTAACATAGTGCTTTTAGGTAGTACTGACATACCTAGACCACTGTCAACTGCATTCTTAATAGCTTCAATACTGCCTAACTCCATAAGTATATTTAGTTGATCGTAGTTTAAACCTTGCCTATGTAAGTATTTAGAAAAATCACTATGAATACCTGAGCCTTCTTCTAGCAAAATTAATGGTTCTTTTGCGAGTTGAGCGATATCAATCGCTCCAGCTTTAGCTAAAGGATGATTAGGAGAACAGGCAATAACCATTTCATCGTAAGTAATTTTTTCAGTACCGATCATTTTGTTATCTAATTCTATATCGATAACCCCAATGTCAATGCTGCTATTTTCGACCATTGAAGCAATATTAGTTGAGCTAGACAATTTTAATTGTATATTAACTTCAGGGAAATCTTTCTTAAACGCAACCAATAATTTAGGTAGAACATAATCACCAATAGCCACAGTTGCACCCAGTTTTAAAGTACCGGCTACATGTCCAGTAACATCTCTAATTGCTGACTCCATCTCACGGTAAAGATCAAAAAGCTTTTCTGAATACTCATACATTCTTCTACCAGCTTCAGTAAGATTGATCTTATTATGAGATCTATCAAACAATCTTGCATTAAAAGTTTCTTCCAGTTGTCTTATTTGAAAAGTCACAGCTGGTTGAGTCATTTGTAATGATTCAGCAGCTTTAGTAAAACTAAGTAACTTAGCTACAGTGTAGAATACTTGAAGGCGTTTATCGGCCATTGTTTGTTATCCTTTTTATTATCCCATAAATAACCTACTATATTTTAGATTATAGACAAAATTTTTTTAATTGCTCATAAAAATTTTACTTTAATTCTAATAATTTTTTATTATTTTAGTTATAATTAATCTGATCATTGCCACTTAATATGTTGGGTGACTTTCTTATCCCGCCTTAGATTTTTGCTTGAAGTGTTACTAATGCTTTTTAACAGAATTTAGTACTTTAAAGAATATGGTACTATAATAATCAATTATAAAAATAATAAAAAAAAAGATTAAAAAATGCTTACCTCTATACCCCATAAAATAAAAATTTCTCAGCTTAGTTTAAGCTTATTTTTAACATTTTCCGTTTTAGCCAACACAGCTCATAGCTATCAATTGCCAGAGATGGGTAGCACCGCTAATACTTCGCTTTCTTATAAATCAGAAAGATTACTGGGGGAATATATCTATTTAGATGCACAACGTGATCTACCTATAATTACTAACCCATTACTAGAAGATTATGTGCAAAATCTTGGTAGCAAGTTACTAGAAAACAGTAATAAGCACTATGATAATTTTCATTTTTTCGTGGTTGATAGCCGTGACATCAATGCCGTCTCTTTACCTGGCGGGTTCATTGGCATTAACTTAGGTCTAATCAATTTCACGGATAGCGAAGCCGAACTAGCGGCAGTAATGGCACATGAAATAACTCACGTTAACCAGCGCCACATTGCTCGTAGTTTTGAACAGCAATCACAAATGCAGTTACCAACGATGGCTGGTATCATAGCTGGGGCATTGCTGTCAGCCTACAGCCCAGAAGCTGGGCAATCTGTAATGGCAGGCTCGATGGCTGCTTCTAACCAGGCGATGATTAATTACACTAGAAGCTATGAAAGCGAAGCTGACCGTATCGGCATGTCTATCTTAGCTAAGAGTGGCTATGATCCATACAGCATGGGTAAATTTTTTAATAAACTTAATCGCTATTCATACAGTGATGGTGACAACTTCCCTATTTATTTACGAACTCACCCTGTTACAAGCAATCGAGCTTATGAAGCAAACACCCGTGCAGATGAACTAGCTATTAACAAAAATACCCAAAAGAAATTACATGTTACTTCCCAAGCAAACGATAGTGCAGATAATTTTAATTTTTTATTAGTTAAAAGCTTATTCAATAGTCACTCTATAAATGACTTAAAGTCGTCTTTAAGCGAACTGTCTAATCTGAAAAGCACAGAAATACAACAGGATGTTATTAACTTTACTATTGCCAATAAGTTAATAAAAAGTAATGATTTTGCTGAAGCAAATGCCATCCTAGAAAAATTACAAAATAAATATAAAAACAATGCTATTATTTCTTCCGTTTATGCAACCAGCTTTAATAAACAACATGACAAAGCTCTAGCTATTTTAGATCAGCAAATAAAACTACATCCGAATAATATTCCGCTTAATTTACAATATGCCGAATTAGCCATTCAAACTAATAAGATGGAATCAGCTTTGCCTGTATTGAAAAAAATTAGTAAAAACAACTCTTATCCATCCAGAGTTACATTACTATTAGCAGAATGTTACAACAAATTAAATCAAAAATGGCAAGCTAATTTAGCTTATGCAGATTATTCTACACAAAAGGGTGACTATCCCTCTGCTATTATGCAATTAAAAGCAGCAGCAAAATTTGAAAAACTGTCATCTTATCAAAGTAAAATATTAAACTATCGAATTAAAGAGTTAGAAGCGAAATATAAAGAGCGTGATGAGCATTTGAAGAGTTTGATTTAGATAAGTATTTTTACCTCACCCCAGCCCTCTCCTAGAACGAGCTCAGAAAAATTTTGTCTTTACGGGCTAGGAGAGGGAGCAGATCCTGCAGTCTAAAAGTAATGAGAATTATAGATACTCTGTTTCTTTTAGCCAGGTTAAAAAACTAAACCTGCCAATCAATCAGCTCTTTACCCTTCGAAACCAAAAACTGATTAATCTTAGAAAAATGCTTACAACCAAAAAAGCCTCGATAAGAAGACAGCGGTGAAGGGTGGGCCGAAGTTAAAACCAAGTGTTTCTTAGTATCAATTAGTTTTATTTTAGCTTTTGCTGGGCTACCCCACAAAACGAATACTAAGTCGTCACGCTCGTCACTTAACAGCTTGATAATACTATCAGTAAACTGTTCCCAACCTTGATTATGATGCGAAAAAGCTTCGTGTGCGCGCACGGTCAGCACTGTGTTTAATAATAAAACGCCCTGCTCGGCCCAACGTGTCAAATTACCATGATTCGGTATAGTAAAATTTTGACCTTCAGCATTTAAGTCACTATACAATTCTTTATATATATTTAATAACGACGGTGGCGGTTTAATCTTATCAGGTACAGAAAAAGCCAAGCCATGCGCTTGACCAACATTATGATAAGGATCTTGTCCTAAGATTACTACTTTAACATCATCAAAGCCGGTAAGATTAAAGGCATTAAAAATTAAGCTACTATTTGGGTATATAGTAACGCCTGCTTGTTTTTCTTTGGTTAGAAATTGCTGCAAATCAGCCATAAATGGCTGATTGAATACATTGGTTAAATGGCTCTGCCAAGAAGCTTGTAATTTTTGCATATACCCTTCACCTTTCAATTTGCAGCGTTGTTGCGCGCCTGTCTCGCTGCTCATGTACTGATTTGTACACTCCGCCGCCCCCCTTCACACGCGCCTAGCTGCAAATCGAAATGCTCTGGGTATTTTGATCTTTTAGTACATCTTAAGCAGCAGGCGCGGCCGGTACTGAGAACATCGGTTCAAAGCTAGATTGTCCCGCGCCCCCTGCCCGGTCAGTTTCTCTGTTAAAATATACTGTATATCTTTTAGGTAAAGTTGCCAAGGGTTTATCTAATCTACTCTGAGCGGTTAAATTAACTGCTGGTTCGCAGACTGGTAAAGCAAAAGCTTCATAAGACGCTTTAGCGTTGGCTGAAAAAGAGGCTGTTGAGACTAAACCAAAAGCTAATTTTTTGAGAATAAAATAACTACCCATCAATGCAGCTACACCTGTTGCAACTCCGGTTGCATTACCTATACAACATGCAACTAATATTGCGATCACGGCATATCTTGAAATCTTAATCATATTTCTTTTTTGATTGACATTGAAATCATCTTCAGATTTACAAGATACCTCACCTACAAGTTGCTCAACTTTACTGTTCTTGAACAAACCTACCATATAATCTTTAGAGCTAGTTAAAAACTGATATAAGTTTTTACCATAAAATAGTCCATTAGTAACACCTAAAACGCTTATAACTGCTGCTGAGATAATGCTTGTCTTTTGCGAAAGACCCATCATGACATTTAATATCTTATAAGCTTCTGAACCAAACCAAAGTTGACCAAAGACCATTACCATACCTGATAGCGCCACAATCACCGTTTTAATTGAAAATAAACTGCTGAATTCAAAAGACTTGATATTACTTCTAAGATCCGAAAAACTGTTAATATTGAAATACTTTTTAAAATCCTTATAAGTTATATCTAAGATAGGTTTAAATAAAGCCACATTAGCCAAAGCGGTAATAGCCGCAAAAAAAGCTGATCCTGCTATTAATAACGCAAGGCTCCCAGTTATAGGCGCCGCAAATAACGCCGCAGCTGAAGCAAAGCCAAATATTAGCATCCCAGCTGGTACATAGATAGAGCTAAATAGTAAAACACCCATCGCTAGTCCCGCAAATATTATTAAAAACTGCAAGACATATTCTTCTGTCTTTGACAACTTTTGTTCTTGTTGAAGATTAGTCGATGGGTAAAATATGTTTTTTAAGAAATTATAAATATCCGCTTTGTAGAGAAAGTAACTGACTGCAAAGGCAGATAAACCAAACAATAAAACTGGCCCGAAAGAAAACAAGCCAAAGCCATAAACAGCTAAAGCACCTTCAGGAAAGGCGACTAAAAAAGCTAAGGCAAAAGCTACAACACCTAATAAAGTTTTATTTCTACGGCGAGCATCTCTGTATCTTTTAGTTGTATTGTCTTGGTTTACAGAATCTATATTCGGCTTGCTAATTCTATACCGTTGATAAAAGTCATTGTCATCAATATATTTATTAATAGCTTTTTTGATTAACTTCAACCCTGGGTCTTCTGCTTGATAACTCGGCTTATTAACATGGTCATTAAAAGCTTTTAGTAACTTCTTGAGAAATATTTCCTTGTCAGTTTGTTTTGTATTCCCTAACTCTTTTAGCTCTTTTAGCTCTTCACTTAATTGATGAACAAACTCATATCTTTTAGACTGTATGGCTGCATCTAAAATAGCTAATATATTTTTATCATATTTTTTACCCAAATAAAAAATACTAGTGTAATAAATGCGCTTGAAAAAATAGCCAATAGCACTCGACTGCTCTACCAACGCCAGTGTATTCAATTCTTTTTCTATTGACATATTTACCACCCCTACAACTTCAACACTACTCAAAAATCAATAGTAACTCTAAAGCCCACCAATTTCTATAGATTCCATATTCATCATGCGATAATAATCATAAGTCATATAATACTCACCATTATCCCCGGCCGAACTCCCCCAAGAATTCCTGACTTTAAAAACTTGTTTTTCATCACTATAACCTGTAATGATCATCGCATGACCGACGGCGTTATTTTTTACCTCATGAATAAACTCTTCTAAGCTATAAGCATCCTGCGGTAGTGCCCACAAAGCTGCTTTTTTCCCGTTAACTGGATACCCGATACTAGAACGTAGATTATCTGCATTCATCATGGTGGAAATTAAGATCCTGTGACCATTATTCAGACTTCTTTTGGCGTCAAAAGTACTGTTGGGATTTCTTAATTTATTCCAGATAAAATCTTTTGACCACTGACCGTGACTCAATTGTTTATACTCATCAAAAGATAATTTCTCATGTGTAAGCTCACTATTTTCCTCTAAAGGATATAGATGCGGACAAGTATCTTTGGCAACAACTCCATGTGTCCTGATGCGATTCAAAGAACACTCGACATCAAAACCATTCCAACCAGATAGATTACAATATTGGTCTTCATTGTAACTTGATATATCATCAAAATTTTGATCATGAACCTGATATGTATTACCTAACTCTAACAGACACTGTTGTGATGCATAATCACCAGTTTCTTTAATAGCATCCAAAGCAGCTGTCGTAGCAAAAGTTACACAAGTCCCATATGGCCCCTGATCTAGCACAGGCACATTGTTCATTTTAAGATCAATATCAAAATCTGCATCAGTAATAAAATTAGGGATCTGATTGATGCCGTTGATTAGTTTATCTCGTTGAATTAACTCAGCGGTGGCATGTAACTTGTTTTCATCCCGCTTGTCCAGATAAATTTTGTTCAATCTGACTACTTTGGTTTGCGGCAAGAGGCTTCTTGCGAAAGCTAAACCCAAAGGATTTTCTAGAGGAACTTCAACCGCTACTGTCTCATTGGTATGAGATTCAACAGCATAGGTAAAATTAACACCTAAAAGAGATATAAATAAGCTAAGTAAAACTTTTTTCATAGGGCTTCCATAATTCAAGTTAGTAGGCAAGCATTTTAACATGTCGATTGTAGAAATTAAAATTTATTTAAAATCTCTATTTGACTACCATACGCATCTAATACCATACACATTAAGTAACCACCACTTGTCAATCCCGACCAAGTGAGCGCAGCGAACGCCGGACCGGGATCTAGTAATGCTCGTTTATTTTTTGGAATTGGTATAAACCTTTAGCATATTCATCTTTATATCTCAGTAGCCTGGCCTAAATCTTTTACTTCCTCGCTCTTCATTCGAGACACCACTGGATGGTGGATTTCGATCTCGTCTAATAGGCCCTACAACAACACCTACTCCTGTAATAAAATTCGCAGCTGCACCTGTTCCTGGCGCTTCTCTGGAGATTCTTCTTCCCCCATTTATAACTTGTGGAGTCTGCACAATAACTGTTGGTAACTCTCTTTCTATAATTTGCCGAGCATAATTAATTGCATTCTCACCTTGCTGAATTAATTCAGCAATATTTTCATTAAATACTTTTGCTTTTGCTGCTCTTAATCCTCTTAATTCGATTAAGGCAGATAATATGGTATTTGCGTGGACACTATTAAGAATTAAGGTATCAATATTACGTTGTCTTGAAGCTATTATTCTACTCTCATATGCAGCGCTTTGGTCCTCATAGCTAGCTTCTGGTAAACATTCAATGCTCTTTAACATCTCCTTTAACACTTGGATAACATACCCTGCATTTGTAGCTGTACCAATTAATCTTAGCAGGTTAGCTTGTGTACCTAAGTCAGTACGCATTAACTCTATAAAGTCTTCGACACTTGCCGGCTGAAAATTAACTCCCGCTCTCTGTAAGATCTCATTAACTCTATTAGGTACATAGTAAACTGCAATCATTAAGGCTGTATAAACTCGAAGATCTGAACAGTTAAAATTATCATTTGGGCTAGTTAACACTCGCTCTAGTACATTTTGTAAAAATGTTTGTACTTCTCTATCTGAATCTGGATCTACTACTTGCCTTACAACATCACTAATACCAAAATCAACTGCATTTTCTGGTAAAGATCTTTGTACCACCTCCTCTAATAATCTTTGTAGTATTGCATTACGTCTGCTTATGCCTTTGCCGCCTCGATAAATCGCATGAATAACATTAACATCTGGTCTCTGTAAAATCATATTTACTATAGCAGCATATCCTCTTGAAGCTGCATGACTTAACGCAGTGAGACCTTCCTCATCTTGCCTATTAACATTAAGATCCGCTCTTCGTAAAAGCATCTCTACTACAGAAGCATGTCCTGCTCGGGCCGCAAAGTATAAAGCTGTATTCCCATAGCTATTTTCATAATTAACGTCAACCTTATCACCTACTGCTAAAATTGCTTGCACAGTATCACTATCACCATTATCAACTGCCGCGATGAGAGGTGTTGCCGATTCTTCTTCATTTACATAATTCACGTTAACATCGGGTCTTCGTAAAATTATCGCTACATGATTGGCTTGTTCTGCCATGACCGCATTATATAGAGCTTCATTAACGTCATTATTGATATGACCAGTATTAACATCCACCCTCGCTAAAACCATCTCTAATATTTCAGCATTGCCTTCTTCAGCGGCAACCCCTAAAGCAGTATATCCGTCATAATCTCTAGCACAAACGTCAATACCTTCTATCCTTAAAATTGACTCGACTAAAGTAGTATGTCCTCCTCTAATCGCTCTATGTAGTATAGAATTAACATTAGTACCATCTGCTAGAATTCTATTTGCTATTTCTTTTGAAACTATTTCTACTAAAACAGTATAGCTCTTTAGGGTGACTATCTCTAAGCAGCTAAAGAGCGATTGTATACAAACCCTTCTATCTGCTATGATTATTCCTACCACCGCAGTAAGTCCATTTTCAGCTGCAAGCATTAAAGCTGTAACGCCTTGAGCATTTACTTGATTAACATTAACGCCTTGCACTGCTAAAATTCTCTCTACTACAGTAGTATGTCCATTTTTAGCTGCAAGCATTAAAGCTGTCCAGCGTTGAGCATCTACTCGGTTAACATTAACGCCTTCTGCTGCTAAAATTCTCTCTACTGCAGTAGTATGTCCATTTTTAGCTGCAAGCATTAAAGCTGTAACGCCTTGAGCATTTACTTGATTAACATCAACGCCTTCTGCTGCTAAAATTCTCTTTACTACAGCAGCATGTCCATTTTGAGCTGCAAGCATTAAAGCTGTATTGCCACGAGCATTTACTTGATCAACATTAATGCCTTCTGCTGCTAAAATTCTCTTTACTACAGCAGCATGTCCATTTTGAGCTGCAAGCATTAAAGCTGTAACACGTTGAGGACCTACAAGACTAACATCAGCACCCGCAAATAAAAGTCTCTCTACTATAGCAGAGTGTCCTTTATCAGCCGCCATTATTAAAGCTGTATAGCCTTGAGCATTTACTTGATTAACATTAACGCCTTGCGCTGCTAAAATTCTC
>CAYLXL010000028.1:0-27176 GCA_964387745.1 uncultured Gammaproteobacteria bacterium | reverse complement strand
GAGCGCCACTCGCCCCTACATTAGCAACTGCAGTTACACAAAAGTAAGAATCTAAATCTAATAAATTAAAGTGTATAATTTGTTTTTACCCACTCAACTCTTCATGGCTCCAATTTTATTCTTCAAACTGCTGCATACAAAACTTCAAATGTTCTTAGCTCCTGAATTGAATTTTCATAAACGATTTGACATCTGTATTCATACTGCCTCATTTGGCCTAAATATATTTTATTAGCATAAATGCCGCGGCATATATTAAGCTGTTTTTGATCATCAGATCCAAAATTAATTGGAAATAACTTACTATCTCCATAATTATAAAATTGCTGCCAGCTTATATTTTTATCTTTACCATTGATGACAGTATAGTTTTTAGTATTAAGTATTTTTTTCTCAAGTATAAATATACATTCACCTAAACTGTTAATTTCACCAGGGATAGTGGCAGCTTTTTGCTCATATGTAATTGAAGCACGACAAGCGTAAATAGGGGAGTTATCTCGGTAGCCTAGAATAAGATTTGATTTAATATTTTTACTCCAGGTTAAATTAGCTTTAGATATATCTGATTTATAGACCTGGGGTGTTTCTGCATAGACGGGATAGACGCTAGAATCGCTCAAATTACTAAAAAATGCTGATGATCGGGTAAATGGATTTTGGATGATTAATACTATTAGAGTAATAATTAGCGCAAGTACAATATTCGTATTTTCAAATAGCTTTGATCTTTGATAGATTAAATTAAGACTGCTAAAAGTATAAAAAAAACTGTAGATTAAAAATAGAGCGCCAGCAATAAATGAAACTACATTAAAAGCTGTTAATGTTGTTTGTTTGTGAAAAAGTAGAAATAGGTTTTGTATCGAAAACAATAACATCAAAACGCTTAATGTTAGTACAGCCCAGCTATAATATTTAATTTTGATTTGTTTTTGCCCATCTTGGTAGACAGCATTTATAAAAATTATCCCCAGACCGATAAAACTAACTAACCAATAATTAGTAATTTTATTAAAGTCGAGATTATTGTTTATCAACTGGAATAACAAAGCCATTAAATAGACTATACCGATCAGACTTAAAATAGGTAGCAGAACGAGACAAAAATTTATTAAGACGATGCGCATGAAATAAATAATATTCTGATGGCTTTGTAGTAAGTATAAACTTGTGACCGCCATCAGCGGAGTTATGAATGATATAAAAGCCGGATTGGATATAAAGTCATTGAAATAATAAATCCCTATGGAAGAGCATAAATAAGTGCCAATTAATAAAATAAGCCAGGCCAGTAAGCAAAAAAACGTCATGCAGAATAGAATACAGAATAGATCCCAGCTTTTCTCAAATAATGTAGCATAGTGATTAAATACATTAATTGATCTAGTTTTAAATTTGGTTTGGAGAAAAGCTGCTGATATATGGATTGCAAAAAAACTAAGCCACAATATATTAAAATTATTGTTATTTTTAAATAAGTAATAAATTATCATGCTAGCAAGTAAGCTATAAATTAGGCTGCTTACTATGAGTTTAACAATAACTTCTGCGTTAGATGCTAACAAAAAGATTAAGCCAAAATTTATCACTAACGTGCGTGTAAAGAAGAGACGGTCTTCAGTGAATATTTCTGTATTGAGACTGATTAAGGCAAGCAATACTGCTTGCATGCAGCCAATAATGATGAATGGGAATTTAGACAAAGATTGAGTGTGTGTAAGTTTGTCAGTCATAATAAATTAAGTGTTTATGAAATAATAGAACTTAATGTAGTATAGACTGCAAATCCCCACTTCGCGTGGGGATTTCAAAAATTCAAACTAGTTAAAACTAATCAAAATTAAGATTTAGTTTTGTTAGTTGTGTTTTTAGAAGATTGATCAGAGCCAATAGCTGCACCGTTATCTTTGACAATTTCTTTTAATTCAATATCAAATACTAACGTGCTGTTAGGCATAATACCAGGAGCACCATTTTCACCGTAAGCTTGTGAAGCTGGTATATATAATTTCCATTTGTCGCCAGTGGTCATTTTTTGTAAAGCCGATTTCCAACCTTGGATTAAGTTATCTAGACTTAATTCGACGTCATTATTTTTATCAAATTCTTTACCGTCAATTGTAGTACCAACATAGGAAACTTTTACCTTGCTGTTAGCTTTAGGGCGCTCTTTACCATTGCCTGATTTAATAACTTCATAATAGATGGCGTCAGTTGCTTTAGCGCTATCGTCTAATTTTTTAACATTTTTGTCACTAGCTTTAGTCATTAAAAACTCTTCACCTTTCTTCTTGTTCTCAGTGAATTGTTTTTCCATGTAAGTACGTTGTTTTTCCATAATGGATTTTTGTAACGTAACTAGGGATTTTTCCATTTCCTCTTGACTTAATGTGGCTTTGGTATTTTTGTAAGCATCATCAAAACCTTTTTGAAAGGCAGGCATATCAAACTTAACGCCTAATTCAGTATCCATTTTGTGGAGTTGACCACCTTGAGCATACCCTGCAGCATAGCTTTGTTTTTGATCATCCGACATATTATCAGTTGATTTTACTTTTGCTGCAAAACCAGTCGAGATTAAGCCTACAGATAAGGCGATTGCAGGTACAAATAGACGTTTCATTGATAAATCCTTATTATTGATAAAAGTTTAAATTAGTAACAAATCACTTAAAACTATAAAATATAATATAAATCATATTATATTTTGATTCAACTCTAGAATAATTACTAATAGTTAATTAGTATATACTTATAACTTAATTTTTGATATCTCATTTTGAATTAATGCAAAATCACCAAACTAACTATAGGCAATTTAGTCAATTCAACCTGTTTATTATAGCTGTATTAGGTTTTTCCTCTGGTTTACCGTTAGCGCTAACTGGCGTGGCTTTACAAGGCTGGTTGGTACACAGCAATATAAATATTGTGACCATAGGCATGCTTGGCTTAGTAGCTCAGCCATATATTTTTAAATTTCTGTGGGCGCCTTTGGTTGATAAATATGCATTCCCATTTTTGGGCCATCGTACAGGTTGGATTTTTGCTATGCAATGGGCTTTGATTCTTACTATTGTTGCGATTAGTATTTCTGATCCTTGGCGCACGCCTTATCTGTTCGCTTTTTTTGCTTTAGCAATTGCTTTTTTTTCAGCGACGCAAGATATTGCGTTTGATGCTTATCGCACTGAGTTACTAACGGAAAGCGAAAGAGGCATAGGCTCTGTTATATATGTGTATGGCTACAGGATAGCTTTACTTGTTTCAGGAGGTGGATCGCTAATTCTAAGCACCTATATTAGCTGGGAAGTAACGTATTTATTTATGGGTTTGTTACTTGCAATATGCAGTGTTGTTACAATATTCGCCAATGAAAATAAACGAGAATTTAATAAAATTCTTACTCTGAAGCAAACAGCCATCGAACCTTTTCGAGAGTTTATCACGCGTAACAACGCAATATTATTAATTTTATTATTGATGACTTATAAAATAGGCGAAGCTTTCGCCTTTGCTTTAACGACGCCATTTCTTATCCAAACCCTACAGTTTACCCCGCAAGAAGTAGGAGTAATCTCTAAAGCTATGGGCTTAATAGCCATGCTGGCTGGTTTAAGTATTGGCGGTGGGCTGATTAATAAACTAGGCTTATATCGAGCTCTAATGTGGTTCGGTGTTTTACAATCATTAGCTATACTATCGTTCTATTGGTTAGCAGTAGTAGGGCATAATTATTCTATTATGGCTTTTACTATATTAATTGATCAATTTGCTAGTGGCTTAGGCACGGCGGCTTTGATGGTATTCTTAATGAGTATTTGTAACAAAAAATATACAGCGACACAATTTGCTTTATTAAGTGCATTATCAGCAGTCGGGCGAGTATATGTTTTGCCTATATCTGGAGTTTTTGTTGCTAATTATGGCTGGGAGAATTTTTTCTTATTTGCTTTTGTAGTATCTATACCTAGTTTGATTATCTTAAAATTACTTAAAAGCGACATTAATGAATCATTTAATTTAAATAAGCTTGCGATGGCTTAGCGTTAATTAAAATATTGCAGGTGACTTAGGGCACAGAGGAGAGGTGCTATCGATTGAAGTGTTTTTTTCTGATGTAAATCCAACTTCTGCGCTTTTAATAGTAGTTCTGGGGAGCGGGAGATCGGCTACGGTTGATGGCATAATTATTGATTTTAGTGATTTTAGTGGTTGACTTTGTCCTGTCTCGTCTTTCAACGTCTCAGTGATCAGGTTCGTTCCATGGGTCACTCCGCAGTATACCCCTACAGTTCCAAACAAGATACCTACGTAAGAACTAATAGAACTTAATAGGGCTCCGGTAGTCTCTACTCCTAAAAAAGGAGCCAAGAAAGGCATATACAAGAAGGTCCATAACGAGGCTATGACATAGCCCAAGGAGCCTATAATAATGCCCATCGTGAGGCGTAGGAGAGAAGCTTTCAGGGGATTTTGGGTCCAGACTATAATTTTTTGCATGGGTCATAACTAACTATTTGTTTAGTAGCTATATTATACTAAAAAATATATGCGTTCAAGTATCGATATTAATATGTAGTAAGAGTGTCTTCAAGATTTAATTACAGTAACTCCAATTTAATACTTTTCCTGCCCAAAATGGAACAATAGTCCCGTTCTCATAATCATAGGTATCGCAAACAGTGAAACTTTTATTGATTAGTTTTATTTTAGATGTGTTACGAGGAAGTTTATAAAAATCTGCCCCATAAAAACTGATAAATCCTTCAAGTTTATCTAATTTTTTATGCAGATCAAAAAACTCTGCGTATGCTAGCACCGTATTGGGTCCATGATAGATACCAGCTGGGCAGCAGCTAGATTCTTTATTCGCTCGCAAGTGAGGCGCGCTATCGCTGCCGGCAAAAAACCTAGCATCGCCGCTTAAAGCAGCACTAATTACGGCTTGTTGATGTTGTTGGTCTTTAATAATAGGTAAACAAAAATAATGAGGCTTTAAACCATTAGTCAATAAATCATTACGATTTAGTAATAAATGATGAGGGGTAATAGTTGCAGCTGTATGAGTATTATAATTCAAGACAAAATCAACGGCTTGTTTAGTAGTAATATGTTCTAAAATAATTTTTAAATTGGGGAACTTTTCGCGAATCGGCATTAAGACAGTATCAATAAACACAGCTTCGCGATCAAAAATATCAACGTGAGTATCAGTTACTTCACCATGAACTAATAATGGAAAGTTAAATTTTTCCATCGTTTCTAAGACGTGATAAATTTTTAATATATCAGTCACGCCTTTACTAGAATTTGTAGTTGCACCTTGTGGATAGAGTTTTGCGCCAAGAATATTTGGATCAACTGATGCAAATTTAATCATCTCACTAGTTGTTTGGTCAGTAAGGTATAACGTCAATAATGGCTGAAAAGTAGAATTATATGCTGAAGGCACTTGTGCCAAGATATGTTTTTGATATTTTAGTGCGCTATTCACATCCGTAATCGGTGGCACACAATTTGGCATGACAACAACGCGATTAAACTGCATAGCTGCATGTTGAACTGTTGTAGTGAGTGCCTGATCTTGTCGTAAATGAATATGCCAATCATCTGGTTTAGTGATAGTAATCATTCGCGGGGCATGTTCACTCATAACATTATATCGCTATCTAAAAGAGTACTTAATGTTAAACGAACACCAAAGCCAGAAGTTTCTGTATGGATGTGTCCTAGGCCGCCTTTGTATGCATGGCTAGATAGATCAATATGAATCCATGGTGCATCTTCATGAACAAATTTGCCTAAGAAGCGCGCTGCGCGGATTTGATCAGCATAGCCTTCGTGGCATTGCTTGATATCAGCTATATCGCTTTTTAATACCTCGTCGTAATCATCAGTGTGAGGGAAGGACCAAACGCGCTCACCACACTGTTGACCAATGTCGGTTACTAATGAATTCCATTCGTATCTATTGGTGCTAAAACCCGAGTAAAGCTGATCGAGTGCGCGTACGCAGGTGCCAGTTAGTGTCGCAAAAGTAAACATTAAATCTGGTTTTTCTAAACTGGCTAAATGCATAGTATCACATAACACCATGCGACCTTCAGCATCTGTATTGATGACTTCAATACTCATACCGTTGCTAGCTATGACCACATCACCAGGTTTATAGGCCTCAGGCCCAATATCATTTTGTGCAAGTGCGAGCCAGGCCTCAATTTCAAATGGCACTTGTAATTGCGTCAATGCCATAAAGGTACCAAGCGCTACTGCACTGCCAGTCATATCATGTCCCATGCCATACATTGAGCCTGGAGCCGTTTTTAGATTATAACCTCCAGTATCAAAACATAGACCTTTACCTACAAGGGTAATTTTCTTATTAGTGAGATCTTTTGGTTTATAGTTGAGTTTAATTATTCCTGCATCTTTACGAGCCGAGCCTTGGACAACAGCTAGATAAGCTCCTGCTTTTTTTTGTTTTAGGGTATTAAGATCAAGGAACTCATAATTCCAATGATAAGTTTTAGCTAGTTTTTGCACGTATTCACAGTAAGTAGCTGGGTATAAATAATTAGGGGGAAGATTACACAGAAATCTCGTTAAACCGTTGCCATGGACTTCTGCGATAGCACGAGAATGGTCATAAACTTGACTGACATTATGGCATAATAGATTTAAATGATGATTAGAATCATCTTCATTTTTTTGGCTAATCTTAGGAAGCCGGGTATAAAAGCTGCCTGCACAAGCTATGAAGTGATTAATAATAGTTTCTTCGTCGTCAATATTAAGATTAACTAAGATTAAGTTTATTATTTCTGGTTTATGCTTAGCTATTTTTACGATTTGTTTTTTAATTTTTTCTAATTTTTTAAAAGTCGAAGTTTGATTTTTTAAATTCAGTAAACAAATAGGCGTACCAGTCTTATTAGGTAATTGTGAATGAAAAACAGTTAAATTGTTTTTATCAGCATCAGAAGTATGTTTATTAGCTTTATCAGCTGGTTGATTCTGTTGCAGCCAACGTTGGTAGAGCAATTCGCCTTCAGGAAGTTTTGACCATAGGTCTTTTGATGGATTGTCTAAAAATATAGCGAAAATAGGGTAGTCTAAGTCTAACTTATGATCGTCTTTGTAATGATTAATAATGATTTTGCTGGCTTGATAATTTAGCATTTTAATTCCCTGATACAGTAAGCTTGATAATATATTAGCACTAATTAGTACTATAATTAAAATATATTTAATGAATGACTTTAGTTATGAGTAAGTTTGCATCCTTGAAAGATTTGAAAAAATTTGTGAATTTGTTGCCAGATTTGGATACGGCCACGCCTATTATTAATATTAATAATATTGATCAATTCAAAGACAATAGTAAATACTTGAGAGTCTGGTTACAACAGTATTTAAAATATTATAATCTTCCAAGTTATCTTAATCATGAAATTTTACTAACTATAGGTAAATTAAGAGTAGCTGAGTTTTTTATCGTGGCTCAAATTTATATGCAAAAAGATATTACCCAATATAAAGGCATAATGTTCTTTGTCCATGGCTATCTTGATCATTTTGGCTTATACGGAGATTATATAAGTTTTTTGACAGCCAATGGATATATTGTTGTTGGTGTGGATTTACCAGGTCATGGTTTATCAACGGGACAAATAGGTGACATTGTAGACTTTGCCCAGTATGCACAGGGTATTGAAGCGTTGGTCAAAAGTATTAAGATAAAGTTTCCTGCTGATAATTTACCTTACTATATTTCTGCATTTAGTGCTGGTACATCGATTGCAATCGAATATTTATTGCGCAATCGGCAAAATCATGGCTTTCAAAAAGCTTTGCTTTATGCTCCTTTATTACGTGTACCATTGTGGGCATATAATCGGATTGCTTGTTATATAGAACCGTTTGTAAAATTTATCTCGCGTGTCCCAAAAAAAGTTTCACATGATCCCATTTTTTTAAATTTTGTTAAAAACAATGATCCTCTTCAGCCTAAATTCTTGCCATTAAGATGGGTTAAAGCAATGCATGATTGGGCAGATCGTTTGCCAAAACATAAGCCGTTGATGTTGCCAGTATTGATTATCCAGGGGACAGAGGATAGAACGATTAATTGGCAGTATAATATACCTAGGTTGGCAGGAGTATTTCCAAATCATCATGTTGTCTATATATATGGTGCCTATCATAATCTTTGTAATGAATCTAAAGATTATCAGGATAGAATATTCAACAATATACTAGAATTTATCACTAATTAGTTAAATAACTAACGATCTTTGGCGTAAGCGACTTTAAGTTCTCTGCCACGAAATACTAGAGAATTCTTATTATCTAAGGCACTAGCGGCGTCTTTCTTATTAACAAACTTCACAAAGCCATAGCCTTTTGAACGCTTTGTTTTGGGATCCCGAATAATTTTTAGGTACTCGATTTCTCCAAATTTTTCAAAGACTTTGCGTAATTCATGCGGTTTGGTATGATACTCAATATTACCAATATATAGCTCCTGACACGGCTCTCCAGAGCTTTTAGCCTTCTTTTTGTTAAAAAGTGCAAATAATCTTCTAAATAAGCTTGCTATCATGATAAACCTTGGTAGAATAACTTGAGTAATATATACCCTGAAGTGTTAATAGACAATCAGGATTAGCAAACATTATATCATTTTTATTACTTTTGACTATAGTGTGCTAAGATTTTTGCCTTAGATAAAGATATATGAAATGCTATAGATTATTTATACTGAATAGATATATATGAACTAAAGTTTTGGGAATAATAATATTTGTAATATGGATGTGAAGGTTTATAGTATATATATGTAGTATAAGAAATACTTGAATTACTAGCTATCAAAACAATTAACTTCGGAGAGTTAATAAATGAAGAGACTAATGATTAAAGCACTTGCTGTATTATCCAGCATGTTTTTTTATACTCATGCTTATGCAGGCCTAGTAAGTTATCTTGATGTGCAGGTAGATAACCAAACAGAATTCACAATAACTAATATAAATCGTACCGAAGGCTCTAAAGGAAGCTTATCAGAGTTAAATAGCAATAATATTCAAGCGGGTGAGTCAGTTAAACTGGCGACATTTTCAGCTAATTATTTAGGGCAACTCAGTCAAAATATTGCTTTTAATATTAATAATAATGGTTCTGATTTAGGAACGTGTAATTTGCATTTAGGAGTAGGAAGCTATTTAGCACTACCTGACTTTAGTGGTTCAGTTTGTCAGATGAGTTCGAATGAATATGTGCAATTGAATCCACGCTATGAAGTTTCTGGCAATACTTATAAAGTTCATTTTCGTTTAAGTCGATCAAAGCACTTTAGCAGAATTTTTGCGTTTGGTGACAGTATGTCAGATAACGGCAATTTATATAAAAGGTCAGTAGAGATTTCGTTAGTATTCCCAATTAGTCCTATTTTACCTATATCTCCGCCTTATTATAGCGGTAGATTCACGAATGGTAAGGTTTGGGTTGAAAGGTTAAGTGATAAAATGAATATACCTGAGGGTTCATTTATTGATTATGCTTATGCTGGTGCTACAGTGGTTAGCGATATCTATCCGATACCAACATTAGATAAGCAAGTTACTACTTATTTGAACTGGAATAAAAGCGGTGATCCTTATGCTTTGTATACTGTTTGGATTGGCGCCAATGACATGATTCGTCACTTTAAACAAGATGACGATGAACTCATCAATAGCATCAGTGATGGTATTGAATCTAATATTCGAAGATTAATAGAACATGGTGCAAAGAATATTTTATCTCTGCCTATTCCCGATTTGACACTTACGCCTGATACATTAGGTGCTGATCGTTCTCATGGTAATACTCAGTATTCAGAGCGGTTACATGTTTTAATCAATAAATATAATAAAAAACATAATGAATTTATTGCAAAACTTCAGCAAGAATTTCCTGATGTGAAAATTATGAGTTTTGATGTTTATAAATTTATTCAAGTCGCAAAAACGCGCGCAAAAGAATATGGTTTTACCAACATTACTGATCGTTGTAATCCTAATGATTATTGGAAAAAGGAACGTGAAGTATGCAGCAAGCCTAATGAATATGTTTACTGGGATGGTATTCATCCGTCAGCTAATGCGCATAATATTTTGGCAGAACTAATGTTTAAGTATTTAACCCAAGCAGGTGGATTTGAACCAAATAAGAAAGTCTTAACAGGGCATCCGATGATGGATGATGTCGCTATGAGAAATAAAATAGCTATTGAGCAGCTAAATAAAGATATTGACAGCCCAGTCAATAGCCAGGGTTCTTACGAGAGTAATAGGGGTTTTTCAGGTATTTCTTGGTATAACGATCTAAGCTCTATTATTACAGATGGCGTACCATTGTACTAAATTCGAACCCTACCGTTAATAGACAGGGGGAACAGCACGCTGGCCCCCTTTACTATACCTAAATATATCCTAAATATATCTTGCAACGATTCCTAGTTTAGTACTATCATAATCATATTTTTTTACCTGTAGTTTTCTAATTTCAATGAGCGATAAACAGACAGAAGATAACAATATCTTAGAGGGTGCCATATCTTCTCAGTATAAGCATGGGTTTGTGACTGATATCCCTACTCAAACATTAGAGCCTGGCTTAGATAGGGAGAAGATTAAACAAATTTCAAAAATTAAGAACGAGCCAGAATTTATGTTAAATTGGCGACTTCAAGCTTTTGAACATTGGTTAACCTTAAAAGAGCCAAGTTGGGCGCACGTTGATTATAAGCCGGTTGATTACCAGGCTATTAGTTATTATTCCGCTCCTAAGTCAGATAAAGATAGACCAAAAAGCTTGGATGAAGTTGATCCTGAGCTATTAAGAACCTATGAAAAATTGGGTATACCTTTACAAGAACAAAAAAAGCTTGCCGGAGTGGTTGCGGTCGATGTGGTTTTTGACAGTGTTTCAGTCGCTACAACGTTTAAAAAAGAACTAGCTAAAGCTGGGGTTATTTTTTGTTCATTCTCAGAAGCCGTACAAGAACACCCAGAGTTAATTAAAAAATACTTAGGCACAGTCGTTCCGCACACTGATAACTTTTTTGCTAGTTTAAACGCGGCTGTTTTTACTGATGGATCATTTGTTTATATTCCACCAGGGGTTAGATGCCCAATGGAACTATCCACTTATTTTAGAATTAACGCAGCTAATACAGGTCAATTTGAACGCACGCTAATTATTGCTGATAAGGGTAGTTATGTAAGCTATTTAGAGGGCTGTACTGCTCCTCAACGCGATGAGAATCAGCTACACGCAGCAGTAGTAGAACTTATCGCTCTTGAAGATGCTGTCATAAAATATTCTACTGTGCAAAACTGGTACCCTGGCGATAAAGACGGTAATGGTGGTATCTATAATTTTGTAACTAAGAGAGGTCATTGTGCTGGCGATCGAGCTAAAATTTCTTGGACACAAGTAGAAACAGGCTCAGCTATCACTTGGAAATACCCAAGTGTAATTCTGCAAGGGGATGACACTCGAGGAGAGTTTTACTCAGTGGCCCTAACAAGAAATAAACAACAAGCTGATACTGGAACTAAGATGGTTCATATCGGTAAAAATAGTTCGAGTTTAATTATTTCTAAAGGTATTTCTGCTGGCGAAAGCAGTAACGCTTACCGTGGACTAGTAAGAATGGGTAAAAATGCTGCTGGTAGTCGCAATTTTACTCAATGTGATAGTTTGTTAATTGGACACAAAGCGAGCGCGCATACTTTTCCATATATGGAATCTAAAAATGATCAATGTACAATTGAACACGAAGCAACAACATCAAAAATTGCTGATGATCAATTGTATTATTGTCGACAAAGGGGGCTGTCAGAAGAAGATGCGGTTTCCATGATTGTAAATGGTTTTTGTAAGCAAGTGTTTAAAGAATTACCGATGGAGTTTGCAGTAGAAGCGCAAAAATTAATGGAATTAAGTCTTGAGGGTGCGGTTGGTTAGAAATATTGAGACAAGATTGTAGTCCGGAGTTAGAGATGTTAGAAATAAAAGATTTATGTGCAAGCGTTAATGGCGATAAGCAAATCCTCAAGGGAATTAATTTAGACATTAAACCTGGTGAAATTCACGCCATAATGGGACCAAACGGATCTGGAAAAAGTACACTAGCTAATATATTAAGTGGTAAAGATGATTATACAGTCACTAGTGGAAGTATAAATTTTAAAGGCTCAAATTTACTTGAATTAAAGCCTGAAGAACGTTCCCATCTGGGTGTTTATCAGGCTTTTCAATATCCAGTTGAAATTCCAGGCGTTAGTAATGTTAACTTTTTAAAAAGCATTATCAATGCTAAAAGAAAGTCTAATAAAGAAGACGAAGTTAACCCAATGGAGTTTTTAAAAGAGGTAAAAGAACATATAAAAACTGTAGGTATGAGTGATGAGTTACTCTACCGTTCTGTCAACGAGGGTTTTTCAGGCGGTGAGAAAAAGCGTAACGAAATCTTACAGATGTTATTATTAAAGCCAGAGCTTATCATTCTCGATGAGACTGATTCTGGTTTGGATATCGATGCGTTAAAAATAGTTGCGCAAGGCGTTAATCAGTTACGCGATAAAAAACGGTCGTTTTTAGTGATTACACATTATCAAAGACTGTTGGACTACATTGTTCCTGATTATGTTCATGTATTGGCTCGCGGACAAATTATTAAATCAGGTGATAAAAGTTTGGCTCTAGAATTAGAAGCAAAAGGTTATTCATGGGTGCTTGATGAATTACGATAATTATCAAAACTATAGTCTGCCGACTATTAGAAATGAAGATTGGAAATATACTGATCTATCACAGCTCGCTAAACAGGGCTTTAGCCTGATAAATAATCGAACAAAAGAAGTGCACGATGATGCTATTAAGCGAGTTAATGCTTATATAAAGCAATTTTGCGCAAATAGCGAAACAATTATAGTAATTTTAGATGGCGTGTATCAGCCAGACTTGTCAAAACTAAATGATTTTAAGATTACATCAAGTGCTAGCTCCCAAGAGTTTTATTTGTCACAGGCTAACGGTCAACAAATAGGCATAAGCGAGTTTGTTAATAATGCTGATCACAATGGCGTTGTGATTGATCTTAATGAGATTAAAGACAAGACAAAGCTAAATATTCGATTGTTAAATGTATTTACAGAGCGTAGCCAAGATAAAATTATTAATAACAAGCACTTTATTAAACTAGATAAAAATAGTGAATTAAATTTACTTGAAGAGTATTTAAGTATTAGTGATGGTCTGGAAAATAACATCGCTATGAACTGCAATATCTTACTTGAGTTTGATTTGCTTGAAAATTCCGTGTTAAATCATTATATATTGCAAAGCCATAATGAAAGTACGTACCATATTGCAAGCTATATAGTAAATCAGCAAGCGCATTCGCAATATAATAATTATAATTTGAGTTTTGGTGCGAAGTTATCACGCCAGGATATAGTAGTCTATAAAAACGGTAATGCGACTAATACTGCTTTACGCGGCTTGTTTATGCCACGTGATAAGCAGCATATGGATAGTCATTTGAAGATTTATCACAATGATTCTCATGGTACTAGCTTACAAGACTATCGGGGTGTATTAAAAGACCGAGGACATGGGGTATGGAATGGTATGGTCTATGTGGCGCCTAATACTAAAGCAAATACGGCAATTCAAAGTAATAAAAACTTATTATTGTCGTCTAATGCGATGATTGATGCCAAACCGGAACTGCAGATTTACTCTGATGATGTAAGTTGTGTCCACGGTGCGACCATTGGCCGATTGGATGAAAAAGCAATGTTTTATTTACAAAGCAGGGGGGTTCCAGCTATTGAGGCTAAAACAATGCTGATTTCTGCCTTTGTAGGACATATTATTTCAACGGTTACCAATCAAGGTGCAGCTGATTGGTTAGAACAAGTATTAGCTTCTCAAATAGCAATGGAAAATGTTAATGTTTGATGTTACAAAAATCCGCAAAGATTTTCCTATTTTAAGCAAAAGGGTAAATGATAAGCCATTAGTTTATTTTGATAATGCTGCCAGCAGTCAAAAACCTCGTTGCGTAATTGATGCTATCAGTGATTACTATACTAATCATCATAGTAATATTCATCGTGCTTTTCATTATTTGGGTGATAATGCGACCCTGATGTATGAACAGGCTAGATCAAAAGTTGTAGATTTTATAGGTGCGAATGGTTCTGAAGAGGTTATATTTACTCGCGGTACCACAGAAGGAATCAATTTAGTAGCAACTTGTTTAGAGCGACATGGTCATTTTAAAAGTGGCGATGAAATCGTCCTGACGGTTGCAGAACATCATTCTAATATAGTCCCTTGGCAAATTATTGCTAATAATATAGGGATTAAAATAAAAGTTATTAATTTATTAGCTAACGGCGAGTTAGACTCGCAAAGCTTGATTGACTATGTTAAATATAATCAGCAAAAAGTTAAATTAGTAACCTTAAGTCATATCTATAATGGTACAGGGATTATTAATCCTGTTCAGAATATAATAGCTCAACTCAAAGCAATTAATAAAGATATCTTAGTTTTAATAGACGGAGCCCAGGCAGCTCCCAATATAAAAATTAATGTTAAAGATTTAGCTTGTGACTTTTATGCTTTTTCAGGTCATAAAATATATGGTCCAACGGGTATAGGTGTTTTGTATGGTAAAGCTGAATTATTAAACATATTACCGCCATATCAAGGCGGTGGTGAAATGATTGACCAGGTGGTTTTACCTATGGGCACTACTTTTGCTCATGCACCACAAAAGTTTGAAGCAGGTACACCTCATATTGCAGGTGCTATCGGGTTAGGTGCTGCTATTGATTACCTGAATACTTTGAATTATAACGAACTAATTGCTTACAAAACCAACTTGTTGAATTATTGTCAAGAAGGCTTAAAAAAACTTAATAACATAAAAATTATAGGCGACAGTCCAAATAAAACAGCCGTAATTGCTTTTATAGTAAATAACCAAAACCCGCAAGATGTTGGTTTACTATTAGACCAGTTCGGGGTGGCTGTTCGTACTGGGCATCACTGTAACATGCCTTTGATGACGTATTTGGGGATATCAGGTACTGTTCGTGCTTCATTTGGTTTTTATAATAGCATCGAAGAAATTGATGTTTTCCTAGCTAGTTTACAAGAAGTGATTAAAATTTTATCTAAATAAAACTGTAGTTATTCATAATGTCAGAAGTACAAAATAAAAATGAAATTCAACTTAGCCGAGATTGCGCTGCCATCTTAATCCCGCATGGTATACCTATTACTATGGTAAAGGGTGAGAGCATTAGCGTAATGCAGCAGCTGGGTGGTAGTTTTACAGTCTATTATAATGGCAATCTAGCTCGTATTGACGGTCAAGATGCAGATGCAATAGGATTAGCAGTGCCTCACGACTACGCTGCGCAGACTAATCCAGAAATTGACGTGGTCAAAGAAATAACAGGCAATGGTTTTGTTGATGAAGAAGATATATGGGCTAAGTTGAAAACTTGTTATGACCCAGAGATTCCGGTTAACATTGTTGATCTTGGTTTAATCTATGAATGCGAAGTGCATCCCATAGAGCCGGGTAATATTCAAGCAGGCAACATTGCTGTCATCAAAATGACCTTAACTGCTCCAGGCTGTGGTATGGGGCCTTATATTGTCGATGACGTCAAACGTAAAGTTCTAGAAGTGCCGAATGTATTTGATGCCAAAGTAGAACTTGTCTGGGATCCACCTTGGGGACAAGACATGATGTCAGAAGAAGCGCAATTAACTCTAGGACTACTCTAATGTGGGTTGATGTAAAAAAAGCTATCGATTTTCCAGAAGGTAGCCGAGAGGTTGTTGATCTAGATTACACCACAGTCATTGTATTTAACTTGCATAACGAATTCTATGCTATCGATCATTTGTGTACTCATGCAGATTTTGGTTTAGATGATGCGGATTGTACAAATGACGGTATTATTACTTGTCCTTATCATGGAGCAAAGTTCTGCATTAAAACAGGGCAAGTGACCGCCCCACCAGCATTTGAAAATATTAATACCTTTAAGGTGCGTATTGAAAAAGGCATGGTGCAGGTATGTGATGAATAAATTAATAAATACAGATAGGATTATAGAATGCGAAGAACACCTATGGCTTTACCATATCGAGAGCGTGATTTACAACCAGTAGCTCCAGCTCATCATGATGGTACTTGTTCTATTTTTAAAAGACAGCTCGATATCACTCAAATAAAACCAAGACTTTACTTGGGGGCTGTAGCTGATGTTGAAAAACATGTTTCTGAAAATCATCCAAACCAAAAGGTAGTAGTGATTAATGCAGGCGCCAAATCATTTGCAGCCCCATTGGGCTGGGTTGAGGCTTATTCGAGTATATCGCCACCAAGAGATGTGGAAACTGATGATATCAATGCTCGTGTAAAAATAACAATTCAGTTATTTGAAACTGCTAATGGTACTATTATTTATAATCTTGCTATGGATGATCGTGATGATGTGCGGGTTAATCGAATTTTTGATGAAATAGCTGAATTAATTAAACTAAATGTTGATAATAATACTCCAGTTTATGTTGTTTGTCATGCAGGTATTTCACGCTCGCCAACACTTTTATCTGCTTACCTACTAAAATACTGCCAATCTGATCTTGCTGTTAGAAAAGGTATTTTTGAGTGTACTAATGGTATTGATTTAGGTATTCAAAATCCTATTAGTTATTTAAAGCAATTTCGTAAAATAGTTTACCCGAATCTTGGATTCTGCTTGCAATTGATGCAATATACAAGAGAAGTTTCCCCTGGTTTTGTTGATTATGTCTCTTTAGAATCGCCATCTATAGGCGCTCCGGTATGTTCGACTCTTTATGTCCCAGCTGAATCGTGTGCAGTCGATTGTGATTCAGCAGGGTTCAAACAAGATAGGTGTCCTAGCCCCGCTCCATAAGAAGTAACTTAAATTATGTTGATTAGCGCGTTAATATGTTTATTAATGCGTGCTCTCAACCAATAATCTATTTTCTCTATTGCGTTTATAGCTAAACTTATCAATAATATATCTATAATCTTGATTATTATAAAACAGGGACGCTATGATATTTGTTAACTATTTAACTATAGTTTCGATATTAATTTTTATTTTTTTCAATCCCATCTCAACTATAGCTGCAGAAGATATGAAATCTTCTGAAGTACCTGCTGCCAAAAAACCAGATGAATTTTCTAAAGCAAATAAAGTTATTTTAATTGTTTGGGATGGGCTACGGCCAGATGTTATCACCAAAGAAAATACCCCAAATCTTTATCAATTAAAAACTTCTGGCGCCTATTTTAGTGATCACCATTCATCCTTTCCAAGTATTACTATGAATAACGCTAATAGTTTTGCTACGGGAAGTTATTCTGGTAGTACAGGCTTTTTTGGTAATAAAATTTGGCGACCTGATGAGGCTAATATTCCTAATTCACAGCAACCTGTAAACGTAGAGCATTATGATGTATTAAAAAGTCTAGATAACCAAGTGGGTGGCAAGCCATTAATGTACTTAGACAGTATTTTACAAGTAGCTCATAAGAATGGTTTCAAAACAGCTCAAGTTGGTAAAGAAGGTTCGGTATTAATCCAAAATGGTAATAAAGATTCTGATAATAGTATTATTCTCACAGAGAATAAAATTTTCCCAGAGCAATTTTTGAAGAAGCTACAGGCTAAAAAATATATTTTACCTGATAAATTTATGATGCCAGGAGCTGCAGGCAAAAATTCAAATATTTTCAAGCAGGCAAAGACTGTTGAGTTGACGGGGATTAGCAATATCATTCCATTGGCTAATTTATCTGATCCGAGTAAAGTAAGCAAACCACTCGAAGCTCAATTTAATGAATATATGTTGGCTATTTATATTAGAGAGGTATTGAATAATCATAAACCAGATATAAGTATTTTATGGTTTAGTGAGCCTGATAGTACTAGTCATGCTTATGGCCCTGGTACAATTCCTTATTATCAAGCATTAAAAAAACAAGATCAATTATTGGGGAGCTTAATTTTTTCTTTAGGAAAACTTGATACATTAAAAACAACTAATCTGATAGTGACTTCTGATCATAGTATGAGCTCGGTGTCGGGTGATGTTAATATTTTCCCTTTAAGGCAAATTACCAATGGTATTATAGGTGATGTTAACAGTAATGGCTTTAGTACCTCGGGCAGTATAAGGATTGCTGATTTATTGACTAAAGCCGGTTTCAGTGCTTACGATGGGCGCGGTTGTTATTATAATCCTGGAATGAATGGTATTTTAAAAGACAGAACATTGGTGGAAAAAATTAACATAGATAAATCTGGTAAAGTTTGCAACAACGGGGTAGGAGCGCTCTACACTTCAAGAGGTTATAAGATTCCTGAAAAATTAGGACCAGAGGATATTATTGTGGCAAATAATGGAGCTTCAGCTTATATTTATGTGCCAAGTAAAGATGAAAATTTAGTAAAAAAATTAGTAAGATTTTTTCAATCACGTATGGAGTTTGATGGTATTTTTATTGACCCAACCTATGGTGATTTACCTGGTACGCTCTCTTTGAAAAAAGTCTTTTTATATGATGAAGTACAACAGCGGCATCCTGATATAGTCGTTTCCCTGACCTATGATGATACTCAAAGCATTAACGGCCTAAAGGGTATTACATACACTACTTCAGATAATGCTAGAGGTGGACACGGTAGCCTGAGTCCTATAGATCTGCATAATGTATTAATTGCTGCTGGCCCTGATTTTAAGCAACAGTATCAAGATTATTTGCCTACGGCTAATGTTGATGTGCCTGTTACTATAGCTAAACTATTTGATCTTCCTTTTGAGAATAGATCTGGCAGAGTATTATATGAATCATTGATGGGATCAGAAGTTACTCCTAAGGACTATGAAATTAAACACCAGCAAATACAGCCTACACATTCAGCTACAGATTTAGCTTTTGTGCGCTTGGATTCGACAGGACAGCAAAGAGAGTATTATGTTGATCGTGATAAATATACATTTGTGCTTAATACTAAAGAGTTGACTTATCAGAATAAGAAATATACTTATATTGATTCAGGCAAAGCGGTAAGATATTAAAGTTCTTAACTGATTACCGTTGCAAATGTCAAGAATATAATTATTTGTATGCGTTCACCGTATAGGAATCATCGCACCTGTCATCCCGAGCTTTTGCGAGGTATCTCAGTAGCTGATACTTAATTGAGATCCTTCGACTACTCATCAGGATGACAAAAATTCGGGTAGCTGAACGTTTATAATTATTTTAATGCTGTTTTTTTGTTTTTCTAAACAAAATTTTGTACACCTCATCAAAATCATCAACATAATATAACGTTAAATTATCTAATAAATACTTAGGTAGTGTTTTTATATCAATCTTATTTGCTAATGGTAATATAACTTCTTTAATTCTATTGCGTCTGGCGGCAATAATTTTCTCCCGAATACCACCAACAGGCAGTACTTTTCCTGTTAAAGTTATTTCACCGGTCATAGCTAAGCTGCGTTTAATATTAATACCTCTTGCTAGGCTTACTAAAGCAGAGGCAATAGTTATACCAGCGGAAGGACCGTCTTTAGGCGTCGCACCCTCTGGTACGTGTATGTGGATAAGGGCATTATCAAAAAAAACCGGATCAATTTTGTATCGTGATATATTTGCAGAAATGAAGCTGAAGGCAATTTCTGCAGACTCACGCATGACTTCGCCTAAACTACCTGTTATTCGCATCCCACGACGACTAGAATGGACTTTACTAGCTTCAATAGTCAGAGTGGCTCCGCCCATAGTTGTCCATGCCAGCCCTGTCATCACACCTACACCATGCATTAACATTTCATCAGAAAATAAGGGTTCGCCTATGATCTTTAGTAGGTCTTTGGTGTTAATAGAGATTTGAGTATGAGGGTTTTTTATTATTTTTATTGCCGCTTTGCGGGTTATTTTGGCAAGTTTGCGTTCAAGGTTGCGCACACCAGCTCCACGAGCGTAATCATCAATAATTGTTTTTAATGCGGCATCGCTTATTTTTAATTGACGTGGTTTGAGCCCTGAGCGCTCTAATAATCTTGGCCATAAGTGTTTTTTGGCTATTTTCATTTTTTCATCAGTAATATATCCGGCCAGATGCATTATTTCCATGCGATCTAATAATGCTTGCGGGATAGTATCAAGTGTATTTGCAGTACAAATAAATAAAATTTTAGAGAGATCGACACGTATGTCTAAGTAATGGTCAAGAAAGTTATAATTTTGTTCAGAATCTAAGACTTCTAGTAGAGCAGCACCAGGATCTCCTTGGTACGACATACACATTTTGTCTACTTCGTCGAGCATGATGACCGGATTTGATGTGCCAGCCTCAATTAATGCTCTTATGATTTTACCTGGCATAGCGCCTATATAGGTCTTTCTATGTCCTTTGATTTCTGCTTCATCTTTCATCCCACCTACAGAGAAACGATAGAATTGTCGACCTACCGCATGAGCAATAGATTTGCCGATGGAAGTTTTGCCCACGCCTGGTGGACCAACGAGTAATATGATAGACCCAGAGATTTCACCTTTGAGATGGCCGATAGCTATAAATTCTAAGATGCGTTCTTTGATATCTTCTAAGCCTTCATGTTCATCATTGAGTATTTTCCTAGCGTTTCTGATACTAACTTTATCTTTAGAAAAGATACCAAAAGGAATAGAAGTAACAGTGTCCAAATAGTTTCTAGTGACTGCGTACTCAGGTGATCCGGGTTCTAGAACTGATAGTTTATCTAATTCATCATTTATTTTTTCAAAATCTTCGTCTTTGATTCGTAATTTTGATAAGCGTTCTTCATAACGATCGCGTTCAGACATCACATCATTGCCATTTAAACCAAGTTCTTCCTGAATTGCCTTTAGCTCTTCTTTTAGAAAAAACTCTCTTTGTTGTTTGGTGATGCGTTCATTAATATCTTTGTTTAAATCGGTTTGGAACTTAACGATTTGAATTTCTTCTTTTAAGATGCTTAAAACCTTGTTTAGTTTTTGTAGTAAGTCTCTGATTTCTAATGTGTTTTGTAAGTTTTCTTTTGAGGTTGTCGTTAGACTTGCAGCGAATTCTGCAAAATACGATGGCTCAGCATTGATAAATTTGTTTAAGAAAAATTTCAACTCTTCGTTATACAGAGGGTTTAATGGGATGAGTTGTTTAATAGTATTAATGATTGCTAATATATAAGCTCGAACTTGGATCGGATCATAGCGTTTTAAATCATCAGTAATGTATTCTACTTCAGCATAATAAGGTGGTTTGTTGCTTAGCCACTTTTTAATTTTGAATCTGGCAATGCCTTCAGCGATGATTTGAATTTTATTTTCAACATTAGTAGGATTATGAAGTTTAAAACTGGTGCCATATTGATACAAATTAGACAAAGATGTTGGTGGTTCTTTATCTTTACTCAGAATAAATCCACCAATACTCAAGTCTGTTTGATTGATTTTTTCAATCGAAGATTTCAAATAACTTTTATCTAAAAGAATAGGTAGGCTTTGAGGTGAAAAGAACGGTCGTTCAAACAAAGGAATGATATATAAAAATTTTGGAAGGTTGTCATAAATTAAACTTAAGTCTGTACTGTCAGACTTATTGTTTTTTGTAACTTTTGTATCTTTTGTCTTGTCGTGAGGGTTCTTTTTTTTCATTTTAATAACAACTTAAACAACCATGCTCTATCTGATTGATTTTAATGATAAAATCGATAGGCTTTTTTTATTGTATTTGTACTACATAGTATAGTGCAATCGGGGGAAATTTTATGCTCACAAGATGTTTTTCATACCGTTTAAAATGATTCTATATAAAGTCATAAGATACTTGCTTGTTAATTTCCAAAATGGTATTAATAGATCATCAGCTAGAGGTAATTACGTTTAAAATTTTTTGTAGCAGTTATTTTTTCATTTTTGTTTCGTTATCTAGCCGTAGTAGGATTGAAAATAGTAATGAATAATTATTTTTTTTGAAAATAATTATATTTTTTTTTGACGTAATTATATGATGTGCTAATGTTTTAGATAACCGCCCAAGAAAATTAGGAGACTTAGATCTATGGTAATTAAGAGAAAGAAAGCGACAGCTAAGAAAGCAGTTGCTAAAGCTAAAAAAGGTACAGCTAGAAAATCTACTAGACGTACTAAAGCTAAAAAGAGTGCTAGCATGGTAGATGCTGTAGTAGGCGCTAAAAAGAAAGTAGCTAAGAAGAAAAAGACTGTAAGAAAAGCTGCTAAGAAATCTGCTACTGCTAAGAAAGCTGTAAAAAGAGTAGCTAAAAGAAAGACTGCTAAAAAAGCAGCTGCTAAAAAAGTTACTAAGAAAAGAAAAGTAGCTAAAAAAGCAGTTAAAAAAACAGCTAGAAAAGCAAAAAGACGTACTGCTAAGAAAGCTGCTGCTATGGGCATGAAAAAACCTGCTAAGAGAAAAGCTGCTAAGAAAAAAACTGCTAAAAGAAAGACAGCTAAGAAAGCTTCTGCTGGCAGAAAAGTAGCTAGATCTGCTAAACGTGGCGGTTCTGTTCAAGCTAAAAAAAAAGTAAAAAATTCAGTATATTAGACCAATTTAATATATTGGGTAACTAATTTTCTTGGTTAACAACCAAGTAAGCGCTTACTGAAGTTGAAAGCCACAGATTGGTAACAATCTGTGGTTTTTTTTATCCAACGTCATATTCTTGAGCCAAAATTTTCATTATACTACATACTTTAAAGTCATAATTTAGTCTCATTTTGAGTATTAGCAATTCTATGGATTCTATCGAAGAATTTTCTGGTGATTTAAACCAAATTTTTGGTCCTGACGGTATCATTGCTAATCATATTAAGGGCTACATTTATCGACCACAGCAATTAGAGCTAGTAAAAAAGATTAACGAGGCCTTTATTAATAAAAAAATTTTATTAGCTGAGGCTGGTACTGGCACAGGAAAAACTCTAGCATATCTCATTCCAGCTTTATTGAGTGCAGGCAAAATCTTAATCTCAACAGGAACCAAAAATTTACAGAACCAATTATATTTTCGTGATTTACCTATAGCGCTAAAAGCTTTAAAGTTATTTGAGAAAACCGCTTTACTAAAAGGTAGAAATAATTATCTTTGCAAGTACCGTCTAGAGATTGCTTTAACAGATATACTGCTCGCAACCTCAGAAATGGTTGAAGAATTTAAGCAAATAGTAGCATGGAGTGAGTCTACTACAGATGGTGATACCTCTACTATAAAAAATATTTCTGAAACTAGTGATGTATGGCGATATGTCACCAGTACTGCTGATAATTGTTTGGGACATGAGTGTCCTGCATTCAAGCATTGCTTTGTTTATAAAGCCAGACAAGCGGCATTAGACGCCAAAATTATTGTAATTAATCATCATTTATTATTGTCTGACTGGGGTTTAAAAGCAGAAAACGATGAGGCAAAGTTGTTGCCGGATGGAGTAAATTTAATTCTGGATGAAGCTCATCAACTTGCGAATATTGCAAGTTTACATTTTGGTAGCTCTGTTTCGAGTCGCAAAATTAAAGACTTGATACAAGATGTTAACGTTGAGTACAGATCTATAGCCAAAGACGTCAAGCAGCTGGTTAATATACCAGTTGCGTTGAACAGATTGCTTGAGCAAATGCAAAGTTACTTGCAGACCAAGCCCGATCGCGGGTTTTATAATTCTTTATATCAAGAACAAGGCTTCAAAGATGATCTTGATAATCTCAATATGCTATTAAAAGATTTAAATTCAGTTTTGGAGGCTAATTCTACTAGAAGTAAAGGTTTAGAGAATTGTTACAATCGACTGGGTTCACTTCTTTTAGAACTAGAACAATTCATTTTGCCAACTCTGCATGTTAAAAATGACATGAGTAGTAAAACTATCAAATGGTATGAGGTGTTCAAACAAAACTTCATGCTAAAACACTCACCGTTAGAAGTTAGTGATTTATTTTACGAAAAATTAACTGCAGCAAGTCGGGCTTGTGTTTTAACATCAGCAACTCTATCAGTAGGTGGGGATTTTAGTCTCATTAAAAAAACTCTAGGATTAGCTGAAGCTGATACTATTATAATTCCTAGTCCTTTTGACTATAAAAATAAGTCTATTTTATATTTACCAAGAAACATGCCAGATCCAATGGCAGATAATTATATAGACTCTTATGTTAAAAACGTTCTGCCAGTCTTAGAGTATAGTCAGGGGAGGGCTTTTTTATTGTTCACTAGCTTTAGTAATATGCACAGGGTTTATGAATATCTCAAAACTCATAATAACGATTTAGATGACAAGGGATATAGCTTATTGATGCAAGGTAATGCAAGTAAATCAGCGCTGATTGAGCAATTTACTGCAAACGAGCGTTCTATCTTATTAGCCACTGCGAGTTTTTGGGAGGGAATAGATGTAAAGGGGCCTGATTTGCACTGCGTGGTCATTGATAAACTGCCTTTTGCTTCGCCGACTGAGCCTTTGTTACAAGCTAAGATTAAGCATATGCAAGAACAGGGTATAAATGCTTTTATAGAGCTGCAATGCCAAGAAGCCGCATTACAGCTTACCCAGGGGGCTGGTCGCTTAATCCGTTCAGAAGAAGATTACGGGGTCTTAATGATCTGTGATCCCAGAATTATATCCAGGCCCTATGGAGAGCTGTTTCTACGAGCGTTGCCACCCATGCGTCGGACCAGAAATTTAAGTGTAATTAAAGACTTTTATGAGCAATTACTGCTATAATCTGCTCTTTTATTGAATATA
This sequence comes from uncultured Gammaproteobacteria bacterium, assembly GCA_964387745.1. Classification (GTDB taxonomy): domain Bacteria; phylum Pseudomonadota; class Gammaproteobacteria; order JAGOUU01; family JAGOUU01; genus JAGOUU01. Next base: position 2,257 of record CAYLXL010000028.1, on the reverse strand, counting down.
TGAATATATATGAAAGAACATGATTAAGCAGCCTTTACCCACACTAGTCGCCATAGATGCCTCATCGAGCATTTGTTCTTTGGCATTGCAGGTCAATGGCGAAGTTCACAGTACCGTAATTGATGAATCTAAGCATCAGGGTGTAAAGCTTATACCAGCTCTTGAGGGCCTTTTAGACGCTAATAATATTACTCTTGATGATATTGATGGTTTCGTTCTAAGCAATGGTCCAGGACGTTTTACTGGCCTTAGAATCGCAGTAGGTTTTATCCAAGGCCTCGCCTATAGCACTCATAAAAAAATTATTACCATTAATTCTTTGGAATTACTCGCTCAGCAATTTGTGATAACTAATAAATTGTCCAAAGATAAAATTTGGATCTGTAATAAAGCATATAATAATGTTTATTACACCGCTATCTTCAGTGTTGATAAAGCAACAGGTATGGTTAAATCAACAGAGCAAGTATTTGCTAAACAAGAGCAAGATTTGCTTCAAGAATTAAAAAATGCTGATTTATCTCAGTTTGAGTTCGTTGGAGCAGGCTGGCAAGAAATTGCCAATCGCCTTGAAGTAGATTCAATAAAGTTAATTCATGAAATCCTACCGCACGCTAGCTATATCTTTAACCTGGCTAATCGTAAATTTGCTGACCAAGATTTCGTAGATTTATATCAGGCGCTACCAGAATACGCAGTAAACCCTTATGAGCATCATTGAAATTATACGCCTCGAGATTTCATTAAAGCCATTTCTTACGTTTAAAAAACTTGTATGGCACAAAGGCGGCAATAATCATTAAAGTTACAGCAAACTCATAACCGAATCTCCAGGATAATTCTGGCATATAATGAAAATTCATCCCATAAATACTAGCTATTAACGTAGGAGGTAAGAAGATTACTGCTGCTACAGAGAATATTTTAATAATATTATTTTGTTCAATCCCAATCATCCCTAATGTTGCTTCTAATAAAAATATAATTTTATTAGATAAGAAATCAGCATGATCGCTTAAAGCAATGACGTCATTAATAAGCGCTTTTAAGCGCGCGAGATCTTCATTATCAAGTCTACTGGCAGTAAATTGAGAAAAGAATTGTAAGAGCCGAGAAAACGACATCAAGCTTTCTCGAGTTTTAGTTGTAAGATCACCATTCACACCAATTTGTTGCATTAAGGTTAGATAATCAGGTTTATTACCATTATCTTTAGCTCGAAAAATTTGCTTGGAATGATCATCAACACGACGGCCAACTAATTCTAAAATATCAGCTAATCGGTCGATAGTTGCATCTAACAAATCAATCAACACATCTTCAGAGTTGTGGGTATCAAAATAAAGCTTTTGTAACTGTATGCTAAATAATTTAAATGCTGTAGGCTCAATATATCTTATCGTGATTAGTTTAGAGCTAGTCAAAATAAAAGTTACTGAATCAAATTTAGGTTCCTCTGAATCTGCTTGTGCAATCATAGAAGCTGTCATATAAAGAACGCCTTTATCTTTATATAACCTGCTAGATAACTCAATTTCTGCCATTTCTTCGCGTGTAGGAATGCTAATTTTGATCATTCCTTCAACGATAAGATCTTCTTCACGAGAAGGGGAAATAATATCAATCCACACTGCATCGTTAAGCAGCTGCTTATTGTCATTATTTATCTCGTAAAACTCGACGGGTTGGTTGCTTAAGTGAGCTATAATCATAACTATTATATATTGTATTAATATAATTATAATTACAATTATAGTTGTATATTGAGAGCAGGCACAGTGATTTTGAAAATGTGATGAACGTCACGTAGCCTGTCAAACATCTTAGATAAAGAGCTATCTTATATCCACATTTTCGCGTTATCCTCATTTAGTCGCTGGCGCGAAATAGAAAGATTTTTTATGAGCATTATAAATTCAGTTTATACTAACATAAAAAAATATCTAATATCTAATATCTAATTATTGTCTATACTTTAAAACAAACTTTTATTTTAACTACAATTATGCCATTAACAGACGCAGAAGCTGGTAGACTACTACCACCAGAAATAAATACTCCAGAGAATCGTCGGGCGCTAATAGATGCTGGCGCTAATGCAGAAGGTGTGGGTTTTGCGTTAAGCCAGATGCGACGCGCAAATCCAGATTTAATAACAGATGCTAACCGCGAGGCTCTTATCCGTGCAGGCGCTAATGCAAGAGGTGTGGGTTATGCGTTAAGCCAGATGCGACGCGCAAATCCAGATTTAATAACA
>CAYLXL010000027.1:0-27596 GCA_964387745.1 uncultured Gammaproteobacteria bacterium | reverse complement strand
TAACACGACAAAAGCGTCAGGATCCAGTTGAGATTTTGATTTATAAGAGAAAAAAATGCTATCATATGTACGAGTTTGAATTAATGGTACCACTAAGAGAAATCTGCACTGGATCCTTTCAAAAAAGTCGTGAGGGTAATCTATTTTTTTCAAGTTCTCGGACGACTTTTTCTTAGGATGACGTACCCCGTGAACAATTACGAAGAATGTATTTACAAAAAAAGCCTCCCGAGCGTATCGCCGCGGGAAGCTTTTTTAATCAACATCACACAGACCGCTGCATAAAACAACGGTTGTAAGTATTTAGAAAAACAGGTCAACTGTCATTACAAATGAATCTTTAGTCTTACCATCCATAGCTCTATTAAGCCCTGCTACTGTCTGCGCATTTAAAATCTGAAATGTGGTAGCAGTAGGTGTTGGTAAATTGTGATGAGATGAATAAGTACCACGTTTGGCATACTCAAAACTCACAATTGTATCTTTCAGAACGTTCATTGAAACATTAAAACCTGTTTGGTGTTTGAATATAGAAGTCAATGAACCATCTAAGATTCTTGAATAGTGTAAAACAAAAGCTGTTCCCTTACCGTAAACCAAAGTATCGTATTCAAGTTCACCTAAAACGCTAGATGGGTGAACACTTTTTTCTGCAACTAAAACATCTTTTTTACTGTAATGTTCCAGAGCGGTTAAATATTCTGCTTTAACCCCAAAAGGTCCAATATTGGTTTTATTAAATATATCAATAGCTGGTACATAATGACGCAACGCTGCTCTATTAAATAGCGTTCTAGTTACCAAAGCATCAGCTATATTATTTGTATAGCTGATACCTGTTCTCGTCTTACTAGGTAGTTCATATAATTTAAATGGATTTTGATACGCTATTGTACCAGCGTATTGATCTATTCTTTTATGACTAGTATGATCAGCAGCTTCATTACTAAAATGACGAGCATTTTTAGTTTTCCCGTCATAGATAGCTCCTGTTAAGTGCCAACCATTTTCTTCGTAATAACCGAAACTCACTGCTTGCTGCAACGTTCTTCCCATAGACCTAGGGATACTGCCTATATAAGTAGTACCTGAGCTGTAACTACCAAATGGTACAAACATCTGCCCTACAGACATGTAAAATGGCGAATCATTAAGATTACCTAAAGTTACGAAGCCAAGGATCATACGGAAGAATTGATCATTAGCATCATCAGTGTCAACACCAAAATTAGTGTACCCTGACATATAACGATTAACCCAAGCTGATATATCAATATTTGATGCTGTTAGATTGATTTTATTATTATTTAGACTTTCCGCGATAAACTGCGATTCTAAGTAACCACTTATTTGAACATAAGGATTAGCTAAATCATTTTTATGACCTGCGTATTTAGCCATAAGTTGATGTTGTTTTAATAATGCTAAATCTTTATGAATATTAGGCTGTAACACAACCAGATCAGAACCGTCGTATTCGCTACCGATACCAAAGTAGGGACCAGTACCCACAGCACTTAATGTTCTAGATAATTCAACATCAACCAGATCAGAACGATCTGAGTCATGGTCTTTAGTTTTGGCTTTAGCTGCAAGCGCATTTGCGGAATAAGCACTTGAAGTAAAAACAACAACAGCAAACAATTTAATTAAGAAAAAACTGGTTGAACAAGATCTGAATTTTGATTTTGATTTTGATTTTCTAGAAAAGATATTTTTTAAATTATTATTAAAACAACTCATGTTTTTCCTTAATACTGCTATTTATAAAATAAAAAAGGCGATTACTCGCCTTAAAGATAACATTATTAGAAAAAATGTCTACATTGATTCTTTATAAATTTTGTGCATTGGTGCTCAAGTATTTTGCGACACCCTCTGGAGTTGCAACCATACCTTTATCGCCTTGCTTCCAACCAGCAGGACATACTTCACCATGCTTTTCATGAAACTGTAAAGCTTCTACTAAGCGGACAATTTCATCTATGTCTCTTCCTAATGGTAGATCATTAATTATTTGTGAACGCACTACACCCTTTTTGTCGATTAAAAAAGCTGCTCTAAAAGCAACACCTGCTTCTGGATGTTCGATACCATAAGCTTGACATATAGCATGTGACATATCGGCTGCTAAAGTAAACCGTACTGGACCAATACCGCCATTCAGTATTTCTGTCTTACGCCACTGATTATGTGAGTAATGAGAATCTATAGAAACACCTACTACCTCTACTCCCAACTCTTTAAATTTATCCATACGCTTATCAAGAGCTATAAGCTCAGATGGGCAAACAAAGGTAAAATTTAAAGGATAAAAAAAGACTAGACCGTATTTGTCTTTAATAGCGTCTTTTAAGTTAAAATTACTAACAATTTCACCTGATGGTAAAACTGCAGGTACTGTAAAATCCGGGGCTTTACGGCCAACTAATACGCTCATTTGATTCTCCTGTGATTGATATAAAACAATGAGTTACTACCTACGGCGGTCTACTCCTTGTAGGATAGTTCTCATAACTATGTAATATATGGCTTATTTATATAAAAACATGAGTTTAACATATATCTTAACCAAATATCTAGTTGACAATGATTCTCATTTACGTTTTAATGACTTATATACGGACTAATAAGATTATCTATGTACATCTGTATCTGCAAACAAATTACAGACAAGCAAATAAGAGAAGCTATAGATGATGGTGCAGACTTTGGTGAACTGCAAAAAATCTTCGGCTTAGCTTTAACTTGTGGTACCTGTTTAGATTGCGTGCATGAAATTATTGCCGAACATCGCATATCAACAGATCAGATAAAAATTATAAACTCCACGCTTCCCCTACCAGACCAGCCCCAAAATAGCGCATCCCGCTAAAGCTTTCAATATAATTAAGATAATTAAGATACTATTGACATCAGCAGTAATTACCATAAACTATAGCCATTATATAGTGACCTGATTTATTTAATTTGTTTATTTACAGGACTTACGCAAAATAACTGTCATCCCGGCCGAAGAGCCGGGATCTTCTGTAACAGATCCCGGTTCTACGCGCTTCGCGCTTGACCGGGATGACAATTCACAAACGACTTGCGTAAGTCCTGATTTATTTTATTTATTTTTATTACTAGAGTACCTGTCAAATGCTAAAAACTGACCCTCAAATGATTCAGCACCTTAATACTGTATTAGGTAATGAACTAATTGCAATTAATCAATACTATTTGCACTCAAAAATATTAAAAGACTGGGGGATCACCAAGCTAGCAAATATAGAATACGAAGAATCTATAGATGAAATGAAGCATGCTGACAAATTAGCAGAACGTATTTTGTTTTTAAAAGGTTTACCTAACTTTCAATCCTTGGGTAAATTACTAATAGGTCAAAATGTAAAAGAAATTTTAGAATGCGATTTAAAAACAGAGCATAAAGCTCATGGTGATCTCATAGCTGGAATTAAATATGCAGAATCTATTGGTGACTTCCCAACTCGCATGCTGCTTGAAGAGATTATGCAATCAGAAGAAGAGCATATTGATTTCTTAGAAACTAGCCTAGAATTGATTAATAAAATAGGCATTGAAAATTTTATTCAAAGTAATCTTTAAAAGTCCTAGTAATAAAACTGGACTAATATTATAATTTTAAATATTAATTACTTTTATAGGGATATAAAATGATAAGTTTTAAAAAATTGACGTCTAGTTTATTGCCATTAGCTTTAATCAGCTTTACGACTTTTATAAGCCAACCAGTTTACTCAACTGAAACCACAGAGACAGTTAAAGATCTCTGCGCTAAAAGTAATGATGATTTAAAAACTCTTTCAGCCGCAGTACAAGATTTTGTCAATGGCAAGTTAAAAGAAGATCAACTTCTTACAAAAGTTACTGAAGTCGATACTTACTGGAATGAAAAAATCCGCAATAATTCTTGTAATTCATATCGCAGTAACCCTATCACCTGCCCTGACTCGTCCGAATCAATGAAACAGCTTGCAATTGCGGATTCTGTAAAAGCAATGCTAACATCTATTAATTTCCAAGTAGACCGTAAATACGCTGCATCTGAAGTTAAACAATTTTTTTCTAATGGTGTACAATCTCACCAAAAGCTTTGTAAAGAAAAAATAAGCAATTAGCATGCTTGTAGATTTATCGCAATTTCCAGTTATCGTCCAATCTCAAATTAGATGGGGCGATATGGATGCCTTTAAGCATGTAAACAATACCGTTTTTTTGCAATACTTTGAATCCGCACGCATAGCTTATTTAGAAAAAATAAATTATCAACAGATTTTTGAGCAAACAAATATTAGCATTATTTTAGCTTCTATAGATTGTAAATTTATTTGCCCTTTATTTTATCCTGATCTTATTCAAACAGGCGCAAGAGTAACTGAAATCCAGCCTGATCGTTTCATTATGGATTATGCAATATTTAGTTCGACACAAAAGAAAATTGCTGCAATAGGCAGTAGTGTTATAGTAACCTATGACTATAAACAAAATAAAAAAGCACCTATACCAACAAGTTATAAATTTATTTAAAATTTTTCTAGAGTATTTCTAAAGTATTTTTATGGGTAAACTTTCTACAGCAAGAAAAAAACGTAATGCGTTACTATCGGTAACTGCGTTAGGGGTTGTCTATGGGGATATTGGTACCAGCCCTCTCTATGCTTTTCGCGAATCTTTACAAGGCGTAGAAATTGTTACATCTAATATTCTGGGCGTTATGTCCTTAATTTTTTGGACTCTTATCTTAGTAATCTCAATAAAATATTTATGCTATATCCTGCGTGCTGATAACGAAGGAGAAGGCGGTGTATTAGCACTTTTAGCATTATTGCGCAACTACAGCTCTCAGTCCTCTAATCTAATTTTATTATTAGCCATACTGGGGGCAGGTTTACTGTTTGGTGATGGAATGTTAACTCCGGCCATATCCATTATGAGTGCAGTGGAAGGCTTAGCAATTATTGCGCCTACAATGGGAGATTGGGTTATCCCTATTACCTTGTCATTATTATGTGTGGTATTCTCTTCCCAGCGCTACGGCACTAATCGAATAGGGAATTTATTTGGCCCAATAATCATTATATGGTTTTTAACAATTGCTGTTTTAGGGATCTCTCACATTTTAAAATACCCTAGTGTTATCAAAGCCATTAATCCCTACTATGCTGTTAATTTTTTTATCACTAATGGTTGGGTAGCTTATAAATTATTAGGGAGTATTTTCCTCGTTGTAACTGGTGGAGAAGCTTTATACGCTGATTTAGGTCATTTTGGTAGAACCCCTATCAGAATTGGTTGGTTTACAGTTGCTTTACCTTGTTTAGTACTAAATTACTTTGGTCAGGCTGCCTGTGTTTTATTAAATCCAGAGACTATTTCAAACCCATTCTATGCTTTAGCACCAGACTGGTTTTCGTATCCATTGTTAATTTTAGCTACCTTAGCTACTATTATTGCATCACAAGCGGTAATCTCTGCTACTTTTTCAATGATAAACCAAGCCATTTTATTAGAACTCTGCCCTCGCTTGGCAGTGCGACAAACTTCTAGAAAAATTAAAGGGCAAATTTATATTCCTCAAATCAACGCTATTTTAGCTATAGGTTGTGCTATCTTAGTCCTTGGTTTTGGTAGTTCTAGTGAACTTACTCATGCCTATGGTATTGCAGTAAACTTAGTAATGATAACAGTTACTATTCTTTTAGTACGGATTGCCGAACACCATTGGCATTGGTCTAAGCTAAAAATAATATGTATTTTTTCACTATTTATAAGTATTGATGCTGCATTCTTGGGAGCTAATTTAGAAAAGATTGTAACCGGTGGCTGGGTGCCTTTATTGATTGCAAGTATAGCAGGCACTGTCATGTTAACTTGGAAAACAGGCATGGAGTATTTGCACTCAGCGTATTATATAGACAAAATTGATTTAAGTAAGATTGTACAAGAACTTAATGATCCAAATATAAAATATATTAATGATTATTCTATGGTATTTATCACTGATCCCTACGATCGCAGTGGCGGTGCCTTGTTGCATTATCTCAAGTTAAACAGGATTATCCCAGAAAATATTCTACTTGTTAGTACTGTGATTGCTAATAAGCCTTATATCATCCACTCTGATCGCTGTGAATTCAATAAAATAGCTCCGGGAATTTATAGAATTAACATGCACTTTGGTTTCATGGAAATAATTAACTTACCTAAAGAATTAGCAGCAATTATTCCAACATTACCAGATTATGTAAAAGACAAAATTGAAATCTCTACTGCAACTTTTCTAGTTGAAATGACCAATATTCTGGTCACCGACAAACCAGGAGTATTTTATTTCAATTGGCAGAAAAAATTATTTGAATTCTTGATGCGCTCATCTGTTATGGATATAGAATTCTTAGAGCTGCCATATAACCGTACCATTGCTATTGGTAGTTATTGTGAGGTATAGAGCTTCATGCTATTATTTTTTTATTACGTTCCAGTGACTCATCTTACAGAAGTTAATACTGCCCTGTTTGCATTAGGGCTTGGTAGGTACTTAAATTATGATAGTTGCTGTTGGTACACGAAAGGACAAGGCCAATTTAGACCATTAGCAAACAGCAACCCAACCATTGGTCAAATAGGCGAATTAGAAACAGTTGAAGAATACAAAGTCGAGCTTATTTGTCCAAATAATCTTAAAGAACAAGTGATCAATGTCTTAAAAAATACCCACCCTTATGAAACTCCTGCCTATGGTTTTATAGAATTGAATTAAGTATATTGCTAGGCTAATGATATGAACACTCACAACTGTCATGCTCGTCACAATGCTCGTGATAATCATCTGTAGGATAGTCAATATCATTTACCTGATTATTCAATACCTGGTCGATCATCACTTGCGCGTCAACAGCAGCATAATAAGAGCTATACCAATAGTTACAAAAATTACCTATCCATAGACCTGAATAAATTTTCCAATTACGCGGAAAAGAAACTTGTGCTGGTGAAGACTTTGGATCAAAATAACACTCACCGTTTGGTTGAGTATGACATCTAGATTTATAATATTTATCAAACCTATTAGGTTTAATTTCAGCTATATTATGTTTCATGTCATCAAATAAAATTAATTTGCGACTATTGATATCATCTAATTTAAAGCCATAATATTTAGCTATATTTCGCATAGCAAAAGATTTAGTTTGTCTATCTTCTTCTGGAGTACGAGGCCTGCCTGAGCGCTTATATTGAAATGGACCTTCATTGTTACTTAATTTTAAGGCTATATCGATAAAATCTTGATCAAATCCTTTAGCAGCTAAGTTACCATTGTAGATAAACTCATAAGCTAGCGTTTTATCACGAGACGTATTGACGGCTAAACCAAATCCTGCGTCCTTGCATGCTTGAACAGCAGCTCTTGCTCCATCGCATTGCAAAGTAAAATCTATATCAAATACACAAACACCTGGCAACTGATCACTACGAGAGCTTGCGTGAATATGCCCTATAGTTGCAAAAAACCAAAGCACACCCAATAGTATGAATAATAACTTAACTGCAATGTTTTCAAAGAGTGTATTAAAGATCAATCTGATCGTAGCGAAGAATTGCATTCGGGCACCTATTATTATTATTATATTTTTTTTATTATTCTGAACGAACCTATAAATCAAAGTATAGGCATTGAAATAATAGATGTAAATAATCTAGTAGCTATTTGAGAGAACTTTATTTGGGTTCGCTACAAAACTCAAACACTGTCAATATATAATTGAATATTGGTTATTTGGGTTGGAGAAAGATAAAGTCCTAATTTAGTCCTCCGCCAAATTATATCATCAGCGCAATCAGCAAATTCAAACTTGATTAAGTAATCAATTTCTTGTTGATATAACTCTTCACCAAAATACTGACCTAAATCATTAAGCGCGAGCGTACCATCTAATAATTGATAAGCCCTGCTTCCATAAGTCCGCGTGTATCTTACACATAAAGACTCTGGTAACCAAGGAAAATCTTTTTTCAACCGTTTAATGAATTGCTGATGATTAGCTTGGTAATAACCTGGTTTCGTTTCAAGACCATCAGATAGAATATTACCGCCAGGAAGCTTTCGAACAAAGGCAGTATTCACTGCCTTATTTTCCCTCGTCGACAATAAGGCTTCTATCTCTCTTGCTAATAATCTGTAAGTCGTCATTTTGCCGCCGTATATATTAATTAAAGAACCTCGAACCGTCTCGGGTAGATTTTCATAAACATCAATCTTATAGTCTCTTGTGTTATCTGTAATATTTGTATTAGGCTGATAGACCAAGGGCCTAACTCCACTATAGGTAAACTTTACATCCTCTTTATACAGTTTGTGCTCAAAATAACTATTATAGCAATTTATTAAGTAATCAACTTCTTCATCGCTAATAACAGGATGCTGCGACAGCTGACTGTAATTATATTCAACTTCCGTTGTGCCGATTAAAGTAAAATCATTTTCATATGGGATAACAAAAACTATCCTTCCATCTTGATGCTGGAGAACGTAACTTTTATTATCAGAATATAATTTTTTAACAATCAAATGACTGCCCTTCACTAAACGTATATCAAATGCCGGGTTTAAAAAAGTGTTATTGATAGTGATTTTTCTTAAGATATCATTTACCCATGGCCCGGATGTATTAATAATATATTTTGCGGATATACTAAAACGCGTATCAGACTTGTTATTATAGAGTTCAATATTCCATAATTTTTCTTGCGGCAGATAATTAGCACAGACAAATTCTGTATTTTTACTTACTGTAGCTCCCATTAAGTCAGCATCAACAATATTTTCAATTACCAGCCTAGAATCATCAACCCATAAATCAGTATAAATATAACCTGTTTTATAACGACTATTATTATCTAAATATATTTTTTTAGTTTTATTATATTGCCTACCCTTGAAACTAAATGCTAATAAGTCATAAATCATTAAGCCGAATCTTGTTAAAAAAGTATTTCTAACCTTGCTATTATTAACGAAAATAAACTCAATTGGCCAAACAATATGAGCAGCAATATTTTGTAACAACGACCGTTCTTTTAGAGAAGCTCTTACTAATTTAAAATTATATTGTTCTAAGTATCTTAATCCGCCATGAATAAGCTTAGTAGTGTTACTAGAAGTGGCGCCACCAAAATCTTTTTTATCGCATAAAAAGATATTAAATTTTTTATGACTTAGTTCAGATGCAATCCCTGCGCCATTAATGCCGCCACCGATGATGCAAACATCATATATATTTTCTTTTTGTATCGACAAAACAATATCCCTTTATATTCTTCGCTTTTTGATTTAGCTAGACGCAAGTAAAAATTAACTATATTTTCTAAGCTGACATTTTAAGATGCCTTGAATTTTTACGCGGTGTTGATCATACTCAAACGGCGTCATATTACTATTAGCTGGGCATAATAAAACTTTTTGAGAATTATTATTGTAATAAAATCTTTTTAATGTAGCTTCGCTCTCGTCAATTAAAGCCACCACTATATCACCATCACGGGCATGATTACTGGGTTGACAAACCACGTAATCACCATCATAAATACCCTCTTCGATCATTGAATCTCCCTTAACGCGTAACATGTAAAGATTATCACCGTGGATAATGTCATTGATGTTACAATAATCCGCAGGAGGAATGGCCTCAATGGGTTGGCCAGCAGCAATAGTACCTAGCAACGGAATAGATGGAACCTGCAGTTTAGTAACATTGCTACTAAAACTATTGGATAAATGAGATATGTTATTAACTAAAACAAGATTTCTGCTAGTATTTTTTTTCTTTTGTTTTGATAATAAACCTAGATCAATTAATGATTGCACGTAACGGCTAACTGTGCCACGGGACTTTATCTCTATACCTGAGGAAATTTCTTGCAGAGTCGGTGAAAGCCCGTTGTTGTTAATATAATTTTTTATAAAATCATATGTCTTTTTTTGTGATTTAGTTAGCATGCATTCCCTATTTGTACAAAATCATTTTATCATTATAATAGAGTACAAATAGGAAACAAGCAATACTATACCCTTCGCTTTTCAATCTGCAGCGTTGTTGCGCGCTTGTCTCGCGTAAACGTCCAGCTATTCGAATTTTTTGTCATCCTGAGCGTAGTCGAAGGATCTCAATTAATCTTCAGCAACTGAGATCCCTCGCAAAAGCTCGGGATGACAGGGGCTGAGATTCCTATAAGGTGAACGCATACTGTCTCGCTGCTCATGTACTTTTTGTACACTCCGCTGCTCACCTTCACGCGCGCCTAGCTGCAAATTGAAGTGCTTTGGGTATATTTTATTGATTACTTAATAGTAGGATCAATTTCTCTAATCTCAATCACACCAGCTTCAGGCGATGTAAGCCTAAAACCATTTCTTTCCATAAGTTTTGGCGTGATATCACCATCAGAAATTCTTAATGTGCCCTCACCAACTTCTATAGGATTAGCAGTATCAGTTTTCATCAAGATTTTTGCAGTGCATTCAGTGGCAATTACACCACAAATCATTCTAAGTTGAATCCATGGTACCGCTCGAATAGCAGGCGCTGAAGCTGTACCAGCTGGAGTTGGATACGGTGACTTGATGTTTTTCACAATCGCATTTGACTGATAAGGCGTATAGTTTCTAGTTACGAAATTTTTCGGAGCTGTAGTCGCTAGTAAGTTTGAACTTAGTAATAAACCAACTAACAATGTACTAACTTTCAAGCAAGAATTAAACTTCATATATTCTCCATAAATTATTCTATTGTTAAATCTAACTACAGCATCATATCACAATCGCTTTATTTTCCACATGTTCTATAATTACATAGCGAAAAAAATATGAAAAAAATCAAATTAAGCAGTCATTGTCCGAAAAAGCTTATTAAGTTGATTAACGTGTATCTAATCGAAGGATACAGCGCGAGGTCGACCCCTACTGTTTTATTGGACTGTAGTACCAATAAGATATCCTATCACCAAATTATGTTTAAAAATTAAATTACAAGACGTCATTCGAGTCTAAATCAAAAACATTGCATTCGCAGGCTTCTATCATCCCGGGCTAAATTGAGACAGTCGTTTATTTTGAGGGATAGGTATAACTGTACAGCAAACCAACAAGGTCATAATTAAATTTTATAACCTGATCTAGATTATTAAGAAATTATACCCAGAGTAAATATAAATAATTAAGCTATTGAACTAGAAAAGTTCCAGCAAATCATTTATAATTTGTAACACTATAATAATAAACTAGATTAGTTTGATTTTTATCTTCATGAAATCCATTTTTACACTCTTATGCTTGTTTACTTTTACTATCAATACTTCAAATACTTCATTTGCTAGCCATCCTGTTTATAATTTTGCTGGCATCTTACCTATAGTCAAAGATCAAGATAACCAAAATTGGGTTTACTTTGGCGTCGAATATAAGATTAAAGAGCCTCAGCTCGCAATATTGGGTGGTTCAAAAGATAAAAACGACAAAAGCCCAGCTGATACAGTGCTCCGTGAGCTTAAAGAAGAAAGCTTAGACGTACTGCATGATTATATTAATATCAATACGTTAGAAAAAAAATCCACACATAAAATTAATTACCATCTATTATTCTTATTTAATATAAAGCTTTATTTAACACCTATTGACTATAAGCTCGAAAATTCAAACAGCTGTGAATATTTCCTCACAGAATATAGACATCGTCGTTATGATAAACCAGATAATTACAAAAAATTAGCTCTGTCACAAAGAGAATCTTATGAAATTCGACGGGTAAAAGCTAAAGATCTTATTGATTTTATTAAGTCGCCAGAAAAAAATGACTATAAACTAACCAGTTATGGCTTTCCCAACTGCAAGCAGCCAATAAGTATGAAGTTACGCTGGAGCTCCAGAGTGTTATTACAAAACCAAGAAACTCTCCAAAAAATTATTTAATTTGAAACTTTTCGAACTTTTTTTAAAAAACTCAGTCTAAGGAAGTAATTAATGAAAATTTAATCAATAAATATAAGAAGTAGGATGTATGATTAAACAATCTATAAATTTAAAGCTTTTATTATCAACTTTAATAATCACCTCAATAAGCCTTTCTTATGCTAATGATAGCACAAAAAATGACAGTGGTTCTTTTTTCTTTGGTCTATTCAGTTCTTCTGATAGCGAAGAGTTCGTCAACAGACCAGTTAAAATTAATGACACAACCTACATAGATTTTAATACTGGTCAAGCCAAGGATGAAATTTATGAAGAAGAACAGTTACAACCAAATATTGATCAGCAAAATACTGAACAACAATATACCGATCAATTACTAAATGAGAATCCATATGCTGATTCTCGCAATTCTAGTAAAGACAGCGTAAGCAAAAATCCGCTCATTGAGACTCGCGAACACAAAACTAAATTTGGTAAACATGATCCCTATTATGGCAAACATTTATGCGGCAATGGAGAATACAGTTGTATCAAAATTAAAAAAAGTGACACATGGAAAAGTTTATTCCCTAATGATTATCAACGTGAACTTGTGCAACGTTTAAATCGTACTAATAGCGGTCTATGGAACAGATCATGGTTGTTAGTCCCTAATACTTTCAGTAAAGATTATTTAAAATACTCACCTTTGCCTGCTTATCGATCAGACATAACAGAAAAAACTATTGTTGTTGATCAAAAAGAACTGGCTTTCGGTGCTTACGACTCTAAAGGTGAATTATTGCATTGGGGTCCAGTAAACCCTGGAAAGGCTGGCACAAAAACAGCACTTGGATCGAACTTTAAAGTATACAGAAAAGGTGGTGCTAATTGCTGGTCGAAGAAATTTGATTCTTCTATACCATACTGTATATTCTTTAATGGTGGCTATGCTTTGCATGGCTTCCATATGCCTGGATACCCTGCAAGCCATGGCTGTGTTCGCATGAACAATAGTGATGCCAAATGGTTAAACAAAGAATTTGCTGATTACAAAACTAGAGTGATAGTTAAAGATATTAACAGCTAAATCAGTGCCTGCCTGGCTCATGTTTTCGATCTAGGATTACTCTACTAACAGACTCTTGAGCGTCTGGATAATCACCAGGCTGAGTGTCTTTAAACTGAGGTGCAGCAACCTCTTGCTTTTTATCTCTTGATTGAGTCATCTTAATCTGATCTAGAAACTTAGGATTTTCCTCATCAAATTTAATCAAATCGTCTCTTAATTGAATTAAAGTTTTATATTCAGAATTGCTAGCCATTCTCTCCCTGTCTTCTGCTACAATTCTATGCAGTGTCCCCTCTGGTATAGCTTGGTTTAAAAAATCTAAAAACGAACGTAGGCCAGATTGGTCTTTAATATCTTTGAGCACTTTAATATATACTTGTATATTGCGTGCTTTTCTTAAATGTTCTGGATCGTCGTATTGAGCAAATTTGGCTTGTTCATTTATAAGTTCTTTTAGTAATCTGGGTATTTTTTTTTGCGCTATTTCCCATTGTTTATTGACTAATTTTAGTCTGTTTTCATTTTCAATTTTTTGTAATAAATCATCTGTTGTCTGTAAACATCTGTCGATAGATAAAATTGAATCTAATACCTTATCCGGTTCGGAACTTTTTTCGTCATACTTAGAACTGAGCATTGGGATTATTCCATTAAGGACATTAAAAACATTTTCTACCCGATTTGCTACCCTACTTATTTCTACATTTTTAGAACGTTTTATTATGCCGCTTTCAACAACTATATCAGCATCTTTTTCAGGTACTAATTGCTTTTCAACTATCGGTTGCCTATCAGCAATATTATCAGGATCGCTAATTAAAGGTAATAAATCAACTAAATCACTCAAGGAGACTTTTGATAACTGACTACCAGCTAGTTTCGGATAAAAACTTGCTAATCTTCCTTTAATCTTATGGGCGCGCTCTAGTAACATATTATGACAAAACTCAACTATTTCATCACTACTATAGAATTTGTCTGTTTCTAACGATATCCCCTTTGATCTCAGGAACGGTTGTAATTTCATAGCCAGAGGTATTTTTTTGAAGCCTTCTTCCAGACCTCTACGATAAGATGCTTCTTCTTGTTCTATAACACTACGACCAGATGGCTCAGAACTTGATTCAAGATCTTTACGGCTGGATAAAATCGCATCCATCCTTCCTTGCGCTCTAAGTTCATCTGTCGAAGGTGGTTCAATAGAGGCTGGTTTGTATGCACTAAACGCCGAAGGAAGCACTCCTAACATACGATCACGTCCACTAGTATAATTCGCTTTACTTACATCCTCCTTGAATCTATCTGTACTTTCTCTAAAGTGTTCTCTTATTTCTCCAAGTTTATTATACTTAATACCCAGAAATCTCAAGATTTTACAGAACAATCCCTCTCGAGGTTTATCAAGAATTTTTTTGACAGCATTGATATACTCTTCAAGACTCTCGCGGCTTACAGAAGATGCAAATGAAATATGATCGCTATCAATCAGAGGATGAGATTCTTGAACACTCTGAAGACGATCATTACTTTTCAGATCTCTGCGCACACTAGTAAAATGATCATCTTTAGTTGCATATCGCCTTTTAAATACTCTATCGACGAAACTGTCAAAACTCTCCGGTAATCCTTTAGCTCGAAGTTGTTCTTTAAAAAAATCTTTATCTTTTTCAAAGATAAAATACAACTCTTCCAATAAAAAACTGAACCTCAATTGATGTACTTGTAGTTCGTACCGTCTTTCAGCTTCCTTTATAGGCGCATATATTTTTTTGTGAGATGGAGCTAGCGGTTTACTTTTAAAGTCTTTACTGTCTACCATAATCTAACTCATGCTATCCATTACAGGCAACCATGCTAGTTAGACTAAAAAAACAGTCAAAAGGTCTATACAATGCCAAAAGTAATTATTGGCTTAAAAATCAATATGATATCCTAGATAAAATCATTTAAATAATCTGCTTGTTTCACTGAGTTCAATAATAAATCATGCTCTGTATAATCCACATAATCCGCTTTTACTTTTAAATCATCGAAAAACAAAAGATCAATAAACTGCATGCTTTTACATTGATTTACCGCTTTAGGATTAAAACATACACCCTTCTTGTGTAGCCTTAAGTCACTGAAACCAATAAAACAATGATCACAATGATTGCGGTAAAACTTCTCACCGCTCTCACCAACTTTTCCTAACTTGTAATTATTACAGCGTAAACTTAGAAAATCTATCAAGCTATCTGGAATTACAGCTATTTCGCTTAGCATGAAAAAGCCATTTTTTTCTTGCTCTTTTTCTCGTATTGTTCTGGCATAAATAGCGCAGACAGTACAATAGCCTTTGCAAGACCAGCAAGCAATGATGTTACGTACAATACCTATAGAAGAAATAGTAAGTTCAGGCTTTTCTGATGGTTTTAGCAGCCAGGCATCAAATAGTGATGGTTCTTTACCTGGTGGAATATACCAAACTTTTTGCTGTGGGTCCCATTTAGCTCCCAACTGCTTAACCTGGTCTTTGTCTTTAAAGGCAACATTTAGTATTTTTTTATCTAACATGAGTAATTTTCAAACTATTTATTTATGTATTTAACTAAAAAGCTGCTTTTTAGCCCTTTTCTTAAGCTTCCCTTAATGTTCCCTTAAGCTTTTCCTAATGACTTTCCTGTATAATTGCTGACATTGCATTTACTATAATTCACAGCATTGAATTATGGAGATCAATTATTAAATTATATAGGAGAACATACATGTTCAACATTAAAAATTTACTATTAACCATAGCTACAGTTGCAGTTTTATCTTTGATAGTTTTTTCTGGGATAAAAATGTATAAAGAACAAAGTCTAGTTGAAGCTTCTGACGAAACTACTAATAGTGTTGAAAATACAAACCCTTCAGATGAAGACGTTGTTATAGCTAAAAAAAATAAAAACTTCAAACCTACCATTGCTTACAATTATAAAGTAAAAGGCAAAAGATATGCCACTTATGCTAATAGCGATGGCTTCAAACAAACAGGTACGGCTTCATGGTATGGCGGATCTTTTCATGGCAAAAAAACTGCTAATGGTGAAAGATTCAATATGAATACGTTGACTGCTGCGCATAAAAGTTTACCCTTAGTAACTTATGCAAAAGTAATTAATTTAGAGAATAATAAATCTGTAGTTGTGAAGATCAATGATCGTGGCCCGTTCCATGGTAATAGAATTATTGATTTATCACGTGCCGCTGCGCAAAAAATTGGCATGATCCACAAAGGAACAACTAAAGTTCAGGTTATAGCTTTATAAGCCGAATAATCCGAATAATTAAAATAATCTAAGCTATTTTTTTTGCTAACCTAATTACTACATTTTTGTCGACACTACTAACATTTTCTGATAGTAGTGTTTGACATTGTAGTTCACCAGTAGATTCTCTCTCTATCATTTTAGCTGCACTTCTAATAGCAAGCTTATTATTTACTGTCACTAATTCTGGTTTGCTAGAAGCCATATAGTCATTTGAACCATTAAAAACAAAGATACAGTTCTGATCCGGTTTAAATCTACTCGCAATTATTGGCCAATATTTGTCGGGTAAAACCTCATACCCACCGTTAGTTACTTTATTTAACCAAGATAAATATTTATTAAGCTCCTGCATTTCCAAGCCTGTGATTGGATAATTGAGCCACAGTTCTGTTTCATCATTACAAGCATTTTCAAATAAACATTTAAGAACTTTATTATTGACTATATCTTTTTTCTGCTTACAGTCTTCAACAAAATAACAGTAAGTATAATAATCCCTGCGCGAAAGCGGCGATTGCATTAACCAAAATTGCTCATTTAACAAAGCAGATTTAATCATTTTTGGCCCAGCGATAGAATCAACAATGAGCTCCCTACAAACAGGACCTGAACATTTTAATCCTTCTGTTTTGCCCATATTAGAGTCGTTACCTACAGCTTCTCCACGATTCTGAGATGCCACAGCTACTGACTCAGAGCTTGGCGCTGGCTGTGCTAGTTCGACATTAGTATGAGCTGAATTAACGTGCTTATAATCATTATTCGAGGTGTAGTTGAACAGGTTATTTTCAATATCTAAATTAGAGACAGCTGATGCAACTTTGGTAAGATCAGTCTTATCTAAAGTCTCGCCTGTTTGTGGATTTGCAACTGACTTATTAATACTACCTGAAGCTGCAGCTAGTTTATTATTTGCACGATGATCATATAAGTAATTTACAATTGAAATATAATTGTTACGTAAGCTATTATAGTAGCTAGCTAATACAGAAGATTTTATTTGCTCGCGATTTTGATAACTAACAACTGTAATTAAACCTACAACCAGAATTACAGCTATCAGATTCTCCAAGACAGGCCACTTTATAGTGGATTGTAGCTGGGCTATCCATTGATCTAAAGTTATATTCTGCTGATAAGCTTCGCGGTAATAATCTGCAGTTAATAATCTACGAGCTTTTTTATCAACATGTTGGATTGGCGTGAATAGATAGTTTTTAGTGGTTGGTATAGAACCCTGTAATAAACTACATATAATAATCAATATTGCGTAATAATCAGAGGCTATTGAAAACGTGATCTTGGCTATTTGATTATCTTCGCTCAAACATGAGCTAATCTTTGGATGGTATAATTCAGAAGTTTTTACTTCTAGCTTCTCAAAAATAACATTAAAAATGTCAAAACCTAATAATTTTAATTTATTGTCCTTGGTCAACCAAATCGTACTAAAATTTATAAAACCATGAAATTTTCCGGCTTTATGTTCATCGGTAATACGTTTTGTTAGTGGTGATAATAACTTTAAAGTTTTTCTTAAGCTTAATGGTTTTTTTAAGTCACTTATAGATGAGGCTAATGATTTACCTTCTAGATACGGCATTACGATCATAATACCTTGATCTCGCATGACCTCAAGATTGTCATCCAGATTACCAATATCAGTATGTTCGCTAGATATTAGATCTACTATTTCTAGAACCGGGCAAATTGCTTCTGCTGGATTAGCATCCTCGAATACCAATTTATCTTGAAGTTTATCTTGCAACTTGGCAACATGTGGACGGGCATAGCTGCTAGCTTCAAATGATAACAACAATATTAAATATTTTTTTTGATCGGCAGTTTCGCCTATATAATAAGTACCAAACGGCTCAGTAGAAATTTCAGCCGTCAGTTTATATTTGTTAGCAATGTTATATTCATCAACCATAATATATTATTATAGGACATTAATGTTATCATTGATATATCAGTGATATTGATACTTGGTGTATTTAATATATAAACGATTGTGGAATACAATATTAAATAATCATGATCATTATATTAAAGTTTATACGATTTAAGTCAATATAATATAACAATGTCTGAATTAACCATCCGCCTCAAAGCACTAGCTGACCAACCCAGTTTTAAAGATCTCTTTAAATATAAGCTCATTGGCCTAGAAAAAGAATGCTTACGCATCAATCCGGATGGTCAACTGGCAAACAACCCTCATCCAAAAGAATTAGGATCAAGTTTAATGAATCCTAATATCACAACTGACTTTGCAGAAAGCCAATTGGAAATTATTACTCTGCCACAACATGACGCCAGTAAAATAATTCAAGAACTGACCAACCTTCATAGTTTCATCTATCAAAAAATTGGCAACAAGCATTTATTATGGCCCAATAGTATACCTGGGCTGTTACCTAATGATAATGACATACTTATTGCTCGTTATGGGAAATCAGCAAAGGCTATCTTTAAAGAAACATACCGAACTGGATTAAGCTACAGATATGGTAAAACCATGCAATTAACTTGTGGCATACATTTTAATTTTTCTTTTACCCCTGAATTCTGGCAAATGTATTTTCCCAATATTCAGAATAAATTGCGCTACACGATTAATGACGTTAATACTCAGTACATGGCTGTTATTCGTAATTACATAAGGATAAGCTGGCTTATTACCTACTTGTTCGGTTCTTCTCCCGTGATTAACAGTAAATCAATTAATCAAAGTATAGCTACTGCCCATTATTTAAAACCTCTTGGTAAAGATTTCTATATATCACCTTTTGGAACATCGTTGCGTGAAAGTGACTTAGGTTACCATAACAAAACTAATTTAGATCAGCTTATCAGCTACGATAGCCTTGAAGATTATATCAAGTGTTTACATAAAATTATGCTTACTGAAGATCCAAATTTTGCTAAAATTGGCAAATACAGATACAACAAGCAGATTCAAATAAACTGTAATATTTTACAAATAGAAAACGAGTATTATAGCGTTATTAGGCCAAAACCAGATATAGATAGCTATGGCCAATATATTCGCCCATACAAAGCTTTGCAGAAAAATGGCTTAGGTTATATTGAGATCAGAAATCTTGATCTTAATTATTTATCGCCTATTGGTATAGATGAACGCCAATGTAGATTATTAGAGCTTATTGTTTATTATTGCTGTCTACAGAATTCACCTAAGTTTACTAATACTGAATTAGCTCACATAAGAAGTAATAAAAATAAGACGACTTTATTGGGTCGACAAGTTGGTTTGTTGCTCAGCAATAACGGCATGCAAACAACACTGAAAGACTGGGCTAAAAATATTCTTCAGGATCTCAAAGAAATTGGCTTAGCAATCGATAGCTCTAATGATAATCTTACTCATTACAGCGCAACGGTTGATTATTACGACACGCTTCTAGACAACCCAGAGCTTACACCTTCTGGTGTTCTATTCAACGAACTAAGTACAAGTAAAGATTATGTGGCTTATAACTTACATAAAGCTAAATTATATAAAAAAGAATTTGCAAATAATCCTCTATCAACGGAAAAAAATAATTATTATGAACAACTCGTTGCAAACTCAATTATAAATCAAAAAAAACTGGAAGAGTCTGATGCTGCTAATAGCATGACGTTAGAACAGTATATCAATAATCACTATGCTGATTGAATCAATTGATTCAATTGATTCAATTGATTCAGTTATATGCATTCACGGTATAGGAATACCTGCCCATGTCATCCCGAGCTTTTGCGAGAGTTCTCACTAGCAAAAGCTTAGTTGAGATCCTTTGATTATGCTCAGGACTGTAACAGTTCACAAATTCGATTAGAATATTAATTATAACTAACTTCTGATAACAATTGCTTCAATTTTACCTTACTCGAAACACCTGACATATTCTCTGAGAAGAAATCAGATAATGTTTGCTTCGAAGTATAATCAATAATATTTTCAGCTTTAATAATATGTTTAGCGACATCTTCTTTGGTGTTAAAACCATCTATTAAACCTAACTCCAAAGATTGTTTTCCTGTCCAAAATAAACCTGTAAACATTAATGGATCACTTTTAAGACGACCATTACGCCCCGCTATGACTTTATCGATGAATATTTTATGGATAATATCAATATGTTGTTGCAATATGGCTTTGATTTCAGGTGTTTCTACTGAGAAAGGATCTAAAAAGGCTTTATACTTACCAGCTATATGTAGCCTACGCTCTACGCCTAGTTTTTTCATCGCATCAACAAAACCGAATTGGCTAGCAATAACACCTATTGAACCAATAGTGCTAAGTTCATTCGCATAAATCTCATGTGAAGCTGAAGCCAAGTAATAACAGCCTGAAGCGCAAACATCCGAGACAACTGCATATACTTTACGACCATATTTGTCTTCTGCTTGTAACTTTTTAATCGCATTATAGATTAAATCACTTTGCACAGGAGACCCACCAGGGCTATTTAAATCTAAAATAATACCTTTGACGCTTTTTCGAGCAAAAGCTTTATTCAATGCCTCGATGACATGTTCAGCATTGCCATAAAAAGCTCCTTGATCGATTTCACCTGTAATTTCTATGAGTGCAGTATGTGGCTTACTAATATCATTTTTTATAAAATCAGCTGTTCTCTGCGGTGATGAAAACAAAGAAAGCAGGATAAATATAACTATAAAAAACGAGAAGAATCGCCCCAATGATTTCCATCTACGAGCCCTTCTTTGCTCTTTAAGATTTTCCGTAAGAACTTTAACTAAAGCATCACTCGTCCAATTAGCATTTTGATCTGACATATAATTTTCTTTATTTAAATCAACATAAAATTAAACGTCGATCATAACATAAACTATATATATTCAAAATACTTTAATGTTTGCTCAAGATCGGGCTCTAAAGGAGCTGTTACAGAGATAATATTGCTTGCCCTACCCCATTGAAATTCTAAGTTGTATGCATGTAAAAATATTCTGCGTAAATTAGCTTTTTCTTTTACTAATTTATTAATTTCACGATCACCATACTTAGTATCACCTATAATTGGGTATTTTTCATATGCACAATGAACTCGTAACTGATGCGTCCTGCCCGTAACTGCAGTCAGTTGTAATAAAGACGTGCCCTGTTTAAAAGACTTGACTTCAACCTTGGTTATTGATGGTTTCCCCATCACTGGATCCACCACAACCATGCGCTCACCACCCTGTAAAACTGATTTTCTTAAGGGATGCTCAACAAGTCGTTTAAAGTTTGGCCATACACCTTTTACTAAAGCTAAATAAGTTTTAGTAATTTCTCCCTCTTGTATCTTGGCATGTAAATCCTGCAAGGCTAGTCTATTCTTAGCAACCATTAAGCATCCTGATGTGTCTCTATCTAATCTATGAACTAATTCAAGATAGGCTTTAGTACCATAAAGCTTTCTTAGAGAGTCAATCAAACCGAAATTGACGTTACTACCAGCATGTACAGCTAAACCAGATGGTTTATTAATAATAAGAAAATCTTGATTTTCAAAGATAATTCTTCTTTTGAGATCATCAAGACTCTTTTGTGTAATTAATTTATTATTAGTCGATCTTAGTGCTGTATTTTGTTCTTTAGTTTGAATATTTTCAATATTTGGAATTTTAATCTCGTCATTTAAGAGCAATTTATGCTCAGGTTTAGCGCGCTTACCATTGACTCGAATAGCTCCTTTACGTAACAATCTATATATAAGACTTTTAGGAGCGTTCTTTAGCTCACGAAATAAAAAGTTATCAATTCTTTGGTTGATATACTCAACGTTAACTTTAATTATGTTAGTCATACAGCTCTCTGGTGTGGTAGTCTGGCTAGAGGAAATTAGGTATTAAGCTAAAGTTATTGCTACTAGCATTAAATACTGCTATATTATATACGATTAGCTTAAAATTTAATAGCTTATGATAATCCTTGCCTGAGTGCATACTTTCGCAATAACATTCTCTCCAATCAAAGCTATTAGCAGCTAATTAAAAATTTTTGAATATGATTTATTAACTAAATAATAGGAAAACTAGTTAAATAGTCTCTATATATAGATATTATTAGATATAAGTAAATATATAGATGACAGCTAAATAATTTAATAATGTTATTTTGTAACTTTAAATAATACCATCGAGATTATATCTTACAAAATAACCAATAATATTAGGGCTTAGATTAATTCGAGGTATATATTTTAAAACATAAACGATTTACTCAAAAGATGTTTCATGTCTTAAACAACAATATACGCAATAATTTGCTAACAAATTATTCAATAGATTAACGCGCCTGTGTTTTAATTAGCTGAACAACTGGTTTTCTTACAAATTAAGAACTTATTTGCAAGAGAACAATATGAATAAAACCCCACAAGCTATCAAAAGAATGCTTATTAACGCTACTCATAGCGAAGAAATTAGAGTAGCAACAGTATCTGGTAACCGCCTCGACGACATCGACATTGAACAACCTAATCGTGAACAAAAAAAAGCTAATATCTACCTGGGGATCATCAGCCGGATTGAACCAAGTCTAGAGGCTGTCTTTGTGAACTATGGCGCTAACCGTCATGGCTTTTTGCCTTTAAAAGAAATTGAAAAAAGTTATTTTGCCAAACCCACTAATGATCCTAAAGCTGACTTTAGAAAAATTCTTAAAGAGGGCCAAGAACTATTAGTCCAGGTAGAAAAAGAAGAACGTGGCAACAAAGGTGCAGCTTTGACTACTTATATTAGCCTTGCCGGCTGTTATTTAGTTTTAATGGCTAATAACCCTAAAGCTGGTGGCATCTCGCGTCGTATCGAAGGCGATGAGCGAAATGACTTAAAAGAAGCTCTAAACTCACTTACTATCCCTGAAGATATCGGAGTTATTATCAGAACTGCCGGCCTTGGTAAAAAAACGGCCGACCTACAATGGGATCTTGATGTTTTATTACAGCATTGGTTAGCTATCAAAAATGCTGCTGGCACCATGACTGCACCTTGCCTATTACATCAAGAAAGTAATGTAATTATTAGAGCTATCCGAGATAACTTACGTCCCCATATCAAAGAAATCTTGATTGACGATGAAGAACTCTATGACCAAGCAAAAAAATATATAGAAATACTAAGACCCGATAGTAAAAATGTTGTTAAGTACTATAAAAGCGACATTCCGTTATTTACCAGATTCCAAATTGAAAGCCAGATTGAAGAAGCTTATCATCATGAAATCAGATTGCCCTCTGGAGGTTCACTAGTTTTTGACCGTACAGAAGCGCTAACTGCAATTGATATTAACTCTGCGCAATCCACCAAAGGCCATGACATAGAAAATACTGCCTTTCATACTAATTTAGAAGCAGCGGATGAAATTGCTAGACAACTACGCTTACGAGACGTGGGCGGTCTAGTAGTCATAGATTTTATTGATATGGAAAGCTCCAAGCATCAACGTGAAGTTGAAAACAGATTACGTGATGCTTTAGAAGACGATCGAGCACGTGTTCAAACTGGTCGTATTTCTCGCTTCGGTATCTTAGAGATGTCACGACAAAGATTAAAAACGTCTCTGGGTGAAAACTCACAAATTATTTGTTCTAAATGCTCCGGGAAAGGCTCGGTCAGAACCGTAGAATCTCTTTCTTTATCTTTACTACGAATAATTGAAGAAGAATCTCTTAAGCAAAATACTAAAGAAGTACATGCTCAATTACCAATTGAATTATGCACCTTTTTAGCTAATGAAAAGCGAACCAATATTTTAGAGATTGAAAAGCGCTCGAATATTCGAATCGTACTAATTCCTAATCCACATTATATATTCCCTAACTATAAGATTAATCGCATAAAAGACGGTACAGAATACACTGAAAAAAGTTATAATATAGTCGATGTTCCAGAACCGGAAAGCAAGGTTACAAGCAATGACTTTGCTAAAAAAGCGCGTGTTGAAACAGCTGCTGTCTCACAATTTAATTTGGCAAAGTATGACAATCAATCAAATAAGCCGAATATTTTAAAACGACTTTGGTCTTCTATATTTAGTAACACAGAAGCTGAAAGCTCTACTGAAATTAAACCACTGTCGAATAACACAACTAACCACACCCATAAACCACGTCGCCCTGATAATAAGCAACACAGAGATCATAGAGAACACAAGGATCATAAAGATAGAGAGAGCGCTGGTAATCAAACAGGTAACCGTTCTCGACGCCATAACAATAACCGCGTTGATCAAGCTAATAACCCAGGCGAGAAAGAAATCAGGAATAAAAACCAAAATCAAAACTCACATCAAAATAAAAACCCAAATAAAAATCACCGTGAACGCGATCCTAATCAAGCACGTGAGTTTAACCAAAACAAACAACCTAGAGACAAAGAGTTTAATCCAGAAACCCAGCATGAACCTAGGAATTCCCGTAATCGTTCTAAAAACAGATCAAGACATGGTAATCATCAGAAAGAACATAATACTATTACTAATATAGCTTTATCTAGTCAAGATCAATTTTTACACACAAATACTGAAACTACTCGTAACGATGAAGTTTTCACTAACTTTGACAATATTGATCATAATATTGATCATAATATTGATCTAAAATATATACCTACTAGCTCATCCCAAACCAAAACAGATATGGGTCGAATAGATTTAGACTTTGTGCATGAAACTATTCCACAATCAGCTGAGCCAATAGCAACTGAACAACATAATCAGCCTGTTGTGATCAATCAAGATATTACTAAAACTACTGAAGCCCATAATACTACTGATGCTAATAATACTAATAAAAACAAAGAACAAATTGTTATCAGAAAAGCGACAGACAGAATAAAAATAACTGCCGCGTCAAGCATGAGCAAAAGAAGCTTTCAACCTAAGAAAAAACTGCCCTTTGCTCCTGAAAAATATATTGAAAAACAGCCGATAAATATAGATGATATACAGCAACAACCTGCAGAACCAGTAAGTGATAATAGCTCTAATCAAAATTAATTAAAATTAATCAAAATTGATGAAATACAATTGTAAAGTTTTACAAACTAAAACATTATATAAAGGCTATCACGAGCTGGTAGAGTACACTTATAGTTTTGCTCTGTTTAATGGGGGTATGAGCTCAGCGGTCACTCGGGAACTGTTTAAACGCAGTTCTTGTGTTGGCTTAATCCCCTATGATCCGAATACAAAAGAAGTGGTATTAATCGAACAGTGCAGATTAGGTGCTTTAGCAAATAATGATCATCCTTGGATGTATGAAATCATAGCTGGAGTCGTTGAAGATAACGAAGAAAAAGAAGCTACTATTCTACGTGAGTGCGTGGAAGAAGCTGGGTGTACAATAAATAAATTAATTCCCATCTTTGAATATTACATGACGCCTGGATACTGTAATGAAACTATCAAACTATATTGTGGCCTGATAGATCGTAATAAAGTTAATACTGATACTATATATGGTTTGTCACACGAACATGAAGATATCAAAGTGCACTTAATAAAGCTTGAGCAAGCAATGCAAATGCTAAGCGAGGGCAAAATTAATAATGCCTCCACTATTATCGCATTACAATGGCTAAACGCTAATCAACAACTATTAAACTATTAATAATCCTGATAAAATGCCACTACGGTTTTAAATCAAGCAAGGAATTATTAATAGTGTCTAGAAAAAAAACTCTTCTTACAGTTAATACATTTATTTTACTAAACGCTACTAGCAGTTTAGTTATGGCTGGTGGTTTTCAGATGCATGAACAAAACGCATCTGTTGGTGATGTACACGCAGGCTATGCCGTTGATAATCATGATGCAAGTGTTAATTTTTATAACTCTGCAGCATTAACAGATATACTAGAAGCAAAAACAACAAGCTCTGCAGTTACTGTAGCCAACGCTGTATTTTTCAAAGGAACAACTTCATTAGAAGCCAACCCTAGTAATGTAAATCCGCCTGTAACCGCAAGCGGTGAAACAAGCGCAAAAGGTTTACATGTAATACCTTCTCTACACTATGCTACACCAATTAATAGTCACACTGCATTTGGCTTAAGCGTTGTTTCTCCTTTTGCTGCAGAATTATCATGGTCAGAAAAAGCATTCACACGCTATAACTCTACAACCAATGGTATTAAAGCAGTTAATTTCAGCCCCAGCTTTGCTTATAAAGTTAATGACCAATTATCTTTCGGTTTAGGTGGTGATGTTCAGTATGTATCGATGCAGATTGATAAAATGGTAGGAACAAATCTGGATCTTTTCAATAATGGTCTACCCTTATCTAATTATGATTCCCATGTTAGTAATAATCTGACTCATACCGGTTTTGGTTGGCACTCAGGCGCGCTGTGGAAACCAGTAAACTTTGCTAAATTAGGTTTTAATTATCGTTCAGGATTTAATCATCAAGCGACAGGAACAAGTTCACTCAAAGGTAAATTAGCTGGTGACTATCTAGACTACTCAGCCAATAAAAAAAACAAATCGAAAAACCTAAAAGCCGTTATTAAGATTCCACAATCTTTTGCTTTTAGCGCAGAAATAGAGCCCGTTCAAGACTGGTCCATTTTGTCTACAGTGATCTATACTAACTGGTCAGTTGTTCAGTCTTTTGATTTACGCAATACCCCTACTGCATTTACTGATCCTTACACTCAAGAACCTATATTCGCAGAGATGATGAGCACACGTTTAGGCTTGAGAGATACTTATACAGTATTGAATGGAATTCATTGGAATTATAATGATTATCTTAAACTAAAAGGCGGCATTGGGTTTGATCAAACCCCAACCAGTAATCATATAAGAGATTTGAAAATGCCTGATGGTAATAGATACTTGTTTGGCCTAGGTGCTAATTACAAGTACAACCATAATTTGAATTTTGAATTTGGCTGGATGTATGTGTTAATTGGCAAAACAAAAATAGACAATTCTAGTATCATACCTCAAACAGACATTGATCCTAGCCTTGGTATATTTAATCCCGGCGAAAAAAATGAAATCCATGGACGTGCATACGGTAGCGCGCATGTAATCGGTATGCAGTTTACTGTTAACACTGATAGTCTGTCCGGTTATGTCCGTAAAAAAACAGGCAGATACTTCTAAGCATCTCAGGGCTGATTTGATCAGCCCTACTCTTTTCGTCCAACTTAAATGGCGCGAACGTGTACGCGTGAACAATTAGTTATCTCGTATGCCGTCTTCTGCTTGAAAAAAAAAACA
>CAYLXL010000026.1:9979-28452 GCA_964387745.1 uncultured Gammaproteobacteria bacterium | reverse complement strand
TTTTTATGAAAAAATTTTGTGGGGATCACTTAGGGTACTTCCCCAAGGGGAAGAATTAATCCGTCCAACTTAAAGAGCGTGAACAATCTTTCTATAAAGTACGCCAGACTGCGAAAATAAAAATTAGAATAAAAGCTTTGATGAAAAAATTATCATATGGTAGAACTTTAATTTTAATCATTTTGAACTTAGTCAATATATAGCTTATTGGATGATTCCAAATAAGTTGATTAATAATTTGTTTGCTTACCGGATTTTTGATTCCATAAATTGGAGACTCATGATCAGATATATCTGGGTTTGATGATGCACTTAAGATAAATCCACGTTGCGGGGTTATTGGCTTTAAAATATTTTCACAAATGATATCAAAGCCAACAAGCTTCATACCAAGCACTCTTGCAGCATGGCAGAGTAATTCCGCATTTTCTTTACATATATTATTACCTAAAGATTTATTAATGCCACCTCGACTAGGGTGACTAGTATAATTAATAGGTATTGTTTGCTTGTTATCTAAAATAGTCTCGTAACTTAAATTAAGTTCTTTTAATCGAATATTATACTCTTCATCAATTTCACTCAAAAACATTGATTTGGTTAAATGATGGTTGTGGGTATAGGTATGCATAGCAATTAATTCAGCTATAGTATGAATGCCGTCACCTACAATCATCGTTGGATAGCGTTGAATTACACCTAATATTTGATTATTAAAAACTAAAACACGATATGATTTCAATGACGCGTGAAATTCTTCAATGACCATTGATTCATATTTATAAAAAGATTTGTTTAAATGTTCATATAACAATTCTAGACTTGTAATGTTACTTATTACATCTTCATAAGTTACGGAGGGTGTACAAGGTCGAATAATAAGCGGAAACTTAAAATTTGTAATAATCTCTTCAATAGCTTTTTGGTTAAAAACTTCTTTTGAGCAGATAATCATCTTAGGAACAGGTAGATTAGCTTGATTTAGCACAAGATTTAAGTATTGCCTGTTTTCAGCAATATAAGCATTTGAGCTTACATTAAAAGGAGTTACTCCACTCCGAAAGTAATAACGTTTATTGCTAAGAGCAACATAGAAACCAGCAATATCTTGTTCATAGGTAATAAGCAGGCCAGATTCCTGTGCGCTTTTATAATATAACTGTGAATTGATATCAGTAAACATGAAGTTATCTTGTAGCTAGCATTTTAGGTTTAAAAAATATTTTTATTATATTTAATAAATATGAGACAGGATGTTTATAAATAAGCTGTTTTAACATATTATCGATCAATTTATTAAATACAACATGATTATCTACGGTATTATATAGCGTCAGATCAGGTTGTGAATTTACACTTGAGATTACACCAGCTGATTTTAATGGCTTATCTAAATCAATGCAGTTGATTTCAAAACTTACTAATCTTAAATCTAAAATTTTTGCAGCAGCTGAAAATAAATCCAGATTAAATTCAGGAAGTTTGCTATCAATATTTTTATATAGTTTAATTTTTTTATTGAGTATTACACTTTTTTTTGCGCCAATGACAGACTCTAAGCTAATATTTTGCTCAGCTAGACAAAGAGGATCAATAATAGCAGAAGTATCAATCAAATTTTTATTTAATGACTTTCTTTTGGCATTTGCTTGATCTATCAATTCCGAGAGTGTTTTAGTTCCATCACCAACAACAGAAGGATAATTTATTTTACATATAGCTATTACTCTTCCATCAAACATGAGAACATTATAGTCATTAGGGTATTGACAGTTTTCTTCAATAGTGAGCCATAAATGTTCTTTTGTTAAACAAGCTAACTGATGTGCTAACTCTGAAATCTCAAAAACTTTTTGGGGCGCATAATCTTGTTGTAAGCTAAGAGTAGGTTGAATAGACAAAGGGAATTTAAAAGTATTTACAATATTTTTTAACTCAGGATCAGACATAAGCTTTTCTGTGTTTACAGAATGAGATTTTATAATAGGCAGTCTTGCACCAGCAAGTAAACTATTAAGACAGTATCTATTGCTAGCTATACTTGTACTACTAGTATTATTAAAAGGGGTTAGTAAATCTTGAAAGAAGTATTTTTGTTTACCTAAATTTATTGAAAATGCACGGGCTTCAGGCACTAAAGTAATAGGTAACTTCAGTTTATCTGCCCGATGATAAAATAACGCAGCATTTTTTTTGAGCTTACTAGTCATAATTTTTAAGTAAATCGTTCACTTTATATTGATCTTCGCTCATCATCCCGAGTAAGGGGGATCACTCAGCTCAGGATGAAAAAATAATATTTTTTATCTCATTTTCTTATGTTCAGCTGGGCAAGTATCACTATGTTTATGAGCTGCTGTTGGACAAACACCTTCGGCATGACTACCGCAGTTACATGGATAATTAGTACACGCGCTTAATAACAAACCAGCTAGAACGAGGGATACGAAGGTAACTTTCTTCTTCATTTTATTCTCCAAAATATAAATTTATAAACACTACCAGATTATAGACATAATAGAATAATAATCGCAAATGACATTATTGGAAATGATTTTATTAACAAAGGCGCAAAAAAAAGCCCTTAATCAAGGGCTTTTATCTTTTGAACTAATTATTTACTCTAGTTTTCTGTTAATTGCTCTTAGATTTTTCTTAATTTCTTTGAGATCTTCTTTGATTGTATCAGGTTCTTCATCATCTTTTTGACTTTGTTGCATTCCATCCATAATTGCAGCAATAAACAAGTTCAAGACAATAAAAGCTGTAACTAACATAAATACGATAAAAAATGCCCAACTGTACGGATTGGTTTCATTCACTTTTCGAATGATGTTACCAGCATCATCAGAAACCATTAGCTGGAATAAAGTTAACGCAGAGCTTTGTAGTGTACCAAAATCTTCAGGATAGCCTGTTCCAAAAAGATTGGTAGCCAATAGAGATCCGACATACATGAAGATTATTAGCAAACTAGTGATGGAACCGATGCCCGGTAAGCTGGCAAAGAGAGCGCCAATAATCTTACGTAAATTAGGGAATTTAGTAATCAACCTAAAAACCCTTAAGACCCTTAGCGCCCGAAGTGATGATAAAGCTTCTGAAGCTAATAGCGAGCATAGTATAATAAATACATCAAATAAGAACCACGGATCAGTAAAACATTTTTTAAAGCCGTGAACATATACATATATAGAAAGTTCGAGTATGAAGATACCTAAAATAATGTTATCAAGTACATTCAAAACAGGACCAACTTTTGCCATTATAAATGGATAAGTTTGCAAGCCCAGCATTACGGCATTAAATAAAATTATCGAAACTATAAAATAATTAAATCTCTCTGTTTTAATTAGCCTCGCTAATTTTTCTCTCATTAGATTATTTTGTGACATAGATTAATTTTTATTTTTGGCAATTATTAGTACTGAATTAAGTATAGCTATTGTTTAGAAATCTGGTAATCAAACTAATAATTTTCACAGCGATAAAAATTTGTGGAGATATTATTTTAAGTGGTTTTATCCCGAGCTGAATTATGTCTAGCCTGTAGCTCTGTATTATTATAACGGTCAGTAATTGCACTTGAAGAATGACCTGCATCATCACGTACATGTGCTATTGGTCGGCCTCGTTTATTTATATCATCACTAATGCCAGTATGGCGAAGCCAGTGGACTGTAGCTTCTTGCAGCATTTTCGCTTCATCGATAAAGCCCTCACTAATCATACGTTCTATAGCTTTATCAAAACATCCTTGAACAATAAATCTAATTTGTCTGTCGCTGGTTACTGGGCCATTCCCACGTAGATTATGAACTAGCGGAGTCTGTTCACCAGGAGATGGCAGGGGAGGGAGCTCTCTGCTATTTCGGTATCGTTTTAAAGCGGTTAGCA
The DNA here is from genome assembly GCA_964387745.1 of uncultured Gammaproteobacteria bacterium. Lineage (GTDB taxonomy): Bacteria > Pseudomonadota > Gammaproteobacteria > JAGOUU01 > JAGOUU01 > JAGOUU01. Next base: position 24,555 of record CAYLXL010000026.1, on the reverse strand, counting down.
TAACATCAGGAATTGTTATTTCACGCTCTTTATTACCCTTGCTTATAGTTTTAAACCACCAATTACCATGGCCATCTTGAAAAAAATCTCCCATCTTTGGTTCCCATCTGGCATCAGCAACTAGCTCAGAAATACGAAGATAAAGTAGATAGAGCATAGACATTACAAAAAGTGTACGTTCATGAACAATGGGATTTTCATTAGCCATTGATTCAGCAGTTTCAATTACAAAATCCCATTGTAGTTCAGTTAATCTACGTACGCGTTGTTTGCTTTGCTGTTTTCGAATGTATTTACTTTTTTGTCTAATTTGTGCGATAGGATTTGCGTTAACAATATTTTCGCTCAATAAGCTGTTATAAAAACTACCTAGAGCAATAAAAATACATGTAATTGCTTGTTGTGATAATTTGAAATCTTTTATATTAGCCTCATAGCCATCTTTAGTAGCAGACTTTGATAATCTCATGACAAAGAGTCGCCATTCTGGGTTAGGAGTTCTTTTAGCATTCTTGGTAATAAATCTGGATACATGTTTGGTACCAATCCATGATTTGGGTGGAGAAAGACAAAACTCTATATAGTTCTCTATATCTGATCTGTCTAAATCAATAACTGACTTTTGAGCTATATTCCAAGACCATTGTAAGAGTCTCTCAAGCTCACGACGATAAGATTCAAAAGTAGCTTTGCTGCCATTATATTGGATTAAAAACGATTTAACGTGTTTGAAATCATCTTCTGCAAAAGAAAGATGGCTTGTGGATAATAAAACTTGATCGTTCAAAAACTCAAGATTATCAATAATTGCTAGCGGAGGGGACGTGAGATTCTTATTCATGGTAAATGGTAAATAGTAAACGGCTATAAGATAAAATATATAATGTCTAGTTCTAATATAGTAAATGAATTATCTGTAAGTATATAGTATAAATCCACTTGACTAGTTAACATACTTAAGGCATTATAGCCAGATTAATACATATATTAATGCTTTTAGATATATATGCGTTGTAACTCTATGATTTTAGGTGCCTCTAATGTCTAACACTATTAATTTTAAGGATAAGCTTAAATTTATCAGCCAATATTTCTTGGAGTCTGATGAAAAACTCAGCGCCTGGTTGTTTTTAATAGGGTCAATAGCCTGTGTCTTTGCGCTAGTAGGTTTAACTGCTGTCATAGCCTGGTGGTCTGTAGGGTTTTGGGCAGCGTTGATAGCCATGAATTGGGCTTTATTCCAAAGCAGTATAATTGTTTTCAGTGTGCTTGTTACATTTTATGTTGGACTTTCTTGCTTGCAAAACTATCTGGTTGATAAGCTCTGTATTCGCTGGAGACATTGGTTATCAAAAAAAATGCAGTGGGATTATCTGTCACCAAAAAATAAAGCGTATTTACGTTTAGCTATTTTCACCCCTAAAAAGGAAGAAGTTGATCAAAAAACTGATCAAGATGATAAAAAAGATGATATAGATAATATCTCGCAAAGAATTCAAAGTGAAATAAAATCTTTTGTGACTGATAGCATGTCATTAAGTTTAGGTTTTATTAAATCAGTTATCAGTCTATTAACGTTTACTTCAACACTATGGGTTGTTGGCGGAACGCTTTCATTTGCACTAGCAGGCTTGAATATTGTTATTCCAGGTTATTTAGTTTGGATAGCTTTAATTTTTGCTATTGTCACCACTGCTATTACTTGGCGAATTGGTTCGCCCTTAACTGCCTTAAATAAGAAAAAAGCTATTTTAGAAGCTGATTATAGAATATGTATAGACAATACTAAGAAAGATGCCCCAGGGATTGCTTTAGAGCGAGCTGAGTTATTTTATAAGCGCAAACTTGAATTAAAACTGCAAGCCATAACTGCAGTTTCTAATTCTATTCTTAAGGTAGATAATGTCTTAACAGCTTTTAGAAGTTTTTGTGCGCGAGTACAGTTTATGTTGCCTCTTACTGTTGCAGCCCCACTATACTTTGCTGGTAAAATCGTGTTTGATCAATTAAATCAGATATCAATGTGTTTTACTGAAGTCACTGATGCCTTGGGATGGTTTGCCGATTCATATGAATCTATCTCTTGGTATAACATTTCGCTGAATAGATTAGTAGCTTTAAAAAATGCAATAGAAATAGATCCCGCTGCGAACAAGAAAAAAATTGTAGTTAACAATACCCCAGACGCAGAAACAATTAGAATAAGCTCATTAACAATCGAGGCTTTACAAGAAGATTCAACAAGTAAGATTCTGATGAGAAATCTAAATTTAGTTTTTAAAAAAGGTGAGCATGTTTTTATCCAGGCTCGAGCAGGATTAGGTAAAAGCTCATTATTCAAAGTATTATCAGGTAATTGGCCTTACGGAGAAGGAGAGGTAACAGTACCGCCTTTAGAAGAGATGTATTTTGTACCTCAAACACCCATATTGGGTGGGCAAACTTTGCGAGCTATTCTTGCATACCCTCATCATGATGTTACTATATACACTGATGACCAATATACAGATGCTCTTACAGCGGCAGGGTGTTTGCAAGATCTTAATTTGAGTAGAGATTGGTCCACGCTTTCTTCAGGAGAAAAGCAGCGTGTGTGTTTTGCCCGGATATTATTAAAACAACCTAAATGGTTATTCTTGGATGAAGCAACAGCATCATTAGATGAAGAAGGCGAAAATTTTCTTTATGATATGATCCGACGGTTATTGCCAAATACTACGATTATTAGTATAGCTCATCGCTCGACTGTAGCTAAACATCATCATAAAATTGTGAAATTTAGTTCCGAGGGTGTTGATTCCGATACTGTAGTCGAAGAGTTACCTGTTGTAGTTGAAGAGGTACCTGTTCCAGCTTTAGTTTTAGCGCCTGTTCTTCAGAGAATCCAGCGAACTTTAAAACCAGACACAGCTGCAAGAAGCAGGATGCGCTCGCGTAGTTACTGATGCAATTTTAAGAACGCTATGATATTCTTGGCGATAACGAAATTGATATTATAACTAGCTTGATTAATAAGGATATTTAGATGTTTAAAGATTATAAAAAAATTACTACAGATATCTCAGGTGCAGTTGCTAAATTAAGTAAAAGCTTGCCTGACGTTATGTCTGGCTTTAATAGCTTAATGAAATTTTCTACTTCTGAGGGCGGAGCTTTAGAACCCAAAACCAAAGAATTGATTGCTCTTGCTTTGGGTATTGCAGCTCACTGTGATGGCTGTATTGGCTTTCATGTTCAAAAATTAGTAAAGTTAGGCGTTACCAAAGAAGAGTTTAACGAGTTATTGGGAATGGCTATATACATGGGTGGTGGCCCATCTCTCATGTACGCCGCCGAAGCTTTGATGGCTTATGAGCAGTTTAGTAGTTAATAAATGACTGTTCATATTTGTCCGAATTAATAACTGATGTTAATAATTCGGACAGTATAATTTATTTACTTCGTTTTTTATTGCCACCAGCATTTAACCGAGTGACTGGCAAGCTAGGTGAACAATCAAACCCATGAACATTTGTTCTTGGAATTAATTTATTAATTAAACGTTCAATTCCAACTAATTGTTTCGTTTCATCATTGCTTACGAGTGAAATCGCTTGTCCACTTGCTCCAGCTCGGCCAGTACGACCGATACGGTGTACATAATCTTCTGGTACACTAGGCAGTTCAAAGTTAACTACTTGTGGAAGCATGCTGATATCAATACCTCTAGAAGCTATATCTGTAGCAATAAGTACTCTAATTGTCCCATGCTTAAAATCTGCCAATGCTTTTGTACGCGCACCTTGGCTTTTATTGCCATGAATAGCTGCAGCTCCAATACCTTCTGCAATAAGGTGATGGGTTAATTTATTAGCTTTATGTTTAGTTTTAGTAAACACTAATACTTGTTCCCATTTATTATCTGTAATTAATTTGCACAGTAATCCAGGTTTCTGTTTTTGATTTACCGGAATCAACCACTGTTCTACAGAATGAGCTGTGGTAACTTCAGGGGTAATGGCGATTTCGATAGGGTTGGTTACAAACTTGTTTGCAAGATCTCTAATTTCTTGTGACAAAGTCGCTGAAAATAAAAGATTTTGACGTCGGTTAGGGAGTAGCTTTAAAATTTTACGGATATCGTGGATAAATCCCATATCAAGCATACGATCGGCTTCGTCCAGTACTACTATCTCTAATTGGTCGAACTTTACCGCGTTTTTACTATATAAATCCAATAGACGCCCCGGGGTAGCAACTAGGATGTCTACGCCTCTACGCAGCTTCATCATCTGCGGGTTGATGCTCACACCACCAAAAACAACTGCTGAACTTATATCAACATGTTGGCTATATTTGCTCACATTTTCTGCTATCTGAGCAGCTAATTCTCTAGTTGGCGTTAAAATAAGCGCACGTGCTTGATTAGCATCCGGATAGTCGCCTTTGGCCAATATATTCAAAATAGGTAAGGTGAATGCTGCAGTCTTGCCAGTGCCGGTCTGGGCTTCAGCTACTACGTCTTTTCTACTCAAAACAGCAGGAATAGCCTTTAACTGGATTGGTGAAGGGGTCGAATAAGTGATAGCTTTTACAATAGGTTCCGATAATCCAAGGTCAGCAAAGGTCATAATAGTCTCGTATAAGATATATTTGTTAGAGAAGTAAATAGAAAAGAATGATAGGATACTATGTTAGCTTTAACACGTCAAATTTAACTATTTCTGCACAACTTAAGGCATTTACTTTTCTTGTAGTATCCACAAGCCAATAGAGCTAACTATTATGATCCCCCAGGCGCCAAAAGCCTTGTGTGCCTGATCATTAGAGGCTCTTATCTCCCAGAAAGTATATTTTGTCTGGTCTAGTCTAAATTATAGGGTGCATTTATAATCACTACCTGTTTGTGTTTGGTCTTCAGCAACTCGACGTCTACCTGATATTGACACAACGTTTCTTACTGCTGTAGTCGTATGCTCGACTGCAGCATCTGACGTTTGAGAATGAACACCCTCTATACTTTGGGTACTTTTTACAGCAGGACTAGTTTCTGGTGTTGTTGCTGCATCTAACTTTGTGGTACTACCAAATAATTTATTAAAAGCCCATCCAATCGCAAAAAATGGTAATTTTATAATATATAACAACCCATTAAGAATCTCATCAACAAGTTGCAAGAAAAGACCTTTATTATGATAATCTATCGATGCATAAACATCACTCAAAATCTTTTCTGCTTGTTCAGGATTCTTTATTAATCTATCTAACGTTTTATGAAAATAGTCTTTTTCTCTATTCTCCACGGCGTAGTATCCAGCACCATAATCTAGTTGAATAGTATCTATTTTACTTCGCAGCTCGTCAATCTGCTCAATGGTTAATATGCCGCGAGCAAGGTGCTCACGCGCCTCAAAGTATGCAGGCAAGAACCTAGTTTGTAGATCGCTGATAGTATGTTTATTTGAAGTTAATAATTCATTCAATTGATCAATAGTTAAAGCCTTATGTTCTACCAGACCTTCAACCAGACTTGCAGTTGATTCAAATTGTAACAGGCAAATCATGTTATGACTGATGTGTACTAATTGATCCCAGGTTAGAATGCCCTTAACAAAAAAACGTATTATAGCAGGGATACTTAGGGCATCCTTGAAATAACGGCCGTTATAAGGTGCATCCTGTGCAGAAATGCTCATATCTGCAGTTAAAGTAACACCTTGTTCTAGCAATTGTAATCGTAATTGTTGCAGCGATACAGGCATAAAAGTACTCCAAAAGTTTATTTTCGATTAATTTGTTTATAAGTATGCTATCTTACCAAGTTTGTTAATGGAAAGCAACAAAAATTTTGACTTTGTAGGAATTTTTTAGAGATGACCGCACTAGGTAGATAACAAATAGTTAGTGTAGAATAGTGGCAAACCCACCTAAGCTTAATATAGCCGAGATATCAATCGGTTAGGAAGAAACCACTTATAATCAAAAATGACATTATTTCTATGAGCAGTCAAGAGATAGATAGACCGGCACAATCTCACGCCAAGTTCGAAGGATGATATAATTCAGGATGTATCTAGACGGGCTACCGTGATGTTAGACAGGGGCAGGTCGGTAATGTTTCAGTAATGTTTTATTTTGTTATAATACGTTTATATGAGAAATAAACCCTCTTCACAAACATTAAACCAAAAACATTACGTGACACCCACGGGGCTCAAGAACCTTCAGGTCGAGTTAAATGATTTATTACGTGTACAACGTCCTGAAGTTGTTGCTACAGTAAGCTGGGCAGCCAGTAATGGTGATCGCTCTGAAAATGGCGACTATATATACGGCAAGAGAAGATTACGTGAAATAGACCAACGAATCCGATATCTCACAAAACGAGTAGAAAATGCTCAAGTTGTAGATCCAACTTTCCAACAGAATCAAACACAAGTTTTTTTTGGCGCAACAGTCACTTACGTTCAAGATAATGGCAAACGTATGCAAGTGACCATTGTTGGTATTGATGAGGCTGATCCTTATAGTAATAAAATTAGCTACATGTCTCCCATTGCGAAAGCATTATTAAAATCGGCAGTAGGTGATATCGTTATAATTAAAATTCCTGCTGGCCTGGATAAGCTAGAAATACTAGAAATTTTTTATAGTTGTAATTAATACTTGTAGGCTGATGGCTGAATACATTGCAGCTATTTCCAGTATACTTTAATATTGGAAATAGCGTTTTACCCAGTGGCTTGGGTTCTACTTATTAGTTCAACCACTTTGCATTTACCTAGTTCTTTAGTGAATTAAGATCATATTTCATTATCTTCGCATGCGCCCCTGTGACATCTCTTTCTAGATCATATATATCTCCTGGTAAATCACAGGCCCAAGTGGCAATTCTCTGCAAGTCTTCTGGTGCTAAACTAAATTGTTTTCTCAATGTACTATTTTGTTCAGCATAATTCTGTGGACTTAGCCCAATAATTACTGCATCCGCTCGGCATGATTGTAACAATGCAGCAGTTGCAATATTGGCAATTTTACAGCGATATTTTAATGCTAGCTCATTTAAAATCGAAAGACGTCTCTGAAATTCCTCCCAGCCACAAGCTGAATCAATAATAAGTTTGTATTTTACCAAAGAGCGATTTGTTAATTCTTCTAGCTGTGGTTCTGCTTTAGCAAGCCATTTTTCGCTCAAAAAACCACCGAGTAAAACTCCGTATGCAAAGATCTTGATGCCATTTTTTTGACATAACTCACTTATTCCACGTTCAACCCTTCTATCAAAGAGAGAAACTTGAGTTTGTAAAGAAGAAATTTTAAATCTTTGCAATAATTCTTCAAGGTAAATTGAACTTACATTGGTAACACCTATCTCCTTTATTTTACCAGCATCTTTTAGAGTCGTAAGAATTTCCATAGTATGCATATAATTTTTAACTTCCCAGTCCCACCAATGAAATTGCACAAGATCAATACATTGTACTTGTAAATTTTTGAGACTACGATTGATAATATTTTCTACATAGTTACAATCAATTTTTTGCAAACAATTAAGATCAGGTACGAATTTAGTATGAATTTGTAGCTTTTTTCCTGTGATTTTCGACGCCTGCCCTAGCAATTCCTCTGTACCAAGATAAATATCTGCACAGTCAAAGGTCTTAAATCCAGCTTCAATTGCATTTAAGATAGGAGCTATATTAGTATTATGCCCTGAATGACCTGAAGCCAGCTGCCAACAACCTCTTATAATTTTTGAGTTTTGTATGTCTTGGTTCATTTTATGTCCTCGTCGCTGTCACTTGATGATGGTAAAAAGTTTTCTTACCAATACGCGATATTTTAAATATTCCGCCGCAATTAACATCCGGGCATGCTATTACATGATCAGTAGTGATCCAGTCATTAGGGGCAGTAAATCTTTGCTTTACTGTTAGAATTGGAATCAAAGCAGCAAGACAATAAATGGGGAAACTTTGCCCATCAGGTAGAGAAAAGTTCTCTCCTGAAAGCAAAAAGCTATCCCCTTTCTTATGATTGCAAACCATGGGATTAATGCCATTATTGTCTACTTCAACTTTTATGTCATAGAGTTCGAAAGAATCATTTTTTTGCATAAATTGTCCTTTTTAAGAATGAATATTACGGCTAGTGAAATTAGCATAAAAGGTATACAGATAGCGAAAGTTGTATGGAATAAAATAACACTTGTGTGACAAATCATCGGAGCTAGCGCGGCTGTAAATGATGCGCCCAAGGAGTAGCTAATACAGATCGCAGTATTACGCCCTTGGTTACTGAACAAATCCCCGAAAAACCTCGGTGTGCAAAGACAGAATAACATATGAAAAATATGTAGCAGAATCTGAGCTGCTAAAACAGCCTGATAGGAAATATCCAAAGCTATACCTAAAAGTGGCGCGCTTAGAAAAACTCCCATAGCACCTATTATCATGATTTTCAGATAAGATATCATAAACTTATCTGCAAAATAACCAACACATGGAGGTAAAACAACCCAAAGGCTAAGTAATAATGTATTGGCTTTAAAGATTTGCGCTCTTGAAATGGCAAAATTTTGATAGATAATCTCATTGATATAAATTAATGATCCGTAAAAAACCAAAACCAACATTGATGCAATAATTAAAGCCTCCAAGATCGCATTTTTATTTTTTACAGAGTCAATCAATATGTCTAAGGTATTAGTAGTTGTAATCTTGTGATATTCTTTCATCAAGGAGCGGAAAAAAACTAGGAGTATCCCGACTAATCCTCCAATTAAAAATGCCACACGAAAATTTTCCACATACTGACTTGCGATAAAGCTAGCAAATAGTCCTCCAACATGAGTAGATGAAACAACACATGCGCCATAAAAAGTTCGCAAATGAGGTTTTAGCTCATAGGCATAGGTCATAGCAGATCCATATTCTCCTCCAACAGCAAGCCCCTGCGCAATTCGACATAGGATGAAAATAATTGATGAAGCCATACCTAACATTTGGGCACCAGGAAGAAATGATAAGGTTAAAGTTGCTACTACCATTAAGCTCATAGAACTAAGCAATGATTTTTTTCGGCCATATAAATCGCCAACAAAGCCAAAGCAAAGTGCACCTAAAGGCCGAAAAACAAAAGCAATCGCATACCCCATATAGGCATAAAACAATTTAGTAGAAGTGCTTCTACTCCCAATAAATTCCTCCACCATAGAGCTCGCTAATAAGCTAACTAGCATCATATCAAGGTGTTCAAATGCAACGCCCATGGCAACCGCCATAAAGCTTTTAGTGTCTTTATTCATTTGCATTGAAGTTTCCTACTTTCTTCACTGACATCTGCATCTTTATATACACTTATACTTTTCTTTTTAATGGCTGCTGATTTTTCAATCCACCTTGAGGTATAGGCTTGTGAGTAAGTGTTAAAATTAACATGCATTTGTTCGGGGTGTTGCTCTCGATCTTCTACAAGTTGTTTAACAGCATACGGGACCAAAGTTAGCCCTAAAGTTCCTCCCATTCCAGCTAAAGGTGAACTGTTCCCTGCCGCATCCCCAACGCAAAAAGCATTTCCTATCGAATAGTTGTTGCGTTGACTATTCTTAATGTGTACTGGTTTTTGCACTGATGTAATCAATTCCACCTGCTCTTCTATGCCTTTGTAAGAAAAAACACGCTGAGCCATCATTAATATCCTTGCATGTATATTAGCAAGGTCGAGATCGTTTGACGAAGTCACCGCAACATTGGCTTCATGAGTTACAGAATTAAAAACTATATTCGAGATTTGCAAACTTCCCTCAGAAGTATCAATCACGGAAACAACAAATGTTTTAGTACCGCTATATTTAACATTACCAAAAATCCAGTTTTCACCGGTACATTCATTCTCTATCTCGTTTATAAGCATACCAAGCTTATCTGCTGTTGTAGAATGTGCCCCTTCAGCAATGAAAGATAAACATGGTTCTAACTTGATAGCCTCAGAAATGCTTTCTTTACCTTTGACTTCTACTGCGAGATCGCCTTGTTCGTTATGTAAAACTTCTACTTCTACATTACCCAACAATCGCACTCCAGAATCCATAGCTTTTTTACAAAGAAAAGTCTGCAAATCTTTAATTTTCACGCTGTAAGCGCCAGGCGCGGTAAAGAGCTGTTCAAAATATTCAGGCTCAAACAATAAATTAGCGTTAGATTGTAATTTACTTACATCAGAAATTTCAAGCCGTGTAAACTCGTCTTTTCTGTAGCGCACAAGTTCATGTGAACTAGTTTTTGCAGCAACTTTCGTTTCAAATTCATTTAATAAGTTAAACTTTTTTAGAAAACGTTGCACTTCGATGTCAAGATTTATAAAGTTGAACCGATCAAATGCACTACGTTTCTCAGCGATGATTACTTTGAATCCTTTTGCTAGCAACTCAAAGGCCGAACTTAGTCCAGCTATCCCAGCTCCACTGATGAAGGCTAACGGTGTTCTGGGTCTAAAACTTAGAACACGATCAATATATCTTCGAGTTAAGCTATCAACAGTAATTCTTTCCCGATAGGCTATTATTTCATCGCTGACACTTTCTGAATCAAATATATAAGTTAGTTTTTTTGTTTTTGGCATATCAATAACTCCAACTTTCAAAGCGTTAACTTTAGATTAATTACTATCACACATGGGTGCGTTAAGGTTCATTTTAAAAAATAGAAATTAATATTGGCCTCAAGGCCATAAAAAAACTTTAAGCTTAGGTGTAGATATATTGATAAATTTAGAGGTACACGTTCTAGACATTTTAAAACCACACTAATAAAAAATAATAAAACAAAATAATACCAAGCGATATTAGCGCCAGCACCACCAGTTGATTATTAATTTTTTAAATACGGCCTTTAACATTTGATTGGAACATGACTTATGACTTGATTTCCTAACAGTACATCTTTTACCCATACATGTCAACATTTTTTTTGCTGCCTAGTTAACTCTGCAATGTGCCAAAAGAGTTTTACAAACAATTTAAAAAATTACGTAACCTGGTTAGGAAAATTCAAATTGCAAGTGCAACCGCCCTTGCTAATTCTTAGTAGCGTGGCGCGTTCTAAATCTGTGTACGTATAAAAACATACTGCGCTTGGCCAGAGTTAAGAATTAACTTATTTCCATCTTCAGAGACTAGAAATCGCATACCAGCAAATGGTGGGTCTAATACTACTAATAGTTTTGTGCCTTTATCATCTGTCTCACCACCGATTTGAGATTTCCATTCATCGAACTGTATTTCATAACCAGTACTGTAAGAATTTTTTAATACTTTGGCTTTGCCTAACTTAGGGTTAGTATATTCCCCTAATAATTTTTCAATCCACTTTAGATTGTTATGATTAAGTGATATCTTTTTGGTTTCGTTTTCAATAGATTCTTTAGCAGCATTTATCTCAAAATCCAACATTGCTTGGGCTTTCGGTTTTGCTTCAAAAGTTAACTCTAAAAACTTTTGTTTTACGATACGATTAAAAGCATCACCATCAGATGAATTAGTTAAAATAATCATGCCTATCCCTCTTTCAGGTAAAAAAAATAGCTGTGATGCAAAGCCCATAGTGCCGCCACTGTGTTCAATAACTTTTAAGCCTTGCCAATTACCAACTTCTAAACACAGACCATAAGATTTATCCTCAAATATTTTGATACCTGGTTTACGCCGCTCTAAAATAGATTGTTCACTTATAATACGTTTATCATTTAAAATACCATTATTAAGTTCGAGTAAAAGATCTTTTGACATGTCTTCTGTTGTCGACCATACTGCGCCTGCAGGAGCTATACTGTATATACGGTTTTCTACATTAAAAGGCATTGCACTTACATCACCATTAATTTTAGTAGCATGTGGCGATGCAGCCCCTAATTTAACAGCATCGTTAGTTTTTAATACAGTTCTTGTCATTTGTAATGGATTAAAAACTAATTCTTCCATGGCTATTTTATAAGCTTTTTCTAAGTCAACTTTTGGTAAATAGGCATGCGCAGCTATATAACCGCCAGCCATAACAAGCTCATTAGAATATTGAAATACTTCGCCAACTTTAGTAGTTGGAGCAACTGTTTGCATTTCTAGTAGGCGAGCTTCAGGCTTTATTCCTTTATATTTAAAAACCCATAACTCGTCATTTCTTGGCATTCCGGTTGATGCGCTTACAGTGTCTCGTAGCCGTAATTTTTTTGTAAGCTCTTGGTCAGCTAATTTGAAATTTGGCAGGATACTTACAACTGGAGTTTCCCAGGTAAATATTCTTTTATCTACTAGACTTGCCATCATTAGTGTGGTTAATTGTTTAGTAATTGAGCCGATCATAAATAATGTATCAGGTGTAACTTGATCTGTTGATCCCAACTGTTTTACACCAAATGCTTTTTTATATAGCATTTGACCATCTTTTCTTATAATTGCTATCGACACGCCTGGCACTTTTAATTTTTGCATGCTATCAGTAACAAATTGATCAAAATCTTTAATATCTGAATCAGTCCAGGTTTTGGTTGCATGATCTTTTAATGAAACTTTTTTAAAGCCTGCAGGCTTTAAACTTGCCAGCATAATCATTAACTCAGATTTGCGACGGTCAAAACCAGCATTTCTAGCATCAACTAGGCTAATATAAGCTGTACTATTAAAAATATCGATTCCTGCAAATACTGTGCGATTATCGCTAACAAGAGTATCATAAGTAACCTGACTGTTTTTGTCCCAATTATCCTCTGCTGGAAATAACCTACTCTGTTTGACCTTTAAGCTAAAGGCTGGATTTACTTGCTGCCAAGCCTGATTAGCCAAAGTCGTAAGGTTATCTACTGCTGGCAATTCCAAAAAATATACTGTTAGATCATTTTCTGGCGAAGTAACTTGAATATAATTATCGAACAGATTGGCTTGCCATGAACTGGGTTTAGTAATACTAGTACCACTTTTCATTTTAATTATATTATCATTTTCAGCGGCACCTAATTTTGGTGTTAAAGTACTATGTTTAGCTATAAATAATATGGAAATAGCTAAAACTAAAGCTACGACAATAGCCATAACCAACTGATGTTTTTTTTTGTTTTTAATCATTTACATTCCCAGATTATTTTATCAATAAATTATTGTGTCTGTGTTCCACATCGAGAATACCGACACCTACTTACGCATGCCTTTAATGGGGGTTAGTGCAAATGTAAGTTCGCACCCTATAGCGGATGCAAATTTAATAATTGTTAATAGCGACGGAAAATGCTTGATATCGTCACCACCGCCTGATTCCAAGCGCGATATCGCTGGTTTTTTAGTGTGCATAATATCTGCTACATCATCTTGCGTCATTTTACGCTTGATCCTTGCTTTTTTTAACTGCATAGCAAGATCAATTTGTAATTTAGTCGCTTCATATATAGCACGCGTTTCGAGACTAGCTAATACTTCTTTACGTGATTTATTATCACGTGGTACTGGTTTATATGTCATATTGTTTCACCTCTTTCATGCGTTTTTTTGCTAACTCTAGTTCTTTTTTTGGGGTTACCTGGGTTTTCTTAATAAAAATATGCAATATTACAATTCTATTATTAGAAACAAGACAGAAAAAACCTCTAGCGATACCTTCTTGTCCCTTAGCGCGTATTTCAAATAAGCCTTGCCCCATTGCTTTTGTAAAAGGCATGCCGAGATCAGCGCCGTATTCCAACATTTTATCCAAAATAGCTTCAAATTTTGCTTTAATCGATTTTGGCAATTTTCCTGCATCCTCTCTAAGAGATTGGTTATAATAATTAATCTTCCAGATCACTAGATAGTTTGCCTATTTCTTGTCTAATTTTAGATCTACCGCATAGATACATGTTAACAAATATGTTAACATATTTCAAGTGGTTTATATATTTTAACTGCCCCAGAAGAAGTAATATCATAGGGTTAGAGCTTTAAAAAATGAGCTTCTAATGCATTGAATTTAAAGGGAAAAGAATGGGTAATCCGGCCCCGTTTTGGACTCGGACACAATAATTAATTGACTTTCTGCTTGACGGTAGTTATAATACCAACTTCAATTATCTTTTTATACGAGGCTAGTACCATGAACAATAAACAATTAAGTATTATTGAATCCTGTTCTATCATATCTGTTACCTTAATGTTATCTAATATCCTTCAATATTATTTTTTTGGAAGCTGGATGATTACGACCAATACACATCCATGGATTATCTTAGCTGTTACCCTGTCTACAACAGTAAGTTATTTCGTTTTAGCGGCGGTTTATAACAAAATCAAGAACAAACTATATTCGAAAATTAAGTAACCTGGTTAAAAATTATAAGTTATGCCCTCAAAACGGCATAAGCACTACCACATTTGCAGCTCCAGGACGCGGAGTTCCATTTTCTGTATATTGCATAGGAAACGGACCTGCATATCCAAAACCATTAGGATCTAAACCAATACTTAGAAAGCCTGGAGAAGGAAATATTCTATAGTTAGTCATGACGCCATTTTGCTCCATTTTATCAAAACTACCGTTAGGTATGATAGATCTATAATCATGAGTGGTTTGTAATTG
>CAYLXL010000026.1:0-9969 GCA_964387745.1 uncultured Gammaproteobacteria bacterium | reverse complement strand
TCTGACAGCGGATCCATATCGGTATTATAAACAGAATAGTTACCGTTGTGTCTCGGTACTAGAATTTGAGGATTGTTTAGCATACGAGTACCAAAATTAAAATAATAGGCACCTTTTAAAGCTGTAAGTTTTTTCAAATCTAGATCTTTATTTACCAGTATCTCTATATTATCAACTATTTGAGGACAGTCATTGAGATGAGCTGGTAAAAAGCAGTTTAAAGCTTTACCATTGGTAAAATTTGACATATTCCTTCTAAGTTGTTCAGCAATATTTAAAAGTTCTTGTTGTGCAGAGAAGCTTAAATGAGAATAAGCAATACCATCTTTAATAGAATTATAAAAATTTAGATTATCAGCATAGTGATCATAGAGCTCTGTTAAACGCACTCTAGCTGCAACAACTTCTTCTTTAGGTAGAATTTCAGGGATTGTTAAACCAAAATCCTCACTATAGTTACCTATGGTTGCATCTTCAATGTTGATTGGGAATAAGCTATTGGCAACTAGTTTATTATCGACTATTTTTACTTGTTCTGAGAAACCAATATTGTTCCAGGCCCCACGTGATTGTGCATAGTTTATGATGTCATTAATAGCATTAGTGCAATTATCTACATTCTGAATATCACACGAAATAATATTATGCTCAGTATTTGATCCAAAAACCATATCTAACCTATTAGGATCGCCACCCTTTTGGAATGCAATAACATCAATAGATCCTTTGAGATTATTTTCTTCAACGATTTGCTTTGTTCTAGCTGAAGCTTTAAGAATGTCGCCAAAGCCACCATTAATTTTTGCTTGAAATGTTTTCTTATGAAGAGAGCTGGCGAAATTTAAGCGCATAGTCACGCTTAAAATAGCACCTAAATCTAGGCGCTGTATGTAACTATCACCGCAGCGTAGAATAAATGAATCTGGTCCTTCATTGTAGGCAGCTAAAGCTCCTGGATTTAAAGCGCTAGTTTTATAATAATCTGAGGAATCCACGTTCAAACTAGCCATGACTAAACCTTGATAAGAAAAACTTAAGCTACGATTGCTTTCCAGAACAGATTTAATATAATCCACCTCACTACTAGCGCTAAACCTGCCCCAGCCAGCTTTTGCATCTAAATTTATATTTAAATTTTTAGCTAGTGTGTGGATATTATTTACATAGCTTAATGTAACTGTTTTCTGCACAACCCCAAGATTGATTTTGTCAGTTTTAATACAGACATTATGCATAGGCATCCTAGAACTATTTAAATAAGCACCGCCTAGCCTGGCATTTTTATCTGGTGAGAATGGTTGATTACTTGCAAAGGTGAGGCAATTAAGGGTGCTAAGTACAGCAGTTAAAAAAAGCACAGATTGTTTTATTAAATTGCTGTTTATATCCACGATAAGTCCATTTGTATTTTTCGCTATATTTTATATTATAGTATATTAAATATTAAACTTTCTATTTGCTATCGCGACCTTCGAAGTAACCTAGGAGTGTGCATTCACCTTTCCGAGCTTTTGAGACGGATCTCACTAGATAGTTACTAGAAGTTAGTTGAATGATTCATCAATGATTTGCGATTAAAAGTTCACTATTATTACTAAAAAGTTAGACGAATCAGAGATTTGCAGTTAAATCTCAGGTATAATTTTCAGTAAATTCAAACCAATAAAATACCAGATATGTTAGACAAGATAGTTCGCAATAAAACCAAGGCTCTTTTTCTAGCCAAAAAACAACTATCAGAATTTATCTACAATGTAGTGAATCTGGAAGGTATCAACTACACGTTACCTGAGATTCAAACATTATTAGATGGAGTGACTATTGGAGGACACAAATTAACGGATCAAGTTATCACATCTAATCAAATAAAGGCCTTTGAATTTTTATTTGATGCTGTAGAAAATAATAGTTTTTCTTTGGATAAAGAATTTGCTATCAGGCTGCACCATATTGCTGCTAAAGAAGAATCTTTAGAATGGGGCAAATTTAGAACAGGTTTGGTTACTATTGCCGGTACTGATTATTTACCCCCTAAAGCCCATCTGCTTGATCAGCTTTGGGATGAAATGGTTGAGCAGATCTTAAAAATTGATGATGTCTATAAACAAGCTATCTCTGTCTTCTTGCAAATGGCGAGAATACAATTTTTCTATGATGTAAATAAACGAATGGGACGCTTGATGATGAATGGCTTGCTGTTATCTAAAGGCTATCCGGCTATAAATCTACCAGCCAAGCATCAATTAGAATTCAACAAATTAATGTTGGAATTTTATGAAACTAATGACATGGAACCCATGACACGTTTTATGCTCTCTTGTTTAGAAGATAAAATAATAGCCATCATGTGTGAACAAGGTAGCAATTAGAAAACATGAGCAAATTACTATTAGGTCTATTACTCTCAATCCTTATCCCAAGTTATTATCAACATTACGGTATAGAAAACTTTTTATGGTTTTCCGATATTGCATTATTTTTAATTTTTCTTGGAGTTTATAGCAGCTCAGCGTTATTGATTAGTATAGCAGGAACTCTTAGTTTGTTTAGTGAAATCAATTGGTGCTTCGATTTCTTTTATAATTTATTTACTGGGCAAAACCTTTTAGGAATGTCTAATTACATGTTTGATAGTCAATTGAGCTTATTTCTTCGTGGACTCTCTTTGTTCCACTTGCTTTTACCCATATACTCAATTAGATATCTATATTTATGGGGATACGATCATTCATCTTTTAAACACTCAACAGTGTTATATTGGATTATAATTTTCGTATGTTACATGTTTACTGAAGTTGATAAAAATATTAACTGGGTACATCTGCCGCAACTAAATAGCTGGCAAGCAATTTCACCAACTGCATGGGTGTTAATACAGATGACTCTGTACCCTCTGCTAGTTATGCTTCCGACGAGTCTCTTATTTAAAAAAGCGTTTGAATGTTCTTTAAAGCTACGACATTCAACCTCGGTAGAATGTAGCTCTTTTTAAAAGTGTGTTAATCTACCTGCCCCAACCCTTGGTAAAACTGGTATCTCTCCACACTCTTTAACAGCTGGTCTAGCTCTCTCTGCTAATCTTCTTGTGCTAGTTGTAGGTAAATACTCAGAACGATATCTTTTTAAAGTGTCCATCAATAATATTGTATTACGAGAATGATCTGACATTGCTCTCATTCTTGTTGGAAAAACTAATGGCGGTAATGGTACTAAACTAGATTTTCTTTGAGGCGCTTCAATTGCAGCTTCTTGTTTTGGTAATTCGCTTTCTGTTTTTTCTACTTGATCTAATTCTAAATCTAAGCCTACTGATGATTCTGATGGTTCTGATGATTCTGATGATTCTGATGATTTGGATGATTTGGATGATCTTATTGAACAGACAGAAGCTATAGTCTCTTCTACAAATTCACAGCCCATTTTTTCTAGCTGCATAGTTTCACGTAGGAAAAACGGCCTACTATGAAGAGGGCTTGATCTTTCTTCTACTAACTTGAATCCCATTTCTATAAGTCTTGAGTCAACTTGACCTTGATCTAAGCGCTTGTAACTATCAGGATAATAAGGCATACAATAATAAAAAAACTACATTATCTTCAATAAACTACACACTTTATGCGTTTAATGCAAGATATATTATGTTCCGATTAGGATTAAAAATTTAATAAAATTTAATTTATTTTAAATATTTATTTTGATCAGGGCTGTATTTATAAATTTGTTTTTCAGTACGTAAAACCTTAGCTTTTTCACTTTCACAAGGTTCTGATTTATATTCGATATCCAGATGGATTTCAGGATATATATTTTCTTTACTGAATATAACAAATTGTTTTGAGTCCCAATCAAGCGCACTATTTTGTATACCGCTACAATTAATTAGCGAGGTATCAATTGTACCAAGATCTTTAGTTGCCTTATCTCCCAAAGCTTGAATAACAGAAATTGTAGATATACTAGTTGATGTATAACCTTGAGCAGTAAACCCCATTTCCAGGGTTAACAAATAATCCTGATTTAATCCAGGATAAATACTCAAATTAGTGTTTTTGTCGACACCAAGATTGATTTCACCGTATGATCCATAAGTACCCACATTAGGATTTATTGAAAAAAATTCCCATTTATGCTTTGTAGAATCGAAAGCATAGATTGCTATACCCATTTGTTGCACACAACTGTGACAGGTTTCAATCGAACTTGAGTTATCATATTTACTAAAACCTGACACAAACAGAGCGAACAGTTGATTGTGATTTTCAAATGCAGCTGAATAAATAAGTCTCCCTTCTCCTTTCGTATTAATTTTAACTAGATTAGGTTGAGTGAATGATGTATTAGAACCATAAATAGTAGACAAAACTTGTTCATTACTAAGACAATATTTATTATGTTGTTTGTCTGCGCATATATCAAATTTCTGTTCTTTATAGTTTTCATCAAAAAAAACTATCTTTTTAGTCTCTCGATAATTTGATGCTGAATCACTACAACCGCATGAAAACAATATAATTATTATAATTAAGATTTTAGCAGAAAATATTTTATTAAATTGCATGTATTATGTTTTTATTTTTTTAAACTCAGAATAAAGAATAAGATAACCTAAGATTCCTGATAAAATAGAACCAAGTAGAACTCCTGCTCTTGCTTGTAGGACCAGTTGTTCATTATGAAGATATGATAATGAAGCTATAAATATACTCATCGTAAAACCTATTCCGCATAAGACAGATAAGCCATATAGAATTTTATAATTAAATTCTTTAGGTCTTCGATAACTAAACATCTTAATGCCGAATAAACAAAATAAAAAGACACCTATTTGTTTACCAAAAAATAACCCCATAGCACTACCCATGCTTACAGGATTGGTAACCCCTTGTTCGAACAATTGTGAAAAATTTATGCCAGTATTAGCAAATGCAAATAAAGGTAAGACTAAAAAAGTAATCCAAGGGCTTAAATTTTTTTCTAGTGACTTCACTTCATTAGTCTGCGGTATCAAAAGTGCAGTTACAACACCAGCCAGTGTCGCATGTACGCCAGATTTTAAGACGCATGCCCATAGTATAATACCGCAAATAACATAAACAGAAAGCCTGTGAATTTTAAAGTTATTGAACAATAGCATCATTATAATTAGTAGCAATGAAGCTAATAAAGATATATAAGAAATAGTGCTGGTATAAAAAATAGCTATAATCACAATAGCGGCTAGATCATCATAAATAGCCAATGTAAGCAAAAAAACTTTTGCCCATCCTGGAACTTTATGTGCACAACAACTCAGCACAGCCAAAGCAAAAGCGATGTCGGTTGCCGCTGGGATAGCCCACCCTTGTAGATTAATACTATTATTACTATTAAAAGCATAAAAAATTAGCACGGGTACAATAATCCCACCCACCGCACCGGCGGCCGGCAGCATCATTGCCTGTATATTAGATAAATGTCCGGTTAGAAACTCCCTTTTGAGTTCTAAACCAATATAGAAGAAAAATATAGCCATGAGGCCATCATTGATCCATAAGTGTAATGGCTTACTTAAACCAGCCTCGCCGAGCAATATGGTCAGTTTTAGATTGATTACTTCACTATAAATCAATGGTGATACATTAGCTAATACCACAGCAAAAGCTGTCGCAACTAATAAAGTAATACCTGTTATAGAATCATGTTGCAGTAGTTCTTTAAATCTCATGATTAAAAATATACACTAAAATACAGCTTGTGTAACTATTTTTTCATACCTATAAGGTTTGAAAAAAATATACTTGTAAGCCATGATTAGATCATGTAAGTTGTTATTGTACGTCAAAATCTTTATTCTAGTAATTAACCCCCCCTTACTATAGGAAATATTTATGAACAAAAAAATATTATCATCTTTATTGATTAGTGCTGTATTAATGATGACTGCATGTAGCAAAGAAGGCCCAGCAGAAGAAATGGGCGAAAAAATTGATGAAAAAGTCAATCAAGTAGAAGATGCGCTTAAAGACAAAGGCCCAATGCAAAAAGCTGGTGAAAAAGTTGATGACGCAGTGAAAAATTAGTTTATTTTGCTTATGTGCTAAAAAGATCTCGGTTCTGCGGCAGCATAGCTGCCTTGACCGAGATGAGAAAGCTAGAGCTAAAGGTGTACTATGAACTTTAAGATGCCCTTAGTTTATCAGGTGATGGTAGTTCGCACTCAATACCCAGATAATCAACTTGCCTGCACTTAAGCAATTCACTCATAACCCACATAAATCCAATAGGGTTTCTCAAGAGAGACACTTCAGGCATTACACATGCATTAGTTGTTTTAGCTCCTTTTGAGATTAACGTTTTAGCTATTTCAAGACGACCATACTCGTAGGCTAAATCAAGTGGTGTCTTATTTTCATTAAACCCATCTTTACAATTAAAATCCGCTCCATAACCTATTAACTCATCAAGCAATCCATGATCATCCAAAAGAATAGCGTATGTAATTGCATACTGAGCACCAATGTTTTTACCATTAAGCCTGACGTATGGCAAAGGGCTATTGATGTCTTGCTTAAGAAGCTCAGATTCTTGATAATGCTCATAGCTCAATATGCCCCAATGTTTTATATAAGGAAAAAGTATACTCTTTGATAATGAAGATAACGAATTAAATGTAACTATAGATTTAGCAGATTTAGCAGATTTAGCAGATTTAGCAGATTTAGCTCTCGGTTCAAACTCAACCATAAATGCCCTTTAAATTAAATTAAATTAAAATATTCACAATGTTAACAAAACATATTTAATTAATAAACAAGAATATGGTTTATCTAAGAGTAAATATTTTTATTGGCTCTAGGCATTTCAAACCTGGTTTGAAATGCCGTCCAGAATAGCGACTTCACGCACATCTGTGTATGCTTTTATTGATTTGCATAAACATAAGCAATCCCTGGTAACTGATTACCAATACTAGAGACTTTTCTAAGTAGCTTATCCAGAATCAAATGTTTGATACCATGACTAAATATATCATAATGTTTAGTGGTAGTAATTATGTCTTCTTGAAGCCAGTCTTGCAGCGTTTGCTTAATTTTATGATGACCACTCCCCCAATACATAGGCGGTAGAGTGTAAGAATTTGTTAGTTTAAAACCATTTTGTGCTTTTTGAATAAAGTTTATTGATACAAAATCAAAAACTAAGCGTGCTTTGGGTAGGCGCTGAAATATCGTAGTTATTATTTCTTTAACTTGGTTTTCTGGAAAATACATGAATAGACCTTGAGCAACAATAAAAACATTATCATCGGCGTTAACTCGGTCAAGCCAAGTGAAGTCAAAAACGCTTTGTGCTAGATTTATAAAACGATTCGTTGCTGGTAAGAATTGTTCTCTAACTGCCATTACTTCTGGCAGATCAACAGTAATCCAACGCAGTGCTCCATTATCGACACGATGCCTTTGTGTTTCTAATCCTTCTCCTAAACTTATAACATGGCCACTAGGATGCTGCTGCAACCAATTCAATAACAAACCATCTATTGTTGCGGCTCTAGAAGCAATAGCGCCACTTAAAATGCTACCAAAAAAACGTCTAAAATCAAAATTAATGGAATTATAAATACGTATGGCTTCAGGATCATTTATAACTCTTGTAGAGCGTCTGGCCTCTTGTGCGCGGTTGTAAAGAGTGTATAACATTGTTTCAGGCACACCGTTTAACGAGACAGGGGCTGTATTTTTCATTTAAACTCTAACTATTATATTTTCTGATATATTATTATTCATTCTGCCACTGCAGCTGCGGAAAGCTGACTGCATTTGACTTTAATATTTGCATTTTTCACAGCATATTGATCTGAGACAATTTTATTACAGCGATTAAAGATATCAAGTTGTTTATCGGCTATTTTCTTAGAAAAGCTTGCTACACGTTTATCTGCGGCACCGTAGCGAATAACTAAATGATCCATGCCAATTGAGTTTAATGCAGCATCTACGCTTTGTGTGTGCTCTGCTTTATCATCAACAAAAATAATTTTTTCTGGCTTTAGGCTAGTCTTTTCTAAAAAACGTAATAAAACCTTACCCTTGTTATTTAATGGACCAATAAATATAATGCCTTTTTTGATTTTAACATCATGTTTTGGGTATAACTTAACGTTATTAAATTCAGTATTATTTATAGAAAAGTCTAACCCCAATTCAGCTAATAATTCAATTGTTCTATCCACTACCGGCTTTGAGCGTGCAGTCAATGCCATCACCCTAATATTATCTTTTTGTAATTTTTTTATAACCTCTATAGTCGTAGATTCCATTGGCACAACTTCAATTTTATTTTGTATTCTTTGCCAAATAGCAATTGCTCGTGTTTTAGCTTTTGCATCGGGCATAGTTTGTTTAAAAACTTTAACCATATTACTGTACCATTGATCAGAACCTAAGGTTTGCTTAGGTTGTAAAATAGTATTATCAATATCCAATAGCACTAAAGTATTAGGGGTGACGTTGTCAAGAATAGTGCTTATAGTGTTTGATTGCTTGATAATGGCCCACGATGATGATACAAAAGCTAGCGATAAAAAAACTGTTTTGAAGATGAAAAATATTTTTTTCATGTATGGCTGCAGATTGATAATCTATGTATTCAATTATAGGCATAGCTTAAAGACAATAGCAAACCGATTTGGCTTAATCTATTTAGTTTTTCTTATCTTAATTTATAATGAAAAACCAACAACGGTCTACGTTGTTGGTTTGGTAATTAGATGAGCAGCAGTGATTAATACATAACTATAGCATTGTAATCCATTAGCTTATAAAAATCATAAGACATATAGAACTCCCCTTTATCACCATACTTAGTACCCCAGGAATTTCTTACTTTGAAAAGATTTTTTGAATCGCTATAAGCAGTAACCACTAAGGCATGTCCAACTATATTGTTATTACTTAAAATGTCATTGATAAAACCTTGACGCTCATAAGGATCTTTTGGTAGAGCCCATAGACCTTCTGAGTTACCATTGATTGGAAAACCAGGGACGTAATTTTTATGCAGTAAGACTTCAATATATACTCTTTGACCTTTATTTAATGCCTGACGGACAACATTTAAATCTTTAGGCTGGACATATGACCAGTTTAAATTTTGCGACCATCTACCTTCACTATAATTCCAGTAGGTTTGCGGATCCATAATTTGCGATTTCTCTGGGTATTGTCGTGGACAAGTTGATTTATTAACTGCCCCATAGTTATTAATTCGGTCAAGAAAAACTGTCCCAGAACGAATATTATCCCAACCTGAATCTTCACCGTTATATTGATTTAAATATACCCCTAACTCTAAGAGACATTGTTGACTAACATAATCCCCTGCGTTCTTATTAGCATTTAACCAGGCTGAAATAGCAAATAGAGCACATGTATTATTTCTGCCTTGATCAAGTACAGGAACATTATTCATGCCCACATCGGTGTCAAAGTCATTAATATTGAAAAAAGATTGTTGTTCTGGTTGAAACTTTAGAGTTCTCACAATGGATTTCATTTCTTGCTTAAAGTTATCACTGAGTTTAACTTTATTAAGTTTGATTTCTTTTGGTTCAGCAGTTCTTTCAGATAAAATTACAGTTTCCGATCCGATAACTTCGACGCCATTAACATCAGCATAAGTTATTAATTGTAGACTAAGCATTACTAAGCTAGATAAATATTTTGTAAAACTTTTTAAATTTTGCATATTAACTATCCTTGTGGTGTGTGTACATATTAAGAATAGATAAGTTTTTTTTAAAATGAGCAAAAGTTAA
This sequence comes from uncultured Gammaproteobacteria bacterium, assembly GCA_964387745.1. Classification (GTDB taxonomy): domain Bacteria; phylum Pseudomonadota; class Gammaproteobacteria; order JAGOUU01; family JAGOUU01; genus JAGOUU01. The sequence continues at coordinate 173 of CAYLXL010000026.1, read as the reverse complement.
TATTTTTTTAGCTTATGGCAGGTTGCGGCTGCTGATATAATACTTATCCCCCCCTCCAATCGATTATTACCCTTATCATGTGTGAGCCCTAGCTCTAGCGCTAAATTATACATAAGTACATGCGTGTTGAATCATAATTAAATCACACCCACAGAAAACTGACTCACATGCTA
>CAYLXL010000025.1:25124-30102 GCA_964387745.1 uncultured Gammaproteobacteria bacterium | reverse complement strand
AGATTATAACATAATCTCTCTCTATTTAGGTGTCTACTTTTATTAGACCACATCAGTTCAGAAAAATTTACTATTTAGGGGCTAGGAGAGGGAGCAGATTGTGCGCTCTACTGTGAAGGTGAATTAAATTGGCTCTATGGTGGTAAACTCAAACGCTCTGTTATAGCTTTAAGAACCTCTTGTCTTCTATATAAAACATCATCATTCCAAAAACGTAGGACACTAAAACCAAGAATTTCTAACCTCTGAGTTCTAAATTTATGTTCTGCATTCAAATTAATATGGTGATAACCATCAAGTTCGATAATCAGTTTTTTGGAGATACACAAAAAATCAATTATATATTTATCTATTGCCACTTGTCGCTTAAACTTGTATCCAGCCAATTTGCGATCACGTAAATATGTCCATAAAGATGCTTCTGCTTCAGTCGAACGTTTACGCAAATCGCGAGCTAAATTAACATACTGGTGCATAGTTCATGATTCAGAATATTTACTTATTTAACTCACCTTAATTGCAGCATGCAGGATCTGCTCCCTCTCCTAGCCCCTAAATAGTAAATTTTTCTGAACTAATTCTAGGAGAGGGCTGGGGTGAGGAAAAGTTCTAGCTAAATAACTGGACCTCTAGTATAAATGCAATAAAATTTTAATTCTCATAATAACTATTCATCTTTTGCATGGGACACCGAACCCCTGCTGGATCGTTAATAATCAAACCATTAATCCATTTGTTAGCCTTGAAGTTATTGATATCTAAAGTCCCATCAATATTTATCTTGCCTATATTATTGCGATCATCATTAAGAGCCACGGTACACTTAGCAATTTGCCCATTAGCTCTGATAGCTAGAGAATTACCCATCGCAGCGTAACACATCGTCCTACTCTGATTATCTTTATAGAGAGTTATATGATTACTTACTTCTTGCTTTAATTCAGCTAGTTTTTGGTAAAAATCTTGTTTAGCAACTAAACGTTGAACGTTTTCACCAGCACCTTGCCAACCAAATATACCCTTAATAAAAATATTAAATCTTTTATCTGCACCAAACTTTGCAATAATTAATCTTAAAAATTCTCTAATACTATCGTAATTGTCTATATGAACATGTATCCGTAAAACTACTTCGAAATCAAAATTAGTTTTACTCAGATCGATTAAATTTTGCCAAATCTTCTCATAAGTTCCCTTGCCATCTACTCTCGTCCTAGTTTTGTCATGTTCTGCTTTTATACCATCAAGAGATATCTGGAAACTTGTAATACCAAAATTACACAAAGTCTCCATCACAACAGGTGTTAATAAATAACCATTAGTAGTCATTGTTCCATAATATTTTACTTTATATGTATCTGCAGTATGCTGTATAAAGTCACTGAGATCATACACAAGATTTTTGACGATAAGAGGCTCGCCACCGAACCAAGATATCTTTAAGATATCTAATTCGTTATTTTTAGCACGATTTAATATAAGATTCTTGATACCTAATATTATTTCCGGGGTCATTCTGCCTATGGCAAAATCTTCATAACAATATTTACAGCGGAAATTACATTGCTCTGTAATAAATAAAATTAGCTCTAAAAATTTATTATTAAACGCAACTTGACGGGCTAAATTAATATCCATTTTCATCCTATTTAACGAATAATTTTATCCTATAGGACGAACACAGTTCGTCCCTACACGCATCTCAATAACAACTAGAATTACCATTACAACTAAAATTAAGATATGTTGTATTCATCTCAGCTTTAGCTAGCTTTTTTTCTTTAAACTCTTCTAGAAGTTCATCATCAATAATCTCAATCCTACCAAGCTCGTCTATAAACACTTTATATTCTGTATTTAAATGAACCTGATCTAAGATATCAGCTTTTCTTGGGACCAATTGTATCGTGTTCATGTTTTTCCTTTTGATTAATTGATTAATTGATTAATTTATTTATTGATGACTTCACCGCCAATCACACTACCTTCAATAACAACAGTACTATCTTTATATACCTGGCCTTTTGCATTACTGAAATTTATATCACCATTTATTTTAGTATTATTTGTAAGATATAATTTCACTAAGCGAGTATCTTCTTTATTGATAAAATTAATAGTTGATATATGACAATTTTCTAATTTTATGTCATTAGAATCTATCTCCATTTTTTTAACAACTTCTGAGTGGGCCATTTCAGCTTTGCCTATAATTTTCAAATCTTCTAGAAAACGACTTTCTTGATCTTTAAGATGGCCATTGATTGTAACATTGTCGCTAAATGTATTATTACTGGATTTAATATTGCCTGTTAATTTCAAAATTTGCTCAAAATTATTTTCTCGCAATTCTGAGTTGCCATTAATAGCAGTAGTACCTAAAAAATTGTTTTTTAACAAATGATTTGACCCTTGGATTTCTGCCGTATTTAATTTGCTATTGGTGAGCTTTAAATTACCTTGATAAATAAAATGATCTTGTTGTTGCAAGTTATCTATTATTTTACTATTGGCGTAAACATGCTCAGCCCCCAATATGCTTAAGAGACCGGTTAAACCGAAAAGGCTAATAAATGCTGAGTGAGAAAAAGATTGATTGTTGAATATATTGAACTTCATAAACTTCCTTAATTTTTATATGAAATAATTTCACAAAAGAATGTTAACAAATTCTTTTTTATATGGGAAGTTTTTTTATATGAAATTTTGCAACTAGATATAATATGCTGGCAAGTCAAGCCTCATCATCAACGCCGTAGTACTTAACGCCGCGTACAATTTTGTCGCGACCATTGTCGTCACGCCACTTATTGGTATCACGCAAAGAATAGGCACAACCACAGTATTCTTGCATATAGAATTTTTCTTGTTTAGAAACTTCTAACATACGTTTAGCTCCACCAAGAGAACGCCAGTTGTGCGTCCAATAAGTGAGATTAGGATAAAGACTAGCAGCACGAATGCCTACAGCATTAATTTGTTCTAGATTTTTCCAACGAGAGATCGCCAGAGTACTACTAATAACATCAAAGTTATTAGCAAAAGCATAGTGAGCAGTTTGCTCAAAACGTTTGTCGAAGCACATAGTACAGCGTATACCTCGTTCTGGTTCATGCTCCATGCCTTTTGCTTGTGCGAACCAATTATCCCGATCATAATCAGCGTCTATAAAGGGTATATTGTATTTATCAGCAAAACGCTTATTTTCATCTTTACGTAAATTATACTCATCACGCGGATGAATATTAGGATTATAAAAATAGACAGTAAAATCAATCCCAGACTGGTGAACATAATCCATTACCTCACCTGAGCATGGTGCGCAACAGGAATGTAATAATAATTTTTTACCATCGTTAGGTAAATTTAATTTTTCACGGTCTAAATTATTTAGGTTGTTTTCCATAATTTGTAATTAAGCTTGTTGATTAATAATAAATTCCCGCATTGTATCACAAGCAAGTTGCATAACAGCCACATTGTGAATACATGCTAGACGCGTATAAGCAACTTGATTAGATTTAAATAAAAAATGTAAATACGATCTGCTATAGTTTTGACAAGTATAACATTTACAATCAGCCATGATCGGGTTGTCATCCAGCTTATAAATACTTTTTTTAATTAATATCCTAGCTTCAGCATTTTCTGTACCAGTAAATTTTAACCAGTTATTTTCTACATCAGCTTCTATTTTTCCACAATAAAGCGCACCATGACGAGCATTCCTGGTCGGAGCGACACAGTCAAAAATATCAACCCCCATACGCACTACATCGAATAAATCTTGCGGATTTAAGCCAACGCCCATAGTGTAGCGAACTTTTTCAGCTGGTAGAATTGGCTCCAACCATTGCATGATCAACTTAGTTTTTTCCATATCAAAACCAATGGACTCGCCTCCAATTGCAATCCCATCCGTATTTTGTTGAATAATGAACTCAGCACTTTCTAATCTAAGATCTTGATAAACTCCACCTTGGATAATCCCGAATAAAGCTTGATCATAGCCATAATCAGATTGCGGTTGTTTCGCATGTTGTTCCATGGAACGCACCAACCAGCGATGAGTTCGATGCATAATCTGTACAGCTTCATCAACACTCAAATCGTCTGGCGTGCATTGATCAAATGCCATAATAATGTCCGCACCAATAGTCTTTTGCGTTATAATAGACGATTCGGGGGTCATCATAATGATATTCTTAGTCTCAGGATGAGTAATTTTGACGCCTGTTTCATCTATTTTACAGTTTTTAGGATTAGTTCTAGCTAAAGAAAAAACCTGAAAACCACCGCTATCAGTTAACATAGGCCCAGACCAATTCATAAATTTATGCATACCACCAGCGTGTTGGATAACCTCCATGCCTGGAGAAACTAACATATGATAAGTATTGCCTCCTAGGATAATCTGGCTATTAGTATCTGCTGCATCCTCAGGGCCCATATTATTAAACACAGCCCGGGTAGCCACTGGCATAAAACATGGGGTAATAAAGTTACCATGAGCAGTGGTTACTTCAACAACTCTGGCTTTGGTATTCTTATGTCTTGCAATTAACTTACTAGCGTATTTATTCTGATTCAATTTTAGCTCACTAAATAATTTAGAATATATAATCTAGCTAGTTTACCATAATTAAAAAAATTGGTTTATATTTGGTTTGTATTTGGTTTATAAATAATAATTAAATATAATAAAATTTTTAAGGGTATCAATTATGTTTAACATTAAATCTCGGTATTTATTCTTAGCAATTTTGTTAATTACTACTGGCCTAATAGGATTTGCGCTTTATTTACAATACGTTAAATATATTACTCCCTGTCCTTTGTGCATGCTACAACGAGTTGTATTTATAGCTATAGGCATGGTGGCCCTTATAGCCTATATACATAATCCTAGAATTAAAGGCATGCGTAACTATGGAATAACCAGTTTAATGCTTTGCTGTCTAGGTATTGGCCTTGCGGC
>CAYLXL010000025.1:0-25114 GCA_964387745.1 uncultured Gammaproteobacteria bacterium | reverse complement strand
CACGGCATATTTGGCTCGAAAGCCTACCCCCAGGCTTAGCGCCGGCTTGCGGCCCAAGTTTAGAGATAATGCTGCAGTATCTGCCTTTATTTGATGCATTGAAAGCAGCAGTTATAGGTAGCGGTGATTGCGCCAAAGTCAGCTGGGAATTTTTGCATATTTCCATTGCTGCTTGGTCATTTATTTCATTTGCAGGCTTACTGCTGATTATTATGAATATTATTATTAAGCCTGTTGGTAGGCTTTAAAATAATTATGAAAAATATTTAAGCTTTCTTGCTGTTTACCTAGCTTCATTAAAACAAAAGCAAAATAATTATCAATTGGTAACTTAGACTTAGTTACTTTATTTTGTTCTTCTAATTTTTTCGCCTGGTTTAAATACTGGAAAGCTTTATCATAGTTTTCATGCCTAATCGCTATTTTGCCTAAAGCAAACAACAAATTTAAATTATATTGCTCGTATTTTAAATATTTCTCTAGACTCGCTAAATGTTCTTCACTTGTCGCAATTTCAGCATAAAGTCTGAACAACCTGTTTTGACTGTCAATAGCTTTAGTTTGTCCTTGATTGTATTTAAGAGTTTTATCAATCAGACTAATAGCCGTATTTTCTAATTCTTGGTTAAGTTTTCGAGCCTGGCTATAGTCATTATTAACGTAATATTTTTCTTTGATAGCATATAAAGTCTTCACATAAGCATAAACAACTTCATTGTTATGTTTGGCTTTAGAGCTTAAATACATGTCAAAAAATTCATCAAGATTAAAGTTAAGCTGTTCGTAAGATAACGCTGATAAATTTGCTGACAGTGATCGAAAATAGCCTTTTGCTGCTAGTATTTCATAATTCTCTATTTCTGTTGGCGAGTATAAGCGATAGCGTGCTAATTCTGGTAAAAGTCTAATTACATTGTGCCAATCTTTAAGTTTAATGAAGACTATTAATAATTGTTTTAGCACTAATTTGTTATTGCCGTACTCCATTTGCAAATGGTTTAAAGTCGCTAAAGCTGCTTCATGCTCTTTGTTTTTTAATTGTAAATCTGCTTGCATTAGACCAATCGACAAACCGCTTTTTGGCGAACATTCAAAAGCTTTACGTAAATATTCATCTCGTTTATTAATATCAAATAAACCCTGTGCGGCACGTGCGGCAGTTAAATAATTAATCAAAGGCTTATATTGGTTTTTAGCTGCTCGTATCAATAATTTTTCAGCTTTTTTATAATTGCCTTCTGCTAGCTTTAACAAGCCATCACTTGTTTGTGAGTAAGCTTTTTTTTGTTGATGATTTCTAAACCATAATTTTGTTCTTTGTGGAATATCAAGAATAAAACTTAAAAAACTTAACAGCTTGTGCATAACAACCACTGTAAGCAGTATAAAAATGACACCCAACCACAGGCTCAATTCAATTATCCAGGTTTTATATGAAATTAGAATATAACCGCTATCTTGCTTAATGTACAAACCAAGTAGTATAGAAAATAAAACTACGGTTATAAAAATAAAAAGTTTTTTCATATGGTAACTATTGAGTTATTAGCTTTTCGTTAGATACTGGGCTCTGTTTTTTATCTTGGATTAATTTATCAATTTGATCTGCCAGACTATATAGCTCAGGTAAATCTGGATTAATATTGACATCTTTTATACTATTCAATAAATTCAATAATTTTTGTTTTAAATCGAGATTGTTAGCAAAATATAAATTTGTGTTATACAGCAGATCATTAACATCTGCTTTAAAAAACTTTTGATTACGTTGCTGTAAGTCAATACTTAACTCAGTAGTTTTCAATTTAAAATATGTTTTTATCAAATTTATATGTTCTTCGCTCTGTAACTTGGCAAAGCTAACATCTGAGCCTTTAATGTTTCTAATTTTGACTAGTTCATAGAAATTATTTTGAAAATTAATTATAAATCTACGCCAGAGAGTTTCATTTGGATCTTCAGGCTCCCTGTTTTGGCGGCTTACAGCTTTTTCATTTTTTATAGCCGAGACAAAATCCAAAACAGATACTTTGTCGATTATATTAGCATATTCTTGTAAAGCCGCTTTAATCTGCAAAACATCAGCTTGTTTAATGCCTTTAAGCTGTTCTAACTTAATCAGAATATCTCTACGTAACGTTTGTAAATCATGGCTGTGGGTGTTGAGTAAGTTTTGTTGTGCAAGCATTAATGCTTCGCTAGCTGCATCGACATCTTTCTCTATATTGAGCTTTACAATAGCTATTGTGACCAAATTCTTAATATTAAGTAGATTAGCTTGGTAATTTGGTTCCTGCGTAGCCGTAATACTTGAAATATTATTTAAGCGAGTTAAATCATCCTGGGCTACAGCAAGTTGGCCTTTCAATTGTTCTAACTCAGTAGTTATTTTGTTTAATTGATTAGTATTGATAGCAAAATGGGGCTGAGCAGGACTGGATATCTTTTGATTAACTATATAAAAATAGTGATAGCAATAATAAAGACCGAATAAGACAATAATGCCCGCAATAAATATTTTTATAATCTTCTTACTAAATTTATTACGACTTTTATCATTATAATTAGCATCTTTAGCATCTGATGGTGACATAAGTATTATCTTTAAAAAATTAAATAAAGCTTGGTTTATAGCTTTAGCATTATATTTGTTTGCTTATTTTACTAATCATATCAAGAATAGTTTCTTCATTCATACTATTTGAACAATAAATATTCTTAAATCCCAAATCTGAAGCAATTATTGCTATTCTTTGGCTCGGAACCAGTATCTTTGCATTAAGCATCTCTGGCCGTAAATCATTATCAAGCTTTTTGTAAAAATTTTCTAGGATGCTCGCGCTTGTAACAACAATAATAAATTCATTATTAGCGCCCTCTATACTATCTACATCTATATTTACATCTATATCTATAGATTTCATATATTCTTTGGAGATTATTCCGTTTGGACGCTCCCCTTGATAAACAACAATCTCAGTAAAACTTGCGCATTTTTTTGATAATTTTGCTGAGATGACTACATGATCATCTGCAATGTTTTGTAATTCTGTTAATTTTACAAAATCCTCGCTATTTTCTAAGTTTGCTTGTGATGGATAAATTACATTGCTGATCCCATAGTTTTTTAATAACTCTGCCGTTGCAGCACCTATAGCATAAACTGATCTTTTATTAAGTTTTGCAATCAACTCTTTTGTTTCTACTGGCGTCGAGCAGAGCTTGAAAAACCCCTCAACTGCATTCACGCTAACAAAAATAAACTTAGAATATTCAGAAGTAAAATTAAATTGTGGGCGTAAATACTTAATGGCAAGACACGGAATATTGATCGCTGAATAGTTATTTTTATGCAATTTAGCGATTAAACTATCACTCCTGCCATGAGGTCTTGTAAGTATTATTAAAGGTTTAGTATTGTCCACCTAGCGTCCTACATTATTGTTTTATTGCCGCGATGATAGATTGACCACCTGAAGATAGAATTCGCTCAGCAAGCTGCTCACCGATATCAACTGCATGCGCAACATTACCATCTAAACTTGCAGTTATTTGTTTATTTCCATCCGGCGATGCTAACTGACCAGACAAAATAAGCTCTGATTTAGCTAAATCAATTTTTGCTAAAGCAGCTATTGGTAGTTCACAACTACCCCCTAGCATCTGATTAAAAGCTCGTTCCGCTTTAGCACAATAAGTAGTCTCAGGGCAATTTAAAATCTTTATGATTTCTTTGATCTGGTTATCATCAGATCTTGCTTCTATAGTGACGATGCCTTGACCAGGAGCAGGTAAAAAATTTAAAGTCGGTAAGTATTCTCTGATGGGATTTTTGCTCAAATCAGGATAGTGCGGATCATGATGATCATGATTAAAATTGTATAAACGATGGATACCAGCACCCGCTAAAATAATAGCATCGAGGTGAGTATCTTTAGCCAAGGCTTTTTTTAATCTCGTATCTATATTACCCCGCAAAGCTACTATATTAAGGTCGGGACGTATAATTTTAAGCTGTGCAGCACGCCTAAGACTTGAAGTGCCGACACTAGCCTTTAAAGGTAACTCGGCCAGACTTTTGTAGTTTTTAGAGATTAAAACATCACGTGGATCCTCACGTTTACAATAAACAGCAAGTTCTAATCCTTTTGGCTGTACTGCAGGCATATCTTTTAAAGAATGTACTGCTATATCAGCTTCATTATTGAGTAAAGCGGTTTCTAATTCTTTGACAAATAAACCTTTGCCACCTATTTTACTGAGCGACTGATCTAGTAATTTATCACCTTTAGTTGTAATTTTGACCAGCTGTATATCTAAGCTCAACTGTGGATATGACTTTACCAATTGCGCAGCCACCCAATTAGCCTGCCATAAAGCTAGTTTACTTTGTCTTGTTGCGATTCTAATAGTTTTTGTCATTAAGCACCCAAATTAAATTTTAAAACTAGCTTGTAATTATATTACGCCTTGTGATAAAAACAAAAGATTATCAAATCAATTTAGGTTGCTATTTATATGAATACAAACACAAAACCTTTGGGTCTATGGATGGCAACGTCTCTAGTTCTAGGCAATATGATCGGCTCTGGAATATTTTTATTGCCCGCTGTCCTTGCCACTTTTGGTGGCATAAGTCTTATTGGTTGGTTAATTTCGACCGCCGGCGCCTTGGCTTTTGCTTTAGTTTTTAGTCAATTGAGTCAAGCTTATCCGAACACTGGTGGCTTATATGTTTACTGCCGAGAAGAGTTCGGTGAAGCTATTGGCTTTTTACTAGCTTGGGGTTATTGGGTAAGCTTGTGTGTGGGGACTGCTGCTATTTCTACATCGTTTACTAGCTATGCTAGTTTTTTTATTCCAATATTAGCCACTAATAAACTAGTAGCATTAAGCTGTAACATGGCTATTGTCTGGTCATTAACTTTAATTAATGCTTACAGTTTGTATAATGGCGGCATGATGCAAGTCGTAACTACAGTAGTAAAGATTATTCCTATTGTATTAATTGCTTTCTTTGGTTTATTTAAAATGGATACCAGCAATTTTGTACCTTTTAATATAAGTCCACTAAGTAATACCGGCGCTATTGTGAGCACCATTACTTTAACCATGTGGGCATTTATTGGTTTAGAAAGTGCCTCTATACCTGCAGACAGCATTATTAATCCAAAAAGAACAATACCTCTTGCAACTATGTTGGGTACCATCTTGGCAAGTGTTATTTATATTTCTAGTACTGTGGCCGTTATGGGATTAGTTAATCCGCATATTCTAAAAATGAGCTCAGCCCCATTTACAGATGCGGCTTTCGTATTATGGGGTAACACTGGTAGTTTCATGATTGGTATCGGCGCAATTATTGCTTGTTTTGGCGCTATTAATGGTTGGATTCTGGTGCAAGGACAAATCTCTTATGCGATCGCCAAAGATGGTTTATTCCCACAAATGTTTACTAAAAAGTCTACACACGGGGCACCTTATGTAGCTATTATTTTGTCAAGTTTTATCACGAGCGTGGTCATATTAGCAAACTACAGCGACACTTTGATTACGATGTTTAAATTTATTTTAGAATTATCTACTGCTCAAACTATTATCACTTTTTTATTCTGTGCTATCGCAAGATTATTATTACTAAATAAAAATAAAAAGTCGCATACTTATAAAAATTATTGTTTAATAATATTTACAGCTAGTAGCGCTTTCTTTTATGGCCTATTCGCTGTTGCAAGCTCCGATACTGCAATTGTTTACTGGTGCATGATTTTAATGCTACTTGGTTTACCAGTTTATACTTTTGTTAAAGCTAGTAATAAATCAAAATAAATATATATAATGATAAATTATGACTAATTATAATGCTCTTGAAATACATAATTTATCAAAGAACTATAATACAAAAAACTCAGCTATCCATGCTTTAAAAGATATAAGTTTTACAGTTAAAGAAGGTGACTTTTTTGCCTTATTAGGTCCTAATGGCGCCGGTAAATCGACTACTATAGGCATCATTGCCTCATTAATTAATAAAACAAGCGGTACAGTAAAAGTCTTTGATACTGACATTGAACAAGATTGGTCTAAGGCTAAATCTTATATAGGTGTCGTTCCGCAAGAATTAAATTTTAATCAGTTTGAAACCATAGAGGACGTAGTTTTGAATCAAGCTGGATTCTTTGGCATTTCAAGAAAAGAAGCCAGGCCGCTCGCCGAAAAATACTTAAAACAATTAAATCTTTGGGATCGCCGTAAAAGTAATGGCTTATCATTATCTGGCGGAATGAAACGTCGTGTAATGATTGTCAGAGCCCTCATCCATCAACCAAAGTTATTAATTCTCGATGAACCAACAGCCGGCGTTGATATCGAGTTACGTCGTTCTCTATGGGATTTTATCACTGGAATCAACAAAGAAGGCACGTCTATAATCTTAACTACTCATTATTTAGAAGAAGCCGAAAAGCTATGCAAAAATATTGCCATTATTAATAACGGTGAAATTGTAATTAATTCTGATCTTAAATCTTTTTTAAGACAATTAGATAAAGAATATTTTCTGTTATTTACGAAAGATGAAGTTGACGCAAGCTTAAAACTGGATGGCTACAATTTTAAAATAACTGATCCTCATACCATAGAAGTTGAAATTCTAAAAAACACTACTATAAATCCTTTATTCAAAATATTATCAGAAAAAAATATTGCGATAACATCAATGAAAAGTAAATCTACCCGTCTTGAAGAATTATTTATATCTTTGACCACAAGGACTGGCACTTGAAATTATAATATATTAATATTAGCTTTCATGGATAAGAAATTTTGTTATAAGGATTGTATATGCTTAGACCTGAAGAATCTGTAGAATCAGAACAAGCCCTCATTGAATGTAGCAGCCCACACTTAGCAACTCCATCCCCTACCCATCAAGACAGTCAAACTACCACTACTGCTGGAATTGTTCCACATGCATCTCAACCAGCTGCAGATGAACGCACTTCACAAACTTCTCCTGCCCTCTTTGCCCCTCGTTCACCTACACCAATAGCGCCACCTGCAATAAGATTTTCACCTCTAGCCATACATTGTGATGTGACTGCTTTGAGTTTACCCCAGAAGCGCAGTCGCAATGAAGCTTGGCAGAATATGTATCAATCACTCTCAGAAGATCAGCCATCACCGCAACACGAACCAATATCATCTATTGAACCCAATGATGATCAACGTTCTCTTGTGTTTTCACCATTGAATCACCAAGACCACGCTAGATATATAAACTTATTCTATAAACGCCCAAGATTTAAATAAATACTGAAATAATATTAGAACATGTTTTATTAACAAAGGGAGTTGATAATGAATGGCTTTAACTTACGAACTTTTATAGTCGCTTATATTTTATGGCTAACACCCTTCTATAACTTTGCCTTTGCTAATGAACGCATTTATCTAGATTCACCCACCAAGTTTTCACGATTATATGTCTTTGGCGATAGCTTATCCGATACAGGAAATACATTTGAGTTATTATCAGGTACGCTTCCTGAATCACCACCTTATTATAAAGGTCGATTTAGCAATGGTCTGGTTTGGGTAGAAAATTTAAGCAAGCAGTTAAATATACCAAAAGAACTAGTTATTAACTACGCTTTTGGTGGCGCCCGTGCTATGCAAGATTCTTTACCTATTCCATCACTAGAAAAACAAGTTACACAATATATAAAGTATAATACCAGTGCTGATCCCAATGCTCTTTATGTTGTGTGGGCAGGTGCTAATGATGTGATGAATGATGTAGATAAACTGAATTATAAACAAATTATGAAAGCCGTAAGTTCACGAGTAACGGCTCAATTAAGAATTTTGATTAATCACGGAGCTAAAACATTTTTTATCCCTAATTTACCCAATATTTCTTCAACACCATTAGCTCGAGAAAAAGATGCTCTATATGGTAATAAAAAATATTCAGAACATATTAATGAAATGACTTTATTGTACAATCAGTTATTAGCCGTATCTCTTGATAACTTACAGCGAGAATTTCCTGAAGTGCATTTTATAAATTTTGATACCTATGACTTAATTAACGAATCATCAGATATATTGAAAAGCTATGGGATAAAATTCTTCACTCAACGTTGTAATCCCAATTGGTTTGCTTATAATCTGCTTTCTTCTTGTTCGAATCCGCAAGAATACTTATTTTGGGACACTGTACACCCGACTGGTACTATACATATTATTTTGGCCCAATTTATTTTAGAATCTTTACAAGAAAATGGTTACGGTGCACATGATTCTTTAGTTGAACCTAATGCTCATGACCTGTTAATTATGCAAACGAATCTAAAAGCTATTAAAAGCTTGACCTCTAAAAAATTAGATTTGTTTAGTAAAGAATTAATACTAAGAAATAAATTAATTTTCTAAATTTTAATTATTTTAAATAATATTAAGATGGTATAAATCTAAGTTGAGCACCGCTCAGATTTCCAGTAAACGTTCAGCTATTTGAATTTTTTGTCATCCTGAGTGTAGTCGAAGGATCTCAATTAATCTTCAGCTACTGAGATCCCTGGCAAAAGCTCGGGATGACAGGGGCGGAGATTCCTGTACGGTGAACGCATACGATTTCCATTGTTAACAACCAACAAAGTAATACCTGACAACATCATCAAGTAAACTGCCGGTGCTAAAACATGGACAACCTGCGATAGATAAGCAGCTATAAATGGTGTCAAGCCACCAAAAAATGTCATGGCAATATTAAAGCCAACGTTGATGATGAGAAATCTATTAGCAAAATCATACAAATTATAAATTACTCCTAATATTGTTCCTGTCTGCATTCCTAATAACACTGCTGACATAATATGAGCTAATAAAATATATTTACCAACACCGGAAGTTAATAACACATACATCGGTAAGGCAAATACTATTGTTGCTATTAAAGCAACGTTTTGTAATTTTAACCCTGCTATGTTACCTCTCTCTGCTGTCACACCACATATCATAGCCGTTGAAAAAACTAATATACTAATCAAGATTGTAAATAAAAAAATCTGTTGTGCCGGCAGCACTTGATTGAAATTCAGCATATTTGGAATATAAATCATAGTAAGATATGCTGAACTAGACAAAGATAAAAATGCCCCTATAGCGTGTAGTACTTGTTGCTTTTTTAATATATAACTATTTTTTTTGATTAATCCTTGGCTTTTATAACGCAAGAATTCTTGCGACTCAGGCATGTTTAGCCTTAAATAACCAGTAAAACAACCCATGGGCAACGCCAATAAGAAAGGCAAACGCCATCCCCATGCAATGATTTGTGATTCGCTCAAGTTATTAACCAGTAATAACATCAGAACTAAACCAATCACATGACCTAAATATACAGTCCCAAAAATTAAACTACTGACTATATAGCCTTTGTTCTGAGGGAAACTTTCTATTAAAAACAGGGCTCCACCTACCTGCTCAACACTGACAGCAAAATTCTGCACTAACCGTAGAATAATTAAAATAATAGGCGCTGCAATCCCTATCTGCTGGTAAGTTGGCAATAATCCAATCAAGCAAGTACTGAATGTCAGTATAATGATAGATGTGGCTATACTGATTCGCCGGCCTTCCTGATCCCCGAGTTTACCTAAAATATAAGCTCCAATAGGCCTACCAAGGTAACCAATTGAAAACAATAAAAAACTTAAGATATACTTCGATGTAGATGAATAATCAGGGAGAAATATATTCTGCATATATTTCAGCATAAAACCAAAAATTATAAAATCGTAGAATTCAAAAATATTCCCCAAGAGGGTCGCAGAGATTATTTTTACGTTTTTTTTACAAAGCATTAGTTACATATATGTATTGATATTATATGCGGATGATATCACTTTATAACCCAATCCTCTAGAGCATAATCTTATGTTTTAAGTACAAGGCTCCTATGTTAGTGAATGAGCTTCTTCAGTACAGGCTGCGTATAAACTTTATTAGCTACAGCATTACCCACAGCATTAGCTTCAGTAACTGCATCCCCAGAATTGTATTTTTCTAAAGCCTGTAACAAAAGATCTTTGGCGGGCGCAGTATAATTAATCTTCAGCTGATTATCGAGTCTCTTTAGTAATTCTTCTACTAACTTAAGATCCCATTTAATTAAATTAGTTTCATTATTTGAAGCACTCGTATCATCTGCATACAATGCTTTAGGTACTGCTAAACTTTTAGAATTAAGATCGTCAGCTATTTTTTGTAGGCTCCATCCTGCTGAAACATATTTATTGATCTCTGTTTGCCATTGTTGCATAAAACCATATAATTCTAACACATTATTAATAGTCTTATTTCTATCTTGGGCTGAGTGTAAAGATTTTTCGTCCCAAGTTTCTTTACGTGCACGCTGCTCACCAGAATGCTCATGTTGATTCAAAGCATTTATTAAGTCATGCGCAGAATAATTAGCATAATTATTTTTAGTAATCTTATTAGTCAAATCTAAAGCCGTACCATTTAATTCTATTCTTTTTAGAACTTTTTGCAGTTGACTAAGCACCCATTTACCACCCTCTGGCGCTAAAATTCCGCTATCATTTAAAGCATCTACCATTTTACGTTGAGATAAATTTTTCTTGTTATACTCGGCTATAATCGGTTGTAATAATAAAGCAAACAATACTGAGTTTTCGGTTTTAATCTTATTAAATGGTGTAATAGCTTTAGCAGCATTAGGATTACCTAACTTGTGATTAGTTAATTTAAGTCCGCGCTTAATGCTGGCTGAATGCTGTTTACTCTGTTGTGCAACATATTGTCTGACCACTGATAAAGCAGCAGGTGTAACTAACTGTTTATCTACACAGTAAAAATCTAACTTATCCGTTGCCAATAAAGCTGAAAACTTTTCTTGCGAAATAAGCCCATCTAATTTAGCAATCACTAATTTACAATTATTCTGTATACAATGGTTTATCGCTTTTTCTAACTCAGGAAAGTTTTTAGGCTTTGTACGTTTTAAATGCGTATCAATAAATTCCGTTTGAATTTTTAAATCAGTTCCAAATGGATTGTCTTTTGCATCATGAAGCCAGCGTTGCAAATCATTGCGTTGTTGTTCGAGAGTACTAGAACTTTTGTTAGAAACTAAATTAACCCAATAATAAACGACAATATCCTGTGTCGTGTTCATAGCTATATCCTATATAGATTTTATATATTATATTCTATAGCTATAATTATAGGATTGGCAATAGGTGACTGTAGATTTATTGCCCTTATTACACTAATTACTGAGCCACGTACCTGAACGTGACCAACGAATATTTTTCCAATTGAATTGATCCCAACTCAACCAAATTAATACTGCCTTTCCTTCTAAATTATACTCTGGAACAAAGCCCCAATAACGACTATCATCACTATTGTCACGATTATCACCCATCATAAAATAATGACCTTCTGGTACAGTAAGATGAAAATCCAGATCGTGACCAGTATTATTATTAAAAATTTTATGCTTAATACCAAAAATCTCTTCTTCAAAAACTTCGACTGGTCGAAAATTAATGCCATCATTAGTATCAGAACTATCCCCTAGAGACTTATAGTTAGCTGCGACGCCATTGACAGTTAATTTCTTGGCTACATAATCAATTTTATCGCCAGGTATACCGATAACACGTTTTACCATCCATATTTTGTTATCCACTGGCACTTTAAATATAGCTATATCCCCGTTTTTAGGTTTACCTAGTTCTAAAATTTTATTACCCCATACTGGTAGTCTTAAACCATAAGCAAACTTATTCGATAAAATAAAATCCCCAGGCAATACAGTTGGCTCAAGCGAAGCAGTTGGAACTTTGAATGGCTCAAATAAAAAAGAACGTAATACCAAGACTAATAATAAAACAGGGAAAAAAGAACGCGAATAATCAATTAATTTAGATAATTTAGGCTCAGGAAGCTTATATTTAGTGTAATAGTAACGACAATATAATTTATCAATTAAAACTACTAAGCCAGAAACAAATGTGGCGGTGAGCAACCAAAAAGGGAAATCAATATTCATATTTAAGATATCTATAAAAAATTATTTTAATGCTCTTGCTTGAATTCTTAGCAATGTGGCGCCCGTATCAAACCAAGGCATAGTATAAATTTGATCAATTAATAACTTATCAGCCCCTGCTTTTGCAGCTAAAATGCGGGCTTGTTCTATCGCCTCATAAGGTGCTTCTTTTTCATTACTTGATGAATAAGGTATCATTACAGTAATAAAGCCAACTTTTTGATATAAAAAATGACTATTTGTATGATCACTTGGCAGAACTTTTACTTTATCTTTTTCAATAGCACTAAGATGCGTCTTGTCAGGCAAATACATAGAAGTGACACGCACATCACTGGGTGGTTTTAAAATAAATAAAGTAATAACCGTAAATATTAAAATTAACCATGCTATCAGATCACGAATATAATCTGACTTTTCTGATTCTAACTTTGCAGTGTCGCTCAAAATAGATCTATCCCTTTTTATTGCTAGTCCACATCATATAATTTACAAAAAACAATTTCAAGTTAGCAAGTCTTTTATTATAGATTAACTCTACTTTAATTCTTCTAAATCTTTGAAATACTCTAGTGCATCTGGATTAGCTAAAGCATTTTTATTCTTAACCTCTAAGCCAGAGATAACATTTTTTACAGCTAATTCGACTAGCTTACCACTGGCAGTTTTAGGTAACTCAGGTATTTGAATTATAACCTCTGGAACATGGCGAGGAGAGGCCCCTAATTTAATTTGCTGTTTAATTTTACTTCTAAGCTCATCGTTTAATTTAATATTTTCATGTAACACCACGAATAGAACTATACGCTCATCATTATTAAATTTCTGTCCTACAGCTAACGACTCGACCACTTCTGGTATTTTTTCGACCTCACTATAGATTTCTGCTGTACCAATTCTAACCCCAGAAGGATTCAATACCGCATCTGAACGACCATAAATAATAACGCCATTATGACTTGTCAATCTGCCATAATCACCGTGCGCCCACACATAATTATATTTATTAAAATATGCTTGATGATAAACTTTACCATCTGGATCATGTAAAAAATAAATAGGCATTGATACAAATGGTAGCGTACAAACAAGTTCGCCTTTTTGATCAATAAGCTCTTGGCCATCCTCATCAAAAAACTTGACTGCTAGCCCCAAACTTCTACCTGGTAATTCACCTTTATAAATCGGATCATATGGATTGCCTAAGGCAAAACAGCCCAATAAATCAGTACCACCACTGATTGACCATAATGCAACATTGGTTTTTAATTTAGTGTAAATATAATCATATTGTTCCTCTAATAAAGGCGACCCAGTTGACCAGAGAATTCTCAGTGAGTCTAAATTATATTTATCTTTGGGAATTAAGTTATTTTTTTCCAAACTAGAATAATACTTAGCACTAGCTCCAAACGCAGTAATTTTATATTGTTGAATTAAACTTATCAGATAGTCATCTTGCGGGTAATTAGGTGCTCCGTCATAAATAACAATCGTAGCGCCAACCCCCAATACACTCATGTGCCAATGCCACATCATCCAGCTTGTAGAAGTAAAATAAAATGCTTTATCTCTAAAACTAAGATCATTATGCAATAAATGTTCTTTGAAATGTTCCGTTAAAACCCCACCTGCCCCATGCACGATACACTTAGGCTTACCAGTCGTGCCAGAAGAAAACATAATATATACTGGATCATTATAATCAATGACCGCATAATCAAAAGCTGAGTTATCGCAAGATTTATCTTGTTGATAGATTTGTGCTAATTCTTTAATATTTATAGCTATTAAATCTTTATTGCATAACGCTTCTATTATTTTTTGATTCTTCTCGATACAGCTAAAATATTTATTCTTATATGTATACCCATCAATAGTCATTAATATTTTTGGTGAGATTTGACTAAACCTTTCACAAGCACCTGTCTCACCGAAGTCCGGAGAACATGCAGACCAGACAGCACCAACTGCGGTAGTTGCTAACATTGCAATTACTGACTCAGCTGTATTAGGAATGAAACCCGCTATTTTATCTCCTGGCTGTATCCCTTTACTTTTGAAATAATTTGCTAATTTAAAAACACATTGTTTAAGATCATTAATGCCATATTGTTCGCATCTACCCTGCTCGTTTAAAGCAATCAAAGCAATGTAATTTGGCTCAAGGCTATTTCTTTCTTGATTATAAAGCGAGTCTAATAAGTTTTGAGCAAAATTAAGCTTTGCACCATAAAACCACCTGTTTTGATTAAAAACTTCAGATTGCTTTAAAATATAGTCGGCAGGTTTGGCTAAAATAATTCTGGAAAACTCTAAAAACTCTTGCCAAAAAATTTGATTACTATTTGGATTAACCGTCCACAAATAAAAGCTATTATAA
This sequence comes from uncultured Gammaproteobacteria bacterium, assembly GCA_964387745.1. Classification (GTDB taxonomy): domain Bacteria; phylum Pseudomonadota; class Gammaproteobacteria; order JAGOUU01; family JAGOUU01; genus JAGOUU01. Next base: position 10,643 of record CAYLXL010000025.1, on the reverse strand, counting down.
TCAATGAAATGCAATTGATACTTGTTTTCAATTATTTTTATAAATTTATGTAATTTGCTGTTTATAATATTTTCTAAGCTATTCTGCCAGATTGCTTGGTCCATTTTGACTTTCATTTTTTAATCTATCCGATCTATTTTATTCGAGTGCGTAGCATAGCTTATCAGAATATACGTAAATTGGGTATTAGCTTTGTCTTTAGATTGCATTTCTAATTTAGTTCTAATATAAATAAAGATAAGAACTAACCTATCAGCAGTCATGGAGGACTTGATATGCCAAAAAATGAACGTGTTACTTTTTATACACCCCATTACGACTTTTCAAAAACAGATTGTTATGTAAACGAAACAGAAATAAATAATGTTACTTTTTTAAAGCCTGAAGATCGCCGATCATTTTCTGAAGTAGTAAAACATTTTCCACTTTGGTTATGGTTTGAGCAAACTTGTAATCCACAAATCTATGATCCAGATTTTTTTGTACCTATGAATGATCATAAGATGCACCCTGATTATACAGCTCAAAACAGAGCAGTCTTAGAATTGACTGCTTATAGAGTCCCCCAATCCTATATGGACCAAACCACTACTCATTCTAATGAATTCATTGCTAAATTTAATGAAGGTGATGGCTATTATACTTTATTAGTTCATCCAAGTTTACGTAATGATAAATTATTTTTACAAGCTGGTTGTCAAATAAGTCCCCGAAAATTCTTATTTATGCCAGCAGCTTCGCCACGGACAGGCCTTACATGGGAAGTTGGCTATGAACATCAACCATTTTTCTCTAAAATGAGTTATCGACCAAATGAGGATGCACGCACTAAAGCTGATCTGGCTGGTGATGGCGAAGCAATGATCGCTGTGTACAAAAGTGGTATTGTTGCTAAATCTCCAACAAAAAGTAAAATTCTTACTGACGACTTTTCACTACAATTTAACAATTCTAGCATTATTCCACAAATTGCTCGTAATGGTTATGGTGTTTTATTCCGCAGCATCCCAACAAGCCTATTCAATGATAACTTTATTCATATACCTTTTTTTGCACTTGCCGCCACGCCTAAAGATAACTCAAAACCTTTACTCGTTAAATTTATTGAGAATTCAGGACTGTCTATCAAAAATTATTTAATCAATTATCTCTACCCTGGTGTCATTAACTTTCTTCTGGAAAACCACACCCAAGGAATCTATCCGGAACATTTACATGGGCAAAATCTTTTAATAAAACTGGGAATAAACACCCACAGTTACGCTGATAAAATAAAACTAGTAGGTCTATTACCTGAAGTAGCTTATCGTGACGTGAGCGATTTGAAGGTTTCAGCTGAAATGGAATCAAGAGAACTGTATAATTTTAGAAAACAGATGAATGGTCCTGATCCAATTTTCACACCAGGTACATTTTTGTACCTGGGCGCAACTGACTTTATCAAACGCAGTATTTATCCAATACTGATAGCCTTACAAAATTGGCAAGCAAATGGACAATTAAATACATCGGAAGAGATAAATCATCATGACATGATCATGCCATTTTTTACTCAGTTATTAAATGCACTCGAACGTCAAATGAATAGCACTGAAAATCCGCATGCTAATTATTATTTCAATACCGCTTATGAATTTCTCACTATGTCGACCGTAGAACAAAAACTGACCGTTGGTACACGAAGGGAACGAGATTGGCTAAACTCATTACATGCAATATTTTATTACGGAATACAGAATGCACGAGTATGTAATCGAAATATTGACCCAATCCGTGCTGAACGATTAAGACAACATGCTTATGAGTTTTATACATCTTCTAAGGGCCGATATCAAGAATTAGATCAGATTGGTCGAACCCCGTGGCCGATGCCTTACTCTAGACCACAGTAATCCCTAAAGGGCGAACTCTGTTCGCCCTCGGTCTTCCCTACTTTTCAATGAGTTAAAATCTCTATCCTTAAAAAGTTAAATTTAACTACTACACTATATATATCATATCTATTATTACTTATTGATTTATTTTATAGCTGCAACAAAAATTTATGAACCTATTAAATCTTGAAAAAAATATTACATTTATAATCTTGAGCCTTACAAGTGCCGCCTCCTATGCGACTATGCCCTCAAACTTTTATGTAAATTCATCATCATATGAATACCAATTAATCATAAATAATAGAATTTCTGGATCCGCGAATGCTGGCCTAGGCTGTTATGTTCTTGGCAATGATATTAAATGTTTTACGATCAATATAGATCAATACGGTGGTACTAATTGTCAAGAGGCTATTTATAGCTCAAATGGCCAGACCAAAATAAACTGGACCAATTTCATCTGTGGCTCATTTGCTATTACAGAATTATTAAACGATCCGCGTACGACTCTAGGTTATTATGTTGATGATTTACAGAATATTGATTTTATTAACAGATTAAACGACTACTATGTCTACGGTAAAAGAATCGAATTACCACTTGACTATAACACAGCGCCTGCAGTTGTTTATATATATGGCACATCTAGTACCACTGCAAAAACTTTCGAGGAAACAAGCACTGTTATCGAAAATATTTTACTGGCCATCGATAAACCACAATGGCGTTCCAAACTTGATGGCCAGAGATTTATTCTTACTGGCACCAATGATAATCCGTCAAGAATGCCTGGCCTAAATGAACTTGGTATTCCAAGCTGGGTAGATACAGTCACTAAAGGCTTCTCAATGTGGGACCTTAAAACCACTATAGTTTCAGATCAAATGATCTGTCGTGCACCAAGTGAAAATTCAAAATATTTTGAATATGAACATGTGGTCCATCAAATGGCTTATACCATCATGGATACCTTAGGTTTAGGATCACAAGCTATCCAAAAAACTGTGCTTATTGATTCTAGAATTAATACTAGCTTTGATAATGGTTCATACTCTAGAGAAACCTTCCCTATTATGATCCAAGGATGGTTTGATTCAAACTTTAATAAACAAGGTCCATATACAAGATCAGAATTAAAAAACCACTTTCCAGCAACTTACAGTTACCTGTCAACTATATTTAATCCTAATACTAATTGGAAACCTAAATGTAGTAGTTACACTGGAACTATTAGACCCCATGCTGTCGAACCAATTTATCATGATTTCTATTATTATCCAGATTATTATTCTTATCGTGATTTCTACCGCCAAAATAATTATAGGTATTATCGACAATATAAAGAACGTTATATTTTTAATATTTATGTGCAAACATTTTTTTCTACTGACAAACATAAAAAAAGAAAACATGACCATGCACGTACAGGCCTTAGGGATTGGCAAAAATTGAAAAAAACACCGGTTGTTTTCAAAAATACTCAAGCAAAAAATATTTTTCCTGTTACCACGACAGTTATAAATTCACCTCAACCAATAACTATTACAAATAATCCACCCCAAATTACATCAACAACCCCAGTACCAGCTATAACTACTTCTCAACCCTCACAACCTGAAGAAAATTTAGGCAACATAACTGCAACAATTCCATCAAGCGAAAGTTTGCAATCGACGCCTATGGTGATTGAACAAATTACCATAACTACACCAGAGCCCTCTGCGAATCCTGTTATAGAAGAAAAAATGATTGAACCCTCAACTCCAGAACAAGAAATTATAGCTCCTGTTGAAAAGAAAGAATCTCCTGAAACTATATCGCCTCCTGTTGAAATCATTGTTCCAGAAGAAAAAAAACAAACAAACGAGATAATACCGCCACCTCAGCTTGACCTACCGACTACACCGCCTGTAGATCAGCCTGTTCCTGAAATACATCCTCCTATTGTGGTACCAAATGCGCCATTAATCATCACACCGCAAATACCCGTTCTACCGCCGCGACCACCTATACCAGAATCTTCTGAATCAACACCAGCTGCTCCAGAAGAGAAATCACAACTGGATCATCAATTATAGCTATAACAAAATCATACAAGCCATTGACCAAACTCTAGAATTTATATAATCTTACTAGGTTCTTAGCAAAGAGAAATGCTAAGTGCTTAATTTAAGTACAGCAACTGCCTTGACATATATCGAATACCGGTATAAAGTTTAATAAAATGATAAATAATTTTTTTAGTAAAAGAGCTCAAGATATATTTGATGGAACACGCAGCAGATATGCCAGGCAAATCAGTAGTGAGTTACATCCTAAAATTAGAAGGTTACTAGATCAATTAGATGTCGTAAAAAATGTAGAAGAATTAAGACTTCCGCCCAGCAACAGACTAGAAAAACTTTCCGGAGACTTAAAAAACTTCTGGAGCCTTCGAATTAATTCACAATATAGAATAATTTTTAAGTGGTTCAAAGGAGTAGCATTTGATGTTGATATTAACAACCATTATGATTAACCAAGAGGTATCTAATGATTCCTAAAAACAGAGCACCAACTCATCCTGGGCAAATGTTATTGCATGAATTTTTGGAACCCCTTAATTTATCACAAAAAGAATTTGCAGAGCATGTCGGTTGGACCTACCCGCGTTTAAATGAAATCATAAATTGCCGTAGAGGTATAAGCCCTGACTCTGCTTTAATTTTGTCTGAAGCATTATCCACCACACCAGAATTTTGGCTCGATTTGCAGACAAAATATGATTTATGGCAAGCAGCACAAAAACGTAAAAATAAACCCAAAATTAAAAAACTACTTGTTACCAGAAAAGTAAGTTAAGATTTCACACCGATGATGGTGGGCTACTCTAAACACTAATGTATTCTTCGATTCTTTCGGCATGTGAAATTTTGTTAAAGAGCCAACTTCTCCAGCGGATGGTAATCATTCCTATCTTATGTGTTACTATGTAAATAAATACTTTATTGGAACCAGAGATGAAAGCTAAAAATAACTACTATACTTTATTTTTTTGGATACTTGTTTTCCAAGCTATAGCTTACTTGATGGGTGTTATCTCCCAAGAAGGCATCGACGTCTGGTATCTGCAATTAAATAGATCTGAATTAACACCACCTAATTATCTGTTTCCCATTGTCTGGACTACACTATATATTATGATTGCAACAGCAGGCTGGGCTTTATGGTCAGATAATAAAATTACAGAAGATAAGTCAATAAAAAAAGCTAAAATTTCTTATATTCTGCAAGCTCTATTAAATTGGTCATGGTCTCCGTTATTTTTTTATTACCATTTACCGGGTACTGCGCTCATCTGCGTGCTTTTAATTGTATTATTTACTTCCATTGTAGTTTACAATTCCTATAAAAAACTACCCCTAGTAAGTATACTGCTTATACCTTATGTAATTTGGTCAAGCTTTGCGTGCTATCTGAACTTTTATATTTGGATGTATAATTAACCTAATTAACATAATTAAATTTTATGAAAATAAATGTATTTATATTTGGTTTTGGTTATACAGCAAAAGCACTTGTCCGATTACTTAACCCTAATGACTATATAGTCTATGGTACCTCAAGAAATGCTGATACCCGAAAACTTGCAAATCAAAATAATATTACTCTATGTGACTATACTTATGACCAGATCAAACACTATCTAGATAGATCGCATATAATTTTAATATGCATACCTCCTCATGAACACGGTATGGATCCAGTATTTTCCGAATTCAAACAAGATATCTTATCTAATATAAATCTTAAATGGCTAGGTTATTTATCAACAACCAGTGTTTATGGCGATCATAATGGTGATTGGGTTGATGAAGAGTCAAAGCCTATTAATCCGACAGAGCGAGCACAGCGAAGAATTCTTGCTGAGCAAAACTGGTTATCTTTATTTAATAATAATAATCTTCCTGTGCACATTTTTCGACTAGCTGGTATTTATGGTCCAGGCAGAAATAATCTTGATAGACTAAAATCAGGTAAAAACTATTCTGTCTTCAAACCAGGACAATTTTTTTCAAGAATCCATGTTGAAGATATAGCCAGAATATTATTAGCCTCTATCCAGCACCCGACCCCTGGCGAAGTATACAATGTCTGTGACGATTATCCTGCACCATCACATGAAGTTGACGAGTATGCAGCAAGTTTACTGCATATTGAAAAACCGATGCTTCTACCGTTTGAAGAAGCTGATTTATCAGAAATGGCAAAAGACTTTTATCAGTCTAACAAGAAAGTTAGTAATCGAAAAGTTAAAGATAAATTATCATTAAAACTTCTATATCCGAGTTTTCGGGAGGGATTAACGAGCATTAAAAACCAAATATCTGATAATAATTAACAGATTCATTGATCTTGCACTTTACACGGAAAAGTAACAATTTAAAAAACTAAATATTTTAAAAAGGCGAAGGTGGCCTACTGTAAACACGAACGTATTCTTCAAGTCCTTTCGTACTAACATGAGCAGGCTCAGTACATCTTACAGAGGATAAGACCGAATGGCCTGAAGCACCAACTTTAGCCATACCACCTATCATCGTAGCTCGCCCAAACGTTACGGCATCTGCTGTACGATATCGCTGTTCGAGTCGTAGATAGGTATCATTACCTTTTGAGTTGTTATGAATTTTAACACCTATTAATTGCTGGGCATTATTATTATCTTCCAATAGGTAATCAAATTGTTGTCTTAAAAAACCTGTTATTTCTATATCAAATTTTTCTGGTTGAGAAATCGCATTTTGCAGCCGTAACAGATCTAAGATAGATTGGTCTTCGGAATATACAGAAAATAAATACTCCATTACTCCCTCATCTCTGATTGATTTACCCTTTATTTCCGTTACATTCATATATTGAGGATTGGCTTGTAAGTCCGCTAGAATTTTTTCAGCAAATGTTTTAATAGTCATTTTGATGTTAATTATACCATCAAGAAGCTTAACACCTTCCGAGACACCTATCTTATCAGCCATAGTAACAAGACCTTTAGTATTCTATATATGCATTAAAGTATAGTAAAATTGTCTTGTTTAGCAATGATTGTTAACTTGTTGTTTTATCTACAAAGTTATGGATCTATCAATAGGTGACTGATACTTGGGATAGGTTTTGAGACAACTTAATGGTAATAATCTTAACCACTCGGATACGTAATTTTTACATAACAAGTTTGATAAAAAATCCTAACAAGAGTTTATTTTTTGTAAGCGAACTATTGTTCTTTATATTTGACTTCAGTATATTATTTATATATTATTAGGCAGCATTATGACTTTATGGTTTGAGAAGATAGATAATATGGGAAGAAAAGCGCCTAATTTTGCACAAATATTAACCCCTTATACAGCTAGCCTTACTTTGGATTTCTTTAATGCTCGTTCTCAAAAGCAAGCTCTAGAAGACTTGAAAGAGAATCCAGCTGCATGCCCGAAAGTAACCAGGAAAGGTAGCACATCTCAGAACCACATTATTTCAGATTTTTACATCCAAGAGACTATTGAGTTTGCAATACAACAAGTAAATAAATTAGAAAAATCAGGTGATAAACAAGAAAAAATAAGAGCTAAGAATATAGTAAATGGTTTGAAAAGTTTTATTCTCAATATATTCAGTTCAAAAGAGCAAAAGGAAATAAAAAAGGCTATGATTTGCTTAGAGAAAAGACAGTCTACTCTTCTTGGGCAATTAATAGCATCAAAGGGATCTAATAATGCAGTTGAAGGAAATTCGTCTGCAAACTCTGGTATTCAACAAGCCATGGATGCACCTACTGATACTCGCGGTGAATTACTCACTCCATTTAAAATTATGCGTGATTATTACTTAGATCTTGCTGGCTGTATAGTACTAAATATAAGCGATGACAAATTAAAAAAAACTTTTATGTCCGAAATAGTGTTAAGGGCAATATCACCAAATGCTTTAGGCACAAATGTCATTCGTGCATCATCTCGAGTTTACAAATATAGTGATCGCTCTTCTCATCGTTCTCTTTCTGCACCGCCATCCTCACCAGAAAAAGCCTTTACACGTGAAGAAGCTCCGCAACATAGGTATAGTAAAAAATTAACGGAAGCTCAAAAGAAAAATGAGGCTAGCGGTTTGATGTATTATAGAAGCAGGAGTATCGTATCTCCTTAATGTTACGTCGATAACAGCACTAGCATTTTTATCACGTGCAGAGCTGTAATGAAGATTCAAGCAACCATACTATCTTATCTTGTAGTATTCAATCTACGTAATTTTCTTAATTTTCTTAACCAGGTTACCTAATTTTAGTAACTCTTAGATAACGGAATTCTGAATTACATAGGTGTATAATATAACACTGTATTGATAGGCTGCGGTGGCTGCGGGATAAATCCGACTCCGTTTGAACTTTGTAGAGCGTTGTAGCTTAATAAAGTTTCTGGGGGATAATATACTGGAATTCTTTGTTGTTCAGATCTTGGCGGATTACCAACTATGCCTGGCAAGTTTGGATAAGCATAAGCACGTACTGGTGGTACACTAGTAACCGAGTTGTGAGAACTCGAAACCTGTTGCATACGTCTTGGTACGCGCCTGTATTTTAATAAATAATAAGTCACAACACAAGACAAAATTACAATTGCTAAAACGAATAAACTTAATGAAACGATACCAGCTGCACTACCGCTATCCGAGCATCCCTGATCTGTTGTAGTGACTTTACGAGCAGGAATTGATTGCGATCCTAAATAACGGTTTTTGCAAACAGTGTTTTGCTTCACTGTATAATTAGAATTATTTATTGTATTATCAGGAGGACAGACATAATGATGTTCATCGCAACGTCCTGTTCTTGAAAGAATGTAAACAAAAGCGCAACCCATAATAGCAACGGGAGAAAGACAAGCACACGTAAATATTGTGAGGCTACAAGCACTTACTAATTCCCTTAGACTCTCAGTATTCATCGTTTTTTCTCCTCTGAAGTGTTTATTAATTAAAAATGTTACAGCGCCTAGCTTTAATCCTTACTCTGGTCGTTACTCAATACCTGATTAATTTATTTTTAATGTAGTAGAATAAAAATATTAACCCTTCAGTAATAAATCTTACGATATATAAAGTAATTACATATGCATATAATTCGTGTACGCACCTCTTGCTGCAGGTAAATTAAGTTTTGACACAGCCCACGTTCCTAAAGTGTTACCATCTCTGACTCCAATAATTTTAACCAGGTTATGTAAATTCCTAATGATTATAAAATTGGTCTCGTTGTCTATGTGACGGGGTGAGGACTAAAATACGCCTGCCCTCATCATCTGTCATTTTTCGCTTCTTTATCTTTTTTAATTCTATCTTTTTTTTGTTTTCGAAGTTCTTCTAAGTTTAGAGAAGAGTCCAAAGCGTAGGTTGCGTAGCAATACTCGCAATCTAAAACTTTTTCTTTTACGGCTCGTTTAGCAATCTTATTAAAAGCACTTAAATCTCTGTCAATGTAAAACACATATGACTCACAGTTGGAACATTTAACAAGCAATCTTAAAAACGAAATACATAAGAGATATCCCACACCATGCAAGGCTATTATATAACCGAGAACTGCTAATGCTGGCTTTGCTTTTTCACCAAGCAGCAATATAGAAAAAATAAGAATTGATATAAAAAAACACAATGAGTAATAAATAATAAGATATATCATCGATACGATGAACGCCTTTTTAGGTGCGCTATAGTAAGAAACAAAATCACTACAATCTTTATTTATATTTTCGTTCTTTCTTTTATTAAAAAATGCACGTTTGAAATTTTCGTGAAAAGAATGGAAGCCCAGCATAAAAATAGCTAAGTAAATTAGAGTTACACATACAATCCTTTCTAGATCGCTAGAATTATCTGCAGTAAAAGAGCTCAAATATAGAACTAATAAATAACAGCCCATCACTGCACTGCAAGTTAGGAAAATCAAGCTCCTTTTGTTGAACTTAATTCGCTTTATGATATATACATATGCTTCACCAACAATTGCTGGTATTACGATGACTAGAAAAATAAGTATAACATCTAACATTTTTAATCCATATTATTAATTTATAAATATAATCATTTACCATCCCCACAAACTACTTGATTTATTTTGCGACTCACTTATATGGCTCTTATTATCGACTTTTAAATTATTATTTTTATCATGATAGCTAATTAGGTCAGGAATGATTGAAAGGACTGATGCGTATTTTGAATACGCAAATGTACCTAACGCTGTTAACTCTGTATTTTTAGGTATACCTCTTTTAGACCATGCGTGTGCCGTAGCCGCAAAAATTGTTCCACGCCCACCATTAGCAACGTCTAATTGTTTAGTGTTAACATAGGAGCTTAATGTGCTTCCTGTTGCATTAATAGCTATATCTGCTACCTTAAACCCTGCTCTTTTCATGATCGTATACTCAGCAGCTGCACCTACTCCCGCAGCTCGAGAAGCGAAGGGTGAACTAATTACTGCTGTTGCTCCTCCAAAACCAAAGCCAACAACTGCTCCATCCCAAGTTTTAGTTTCCAAGTAGCCTCCCACACCACCAATTAAACCGCCCAATAGAAATTCCATACCCATTGTACCTGGATCAGCCGGCGCTCTCCCATCCGGATCAACATACTTATACGGATTATTATTCCCATACGCATATCGATTAAACGAGAACGGGTTCTCAGGCTCAACTTTCATCGGATCTGGCGCCATAAACCTCGCAG
>CAYLXL010000024.1:14057-30965 GCA_964387745.1 uncultured Gammaproteobacteria bacterium | reverse complement strand
GGGGATCACTTAGGGTACTTCCCCAAGGGGAAGAAGTAATCCGTTCAACTTAAAGAGCGTGAACAATTACAAATTAACTGACCTGTAGCGTCCCTTTCATCATGCATACTCACAAGTGGCCTAATACGATTCGAGATTTCTTCTGCAGATAAATCTAATATTTCTTGAGGGGTGATGTGCGGGTATTCTATGATACCTACTTGGTTTTTCTGCACAAAGCACTTAAAAGGCTTATGATAACTATTTGGATTGAGGCCCGTCACAAACATTGGGCAAATCTTTACATGCGGATCTTTACCCTCTTTTAATAGCTGCTCATTGGCAAGCTTAGCTATTTTCGCAGCACCTAGTTTTATTGGCGGTTCAGGCTTTAGGGGCGAATGATAACCACCAAATGGGAAAATTAATACGACAGAGTTGTTTTTTAAAGCTTCAACTGCTGCATCACGAGCTGCATTATTCGATGGAATCAGCTTACCATTAACATCAAAGATTTCATGCACAAAAATACAATTGCCAATTTCTAAAATTTTTTTCACACCAGGGATGTGATTATAGTTACTGGTCGCCAAAGCTCTAACAACTCGCTCAGAAGATCCCAGTATTGCAAAAGCATCAATAGAAGAAACATGATTTGCTACTATAATCACACCACCTGTTGATGGCAGATGAATTTTTTGTTCACCTAAACCATGGTATTTTTTTAGCAACCAGGTAACAAAGCCTATAATCAAATTAGCTTCACGAGTACCATAATCGACGGGAACACATCTTTCAAACTTGCGAAATAATGGTTGTAATGGTAGTGATAAAATTTTCACAGCAAAATAACAACAATATTTAGTCATTGTTGTTATTTTATTTAGTAGTTTTTTAATATTAACTCCTGTCGATACTATTAAAACTTTTCGATCCGAATTAATTGCTGATGGGTTTTAGGCAACTTCATCCCACGTTTGGCTTGCTCTCCATGGAAATGAGTTAATTCTTCAGCTGTCAATTCTTTCTCTTTATTTTTCTCATTAATCAACTTAAGATTATCTTTACTTGATAACAACATCGCAAATGTCACATAGTCTTTTCTTTCTTTAAGATCCGCTGTGTGAATATTGATCTGCTTATTACCCTTGCCTTTATTTAACTCTACGATATCTTTAATTGGTACTATCAATAAATGTCCATGTAAGGTAAACATAGCAAGCCATTTATGCTCAGGCTTAACTATCATTGGAGCTAATGCAAAGCTATTATTCGGGCAATTTAATAAAGCTTTACCCGATTTATTTTTAGTATAAAGCTCTTTTAATTGCGTCATAAAGCCATAACCTGAGTCCGACAATAATATAACTTTGTCTTCTTCATCACCCATTAACATTTGCACAAAAGTAGCGCCATCCGGTGGAGATAACCTGGTTGTTAAAGGCTCACCCTGACCACGTGCTGATGGTAGTCCAAACGCAGAAACGGCATAACTACGTCCCGTACTATCGACAAAATAAACGTTTTGATTCGTTTTACCAGGGTACTTAATTAATAACTCGTCACCTGTTTTGTAACTTAATTGATCAGTATTGATCTCATGACCTTTGGCAGCACGAATCCAACCCTTCTTAGATAAAATTACAGTGATATCTTCAACTGGCACAGAATCTTCAAGCTTTATAACTTGCGCTTCTTTACGTACTACTAATGGCGAACGACGTTCATCACCAAATTCTTGTTGTAATGCCAATAATTCTTTTTTGATAAGATTTTTTAACTTTACATCCGATGCCAATAATGCCTGAATAGTATCTCGTTCTTTAGATAATTCTTGCTGCTCACCGCGCAATTGGATCTCTTCTAATTTTGCTAATTGTCTTAATTTTATTTCTAAAATAGCATCAGCTTGTATTTCAGTTATTTTAAACTTTTTCATCAAAACTGCTTTAGGCTTATCTTCTGTACGAATGATGATAATCACTTCATCAATATTTAAATAAGCAACTAATAACCCATCTAAAATATGTAATCTATCTTGAATCTTGTTTAGTCTATAATTCAGTCGTTTAATAACCGTATTAATCCTAAATTCTAACCATTCGGTTAAAATCATTTCAAGACTCTTAACTTGCGGACGGCCATCAGTACCGACTATGTTTAAATTAACTTTATAATTTTTTTCTAAATCTGTTACTGCAAATAAATGCCCCATTAATTCTTCAATATTAACATTGCGAGTTTTTGGTATTATAACTAATCTTGTTGGGTTTTCATGATCGGATTCATCTCTTAAATCTGATACTAATGGCAATTTTTTATTTTGCATTAGTCCGGCTATTTGCTCTAACACTTTTGCGCCTGACACCTGATGTGGTAGTGCTGTAATAACCACATCGCCTTTTTCTACTGTATAAACTGCACGCATCTTAATAGAACCGTGCCCAGTTTTGTACATATGCATTATTTCTGACTTCGGCGTAATAATCTCAGCATCAGTCGGGTAATCTGGGCCTTTGATGATCTCACATAAATCTTTAATTGTATTTTTCGATTTTGGGCTGCTTAATAAATAAACTAAAGCATCTACCACTTCGGTTAAATTATGTGGCGGAATATCTGTAGCCATACCAACGGCAATACCCATAGCGCCATTTAATAACACATTAGGTAACATTGCTGGTAATAAAACAGGCTCTTCCATCGTTCCATCAAAATTAGGAGCCCAATCAACAGTACCTTCATCCAGCTCTTTTAATAAGACATTAGCATATTTTGATAAACGCGATTCAGTGTAACGCATAGCAGCAAATGACTTTGGATCATCAGGAGAACCCCAGTTTCCTTGACCATCAATAAATGGATAACGATAAGAAAAGTCTTGTGCCATTAACACCATAGCTTCATAGCAAGCAGTATCACCATGCGGGTGAAACTTACCTAAAACGTCACCCACTGTTCTAGCTGATTTTTTATATTTGGCTGTGGATTTCAACCCTAGTTCACTCATCGCATAAATAATACGACGCTGCACAGGTTTTAAGCCATCACCTATATGAGGTAAAGCACGATCTAAAATTACATACATTGAATAATCTAAATATGCTTTTTCTGTAAAATCACGCAGTGGTAATTGTTCAATGCCATCAAGGCTTAATTCGTTTTGTTTTGTCATAAAAATCTATTATTTAATTAACTTGCGCTAAATTACCTTTTGTTTCTAACCATGCTTTACGATCACTAACTCGTTTTTTAGCTAATAACATATCCATTAGCTCTAGAGTACTTTTAGTATCTTCATTAGTTAATTGCACTAATCTTCTTGTTGTTCTGTCCATCGTGGTTTCACGTAATTGTTTCGGATTCATTTCACCCAATCCTTTGAAACGTTGAACATTAATCGTACCTTTTAACTTTTCTGCTTTTATACGATCAAGCACACCTTGTTTCTCAGAATCATCCAAAGCATAGAAAACCTGTTTACCAATATCAATTCTATATAATGGCGGCATGGCGACATACACATGTCCATGTTTTACAAGTTCTGGGAAATGTTTTAAAAATAGTGCACATAATAAAGTTGCAATATGCAACCCATCTGAGTCAGCATCGGCTAAGATACAAATTTTATGATAACGTAGTTTTGATAAATCCTTATCACCTGGATCTATGCCGGTTGCGACACTGATGTCATGTACTTCTTTTGATGCTAAAACCTCTTCATGTGACACTTCCCATGTATTCAAAATTTTACCACGTAATGGCATCACAGCCTGATAGTCACGATCACGTGCTTGTTTGGCTGAACCACCCGCTGAATCCCCTTCCACTAAGAATAATTCAGAACGTCTTGGATCTTGCATCGTACAATCTGCGAGCTTACCCGGCAGTGCTGGACCTGCTGTTAATTTTTTTCTCTCAACTTTTTTACTGGTTTTTAAACGACTCTGCGCTTTATCAATGACTAATTGAGCTAATAACTCGCCTGTTTGTACATGTTGATTCAACCATTGCGCAAATTGGTCTTTAACGACGCCAGAAACAAACGCTGCTGCTTGTCTTGATGATAAACGTTCTTTGGTTTGCCCGGAGAATTGTGGTTCTTTAATTTTAATCGATAAAATATAACGGCAATTATCCCAGATATCTTCCGGATTAATCTTAACACCACGCGGAAGTAAATTTCTAAATTCACAAAAATCTCTTATGGCATCAAGTAATCCTGCCCGTAACCCATTGACGTGTGTACCACCTTGAATAGTAGGGATAAGATTGACATAACTATCAGTTATACCGACACTCATATCACTGTCATTTTCAAGCCAAACCACCGCCCAATCTGCAACTTCATCATTACCCTTTTGCGAGCCAATAAAAGGCGTTTTCGGTAAAAAGTTTTCTTGATTTAAACTCATGGTTAAATAAGCTTCAAGACCTTGATCATAATGCCATTCGATCGTTTCTTTGGACTCATTATCTGTAAAAATAACTCTTAAACCTGAACATAATACAGCTTTAGCTTGTAAAACTTGTTTTAATTTACTAACCGAGAATTTTTCAGCATCAAAATATTTTTTATTTGGCCAAAAGCGCACCGTCGTTCCAGTTTCACCACGCGGCACTTTGCCAATGATTTCTAAATCGGATGTTTTATCGCCATTGGCAAATCCGATAGAATAAACTTTTCCATCCCGAGCAATTTTTACCTCTAATTTTTTGGATAAAGCATTAACAACAGATACACCAACACCATGTAAGCCGCCTGAAAAAGCATAATTTTTGTCAGAAAATTTACCACCAGCATGCAAGCGGGTTAGAATTAGTTCTACACCAGAAATCTTATGCTCTTTATGAATATCGACTGGCATCCCACGACCATTATCAGCAACCTCTAACGATCCATCTTTATGTAAAACAACTTTAATGATAGTCGCATGGCCTGCCATTGCCTCATCGACACTGTTATCAATAACTTCTTGGGCTAAATGGTTGGGTCTGGTAGTATCAGTGTACATGCCAGGGCGTTTTTTAACAGGATCTAGGCCTGACAGTACTTCAATCGACTCTGCGGTATAGTTATCGGTCATATTATTTATTTATTTAATTAATTAGAAAATTAACTCATTGCTATTGATATCTTATTAAATTATGCAGTAAATTTAATAATAGTAAAGAGATTAGAAATTCAATATCATATCTAATATTGAATAGGTTAAGAATATGTTAAATAGATTAGTTATATACCCTCAATTGCTATGCAAAATAATATAGATCCACTTAAAGGCCTGCCCATTGATTCACTAGAGTTTACAAGCGCAAGCAATATTTATACCGTTGAGTCGCTCAATAATACTATCAGCCTTCATCTACAAAAAGATTTCCGCTCTATTTTTGTCGAAGGTGAAATCTCCAATTTATTTAAAGCTGCTTCAGGTCATTATTATTTTACTTTAAAAGATCACAAATCGCAGATCAAATGCGTATTATTTTTAAATACTTATAGAATAGTAAAAACTAAACAGGCTCTAGCCAACGGTCAAAAGATAATTATTAAAGCATCGTTGAGTGTTTATGTCCCTCGCGGTGATTACCAACTAATAGTAGAAAATATTTATCCAACAGGACTTGGCGCATTACAATTAGCTTTTGAGCAACTGAAACAAAAGCTAATCAAAGAAGGCTTGTTTGATCAGGCTTATAAAAAACTTATACCACGTTTGCCAAAGACTATATGGGTTGTGACTTCACCCAGTGGTGCTGCAGTCAGAGATATCATCGTCACAGTTCAACGACGCTGTGCAGCTAGTAACATAAATATTATTCCTACCTTGGTCCAAGGTGACAGTGCCAGTGACAATATTATTAAAGCACTAAATTTTGCAGATAAATATAGCGATCCAGTAACAGATGTCATTATTTTAGCGCGCGGCGGTGGATCAATAGAAGATTTATGGGCATTTAATGACGAAGGATTGGCACGCGAAATTTTTAAAGCTAAAACGCCAATAATAGCTGGCATCGGCCATGAAACAGATTTTACAATCGCTGACTTTGTAGCAGATTTACGGGCCGCAACACCAACAGCAGCAGCTGAGGCAGCTACGCCAAATCAAAACGAATATCATGCTAGTATTTATAAATTCAATCAGCAATTATTAAAAACATGGCGTAATTATTTTATCTATTGCCAACAAAAAATAGATCATTTAAGCCATCGATTGATTCAGCAGCATCCACAAACCAAGATGCACAATCAATTACAAAAACTAGATGATCTTTATGAGCGAATGCATAAGTCACTGAAAATTAATATATATAATTGCGTTAATGATTTAAAATTTAATGATTCTAAGTTAAGACAAAATAATCCAATAAGTTTGATTAATTTTTATAAAAATAAACTTGTATATAATAAAAAAATGTTGAACAATGAGATTTGGCGCTTGATTGATAGTAATAAAAACACTTTATTATTTGCAATAAAAAATTTAAGTTCGGTTAATCCATTAGAAATTTTATCTTTAGGATACAGCATTATCGAGGATGAACACGGTAATTTAATTATAAACAAAGAGCAAGTAAAAACTGGAGACAAGATCAAGGCTAAATTATATCAAGGTGAGATCTATTGCGCAGTTATTTAAATTAAGTTTAGCAGTTAATGTAACAGGAGGTAAGTTATGCCTATTCATTATGAACTGGTTTCAAGCATTGTAGAAAACCCTTCTCAAAAATTAATAACTTTATATAATAACTTTTTTGCCACTATATTGATCCAATACCCTCAGCTTACAGGATATTTACAGTCTTGCAGAGATGTAATGGATGAATCTATCGAAATTACTCATTTTGTAGAATCTCATGACCCAGCTTC
The DNA here is from genome assembly GCA_964387745.1 of uncultured Gammaproteobacteria bacterium. Taxonomy (GTDB): domain Bacteria; phylum Pseudomonadota; class Gammaproteobacteria; order JAGOUU01; family JAGOUU01; genus JAGOUU01. Next base: position 24,112 of record CAYLXL010000024.1, on the reverse strand, counting down.
TTTACGGCCAAAAAATGATCGCATAGGTTTTGCAAGTCCTTTTGACGTTCCAGAACCTAATAAAGAAACAATATTAACTATAGTTCTTGATCTTGATGAAACGCTTATTCATTCGATTGTAACAGAGGAAGATACAACTTATCCAACTATCGATACTTATGTAAGACCCTTTGCTATAGACTTAATAAATTTATTGTCTGCCATTCCAGAATTAGAAGTTATTGTTTGGTCTGCTGGTGTTCAAGCACACGTGCAAGCATGTTTAGATGTTCTAGATCCTAAAGCGCAAATTAAATATTATGTATATCGAGATAGTTCTTATCGAAATGCTCATTGGGACAAAGAAAAAAAACCTGAATATACTGGTAAAAAAATCTTATCCTGGCTTCCTGGACGTGCGGGGCGGGCAATCTTATTTGATGACGCACTACCACTTGGCACCTATCCTTTCAAAAATGAACATTCAGAATTCACAGATCGTGAAAACCCAGTCATAACTATTAATCCTTTTATGAATGACGTTTCTACAGATGAAACATACACAAACACGACATTAATGGCCGTCTTAAGTTTTGCCTTATATGCTTTGGATCAGATGAAAAAAAAGCCGCAACATACATATAACCTTCTTAGTCAGGCTATATATAGCTTTGCAGATGATTCTATCACTAGCTTGGCGTATCTAAATCGCCTGATAATACCTCGACATAAATACCCTGTTGAATTAGGAATCACCACTTTTGATGGTTACACTCTTACTTATGTCATCAGGGCACTTCATGCAGCAATAGAAAAACTTATTTCATCGATAGAACCTGTACAATATATATCTTCTGTAATCCCTGAAGCCGCCGATGAATCAAAACTTGATTTAGACCCTTGTTCAGAAATAGAACAAACAACCTCAAGCTTTATTAGTGCAGCCACTACAACAGTACTAACTGGAGAAACAGATGAAAGAACTTCGGAATATTTACGTTGTACAGATTCTCCATCTGATTCTCCATCTATAGAACAAGAAGTTCCAGCAGTTCCAGAAGATAGCGATAGCACACTAGCAGAAATCATCGCCTGTGCCGAAGCTGAAATTGCAGCCAAGCTTGAAGAACAAAGAAAAGAATTAACTAGTATGCCCCTATTATTATTTTCTACTGGCTCAAGACCACCATTAAGAATAATTAATGAAAAACAACGACCAGGAAATGAGCGCAGACCTGGAGAAGTTAATATCAGAGATCTTTTGGCACAATGTACGACAACCTCGTACTATAGCTATCCGCGCAGGTAACTATTGACGCTCTTTAAGTTGCAAGGATTAATTCTTCTCCGCTCATTTAAACTTATCGTGTTCACGCCATTTAAGTTGAGTGGATTACTTCTTCCCCTTGGGGAAGTACCTGAGCGAAGCGAAGGGGATGGGGTAAATCTTGAATACCTCTACGGAAGAGCAGTAATTGGTACACGTTCAGCCAGTTGTTCTAGTTCTCTACTAGCTTTAATTGCTATTTGTTCTAATAGTTTAACTACTTCATACCCTTCTTTGCCATCAGTCTTTGGAATTGTGTTATTGGCAATACAATAAATAAACTCCTCTATTTCTGCTTTTAATGGCTCCACTTCGGTAACCGCTATCACTTGCTTTTCGGCATTAACGCCATTGAATAAAAACAATTGTAATTTACTACCCCAATCAACTGTGTTATTAAAAACTAGCATGCCCTTTGTACCAACTACCCAAAATTTTTGTTCTTTGATTGGATGCAACCAAGAAGAAGTAACTCGAGCGTGAACTCCATTGGCAAATTCTAACTGCACATCTATAACATCAGCAAAATTTAAACTAGTGTAATTATTAAGAAAATTTTTATTTGACAATTTTATATTATTCAAAGGACTTGAAACTAAGCCTAATAATATTGAGATATCATGTGGCAAGAGCTCCCACAGAATACCTATTTCTTTTCTGACAGGGCCTAAATGCATGCGAGTAGATTCTATGTATTTTATATCTCCAATTGCCCCAGCTAAAACTAATTCTTTTAGTTTTATATAAGCATTATGATATTGCAAGATATGACCAACCATTAAAATTTTTTTATAACGATTTGCCATATCATATAATTTTTTAGCAGCATGCTGTGACATTGCCATTGGCTTTTCGACAAATACATGTTTATTAGCGACAAAGGCCTCTTCGGCATATTTTTCGTGTAAATTTGCTGGCAATGTTATGACTACAGCTGTAATACCAGGATCAAGCAAAACTTCTTCCCAGGTTTTTGCTGCTACTTCATATTCATAAGAAAATAAATTAGTTTTTTTGTCGTCTTGATCACAAATAGCCCCAAGCACCCCCAGATCACGACAAACCCGGACAATGTTTTTTCCCCAATTACCAATCCCAACGACAGCGACAGAAGCTCTTGTTATGTTTTTTGCCATTTATAATACTCTTTCAAAATTAAATAATTCTAGCATGAGACTATAAAAAAAATTAGCAAAATATGTTAAGATCGGCCAATTGCTAGGGCTTACAAATAATTTAACATGCTAAATAACAAAGTAATTTTAATCACTGGCGCGACCAGTGGTATTGGTCGAGAACTGGCAATAACTTGCGCGAAGCACCAGGCAACGGTTATTGTTTTAGGTAAAAACAAAAAAAAGCTAGAAAAGCTCTATGATGAGATCATGAATCTAGGCTCTGTACCTGAACCTCTGTTATTACCTTTTAATCTAGCCGGTGCTAATCCGCAAGATTATCAAGATTTAGCCTTAGAAATAGCAAAAAGTTTCAATAGATTAGATGGCTTAGTCCATAATGCTGCTACTTTAGGCACTAAAACTGAGCTCATCCATTATGACATCTTAAAATGGTATGAAACTCTGCAAGTTAACCTAAACGCGCCATTTTTGATGACCCAAGCCTTATTGCCTGTCTTAAAATTATCTAAGCAAGCTTCCATTATTTTCACAACGGCTAATGAAGGCATGCATGGTCAACCATATCAGGGAGCTTATGGTGTCAGCAAGGCTGGGATTAATAATTTTATGCAAATTTTAGCATCCGAATTAGAGTCCCATACTACTATTCGTGTTAATTCTATTAATCCAAATAAAGTTTATTCTGGAATATATAATCAAAATTTCCCAGCAACTGATCCCTCTACCCTTCCATCAATACAAGATATTATGCCATTATATATAAAGCTTCTTGGTGACTTTACAGCAAAGTACCATGGTTTGACTTTTAAATTCAACGGAAGTGAAGAATATACAACTATATAGAGCAGAACTATGGCCAATACCAAAATTAATGTGATTATCAATGGCGCTAGCGGGAAAATGGGCGTCGAGGCAACCAAAGCTATCACTAGCGATACAGAGTTAAATTTGGTAGCAGGATTAAATCGCAAAGACGATTTAGCAGCGGCTATTAAAGAATACAATTCCAAAGATAATCCAGTGGTTGTAGTTGATCTTACTAGCTCTCAGTGCGTTCTAGAAAATGCTAAAATTATTATTACCCATAATGCCTGCCCCGTAATTGGAAGCTCGGGACTACTAGAATCCGACACCAAGCAATTACAAGCATTAGCAACACAGCATAAAGTTAATGGTATTATTGTACCTAACTTCTCTTTAGGTGCTGTTTTAATGATGCACTTCAGCACTCTGGCGGCAAAATTTTTCAACGAGGTTGAAATCATTGAGCGACATCATAGGGACAAGCTCGACTCCCCTTCTGGAACAGCTATACGCACAGCAGATTTAATAGCAAAAAATTTGCTATCACCGACTAATGCTAAGCAATACCATGAAACTATTCCTGCAGCTCGTGGGGCTAGTTATAAAAATATTGCCATCCATTCTGTAAGACTAAATGGCTCTTGTGGTCATCAATCTGTTATTTTTGGCGGCACTGATGAAACATTAACCATAACTCATGATAGTCTTCATAGGTCATCGTTCATGCCTGGTATCATTCTAGCCTGTAAAAAAGCCAGCACCCAAAATGGCTTAGTTATTGGCCTTGAGCACTTATTAAATCTCTAAAACAGCACTTTATTAGTTTACAAACTGTATACCCCGTGGTATTATCTGCGCTTACGCCTATGTTTCACGACATAGATTTATTTATACTCAGATATACCCTATAGGAGCTAATACCATGAAGTCTAAAACTTTAGTCCAGTCTTGGTTAGAAGTTGAACTAACAATTAATGGCAAAACTTTAACTGAAGCACTTACAGCTTTAAATTCTAAAATGGACAGCAGCCATACTCATTCTAGAGTGAATGAATGGAAAGAGAACCGTAATGGTCGTGGTGATCGTTTACCGCGCAATTTACGCTGCCATTTAGCTAAAGTGGTTATTAAAGACGTTTTAGCTGGCGCTGGTATCAATACCGATAAATTATCTAAGAAAGTTCTTAACAAAATTGCTGAACAACTAAGCTAATCTATCAATAACCATATAAAAAAACATATAAAAAACCATATAATAGCGTATTTCGGCCTAGACTTGTATGAAATCGCATTATATGGTACATTTGCAGTGTTGTTATTAAATAGATAACAATAGAACAATTATTTCTTTGCGTTCCGAATAGTCATTGTCAACCACGTTTCTAACGGCCTCATCGATTAATTACCATATATATACATTCAGGAGGCTCTAATGGCTCAAGATAAAGTTTACGTTGGCGGATTATCATATAACACTACTGAAGAAGGCTTAAAAGAAGCATTTTCACAATTTGGATCAATCAAAGAAGCTCATTTGATTATTGATCGTGACACAGGTCGTTCTAAAGGTTTTGCCTTTATAACATTCGATACACAAGCAGCTGCTGAAGCATCTTTAAGCATGAATGGTAAAAGCCTTGACGGCCGTACTATCAAAGTAAACATGGCTCAAGACAAAAAAGCTAGTGGTGGCAGCAGCAGTGGCGGGCGTGGACGTTGGTAAGCAATTTAGAGTCAAAAACTCATTGCACACTCTGCCAGCAGGATACAAGCAATCGAGCTGAAGTAAGTGGCAGCAAAGTCATAGATAATAAATATATTCAATATAATCTATGTACCTCATGCTATGCTAAGAGACCAAAGATCAAATTTGTTCGTGGTCATAAAAACACGACTGAATCAGATGCATTTTGGGATAATGTGACTTCACAGGCTTTATTACTTGAGAATCTAGGCTAACACATTGTAGCTAGTTATTAACTAGCTACATGTTCTTGTTCATAACTCTCACTCATCTCGTTATTACTAGTTTCAACTGTGTCTTCGTCATCTTGTAATTTAATTTTACTTATTACTTGTTGTTCGCCCGCAATAATTTTATCAAAAGACGTACTAGTAAAATTATCCATCCACTTGGCAATGATAGTAGGATTAACGAATTCATCCATTACCAGCTCCCCTGGCGTATGGTAAAGACCTAATGATAAAATTACATCTTCTAATAGATTTCTAGCTTCAATAAAAGTTCGTAATTTCATCATTTCAGAATTTATTGCTGAAATTTTATCTTTTACAAGCGTTTGTTGATCGCTCATACCAGATGACACTAAATTCAAACTTTGTTTATAGATTTCATCATCATATTTGCTTTGTCTAGCAGCCAAATCATAATCATATTTCTTGCTTTTATAATTATATAAAAGCACTCGAATCTCACCCAGAATAACTGCGCTTGAAGCTAAATACGTTAATTCTTGCGCTTCAAGCTGTGTTTCAGCAGTATCAAGGGAAGGCTGAATTGAGGCTAGCTGTAATAAATTCCAAGCAATAGTCATATTTTCTGAAAACCAATTTTGGTACTTTAAGTTCTTATCACTATCGTAATTGTAACCAAAATTAAAACCAAATGACGGTAGGCGCTGTAGTAATTCAACCCATTTTTGGCGACTTACTTCATTCGTTTTATATATCGCCTGGGTCAATTCAGGACGGTTAAATAAAGCCACCATATCTAAATCTGCTAATTTACTATTAATAACTGGCAGTTTAGTTAAATAAGCTTCAGGTGGTAAAAGCTCAATCTGCGGAGCATCTGATGTATCTTCCGAGTTATAGCTTATTAGCGACATTAGTTTATCTCTAGATTCGTTAAAATAAGTTATGTAATTTCTGGATTCACGGTAAGCTTCTAGTAAGCTTTTCTTATAATCTAATAACTTATTACGATCATCTATACCTTGATCTAAAGCCACATCGGCGACTTTTAAAAATTTATCCACTTCCTTTTCTACTTCAGCCATTTGTTTATTCATTACCTGGCCATAATAAGCAAGCGTATAATTTTTAACAACATTGTTTATTAGCTGCATAGCTATTTTCTTGCGCTCTTCTTGAGCGACCATATACCTATCGCCTGCTTGTTTAGCGCGCACATAACTCAATCCAAAATCTAAAACATTCCAATTAAATAACATTGTGCCTATTTCTTGGGTGTGAGGAATCAAGCTTTGGGCTGGTCCAGCAGGAGCATTAGCTAAATTTTTGATGTAATCTTTATTTCTTTTGTTATAAGCAAAACTTGTGTCTATCTTAGGTGCCATATCAAGCTTAGCCAAATCATATTGTTTATACGCTAAAGCTGCCTGTAGCTTGTTTACCTTGTATTCAAGATTATTTTCAATTGCTAAAGAAATAGCTTGGCGCAGATCAATTGATTTAACCTCTTTAGCCGAGGTCTGTAGAGTATCCAAAGTAGTTGCAGCATGTTTTTGTCTATCTTTCTTACTAATTTTTTCTGGCGGAGTCGCGCAGGAACTTAAAAGTAAAGTAATAAAAATAAATAGAAAGATGCGCTTATATTTGATGAACATATTTATTATTATTGTTATTATTCATGTTATATTAGATTCTAGACAGTTTTTAGTATATCTACAAACTCTAAAGCATAAAAATCTTTTGTATGTTAGAAGACTCAGAAGAATTAAAGGGGGTAGAAGAAAATTCTACCATAGCTTTCCCTGATAAGCAGACCTACTTATTTTTACATGGCAATGTCGGCAAAATAGAGCTCTTGGTCTCGCCTAAAAAGCCTACAATAGATTCCACAGCAAAAAATATAATCGCCATTATTTGTCACCCTCATCCCTTGCATGCTGGTACCATGGATAACAAAGTCGTCTTTACTTTGCATAAAGCCTTTTCTGACTATGGATGCTCTACTGTGCGCTTTAATTTTCGAGGCGTTGGCAGAACTGAAGGTGTACACGATAATGGCCTGGGTGAAACCGATGATTTGTTGACTATTGTAAGATGGGTAAAGTCAACCAACCCCAATTGTGAAATTATTTTAGCTGGCTTTTCATTCGGTGCTTTTATTAGTTTTAAAGCAAGTAAAATAATCAACTGCAAATTATTAGTCTCTGTAGCACCAGTCATTCACCATCAGAACTACCAAGACTATTTACCATTATCATGCCCTTGGTTAGCTATTACTGCAGAGCATGATGAAATTATACCGCCACAAATGATTGCTGGCTGGATGCAAGCTAATTCTGTTGATGTCACTTTAATCAATATTTCAGATTGCGATCATTTCTTTCATGGTCAACTTCCCGTACTCAAAAGCAGTGTTATCCAGTCTTTAATCGAAAGATTTTAATTGTAAATTAATTTATTTTAAATTTAGGCATGGTATCATGAGTTGATACTGTTTTCTGAATAATTCGCTCAAATAGACGGAGAGACGGATAGTTTATGGCTTCTTTTATATTTTTTTTATTGACCGCAGGTATATCTGGTTTTATTGGTTGGCATGCACGAAATTTTCTAGGCTTACCTTCGCAATTAGAAAAAAGTCTTTCTGCTGAATTATTGGCGACTAATAACAAACTCAAAAATTATCAGCTAGATGTCCATCATCATTTTGAAAAAACTGCTGATTTGTTCAATCAAATGTTACGACAATCCAAACATCTGCATGAATACTTACTAAGCAGCTCAAAAGAACTATGCCACTCCGAAGCTACTATCAGCAGCACTAATATAGTCAATACTGATCCACACAATTGGCAAGAAATAGTTATTAAATCTTATGCACCTAAAAACTTAGATACTGTAAACATTGATCATAATTGGCATCCAACTTTTTTTGAAGCTAGAGATGCTAGTGGACTTAAAGTCAACACTAAAAAACATGATAAAGATTTAGATACTCCTGATTTTACTGAGGGCTATTATAACGATCCAGTAGATACACAAACTGTTGATGCTGAAGCTCAAGCTCAAACTCAAACTCAACAGGTAAATAAAAAAACTGATGTAATTGATTCTTAATTAAATACAAATTTAAGAATCAAGTCTAACAATTAGTCTTACAAATAAAATCAAAATAAAAGATAGGTATAATTATGAAAACATCTCGTTTAATTATTACAATTATTAGCTTTATCTTTATATCTTTTACTCATTTATCTTCTATAGCAGGTACAAATCTAAGCAATTTACCAGTCAACGAAGAAACCAAAAATAGCCTGTCTCCAATGCTCAAAAAAGCGATGCCATCGGTAGTTAATATTAAAATATACAATAGACAACGTTACGCAAAATTAATCAAAGAGCAAGAAAGTAATCCGCATTTTAACCCAAGAGCTCCACATGCTCCAATCGAAAACGGCTTAGTTGGCATGGGGTCTGGCGTGATCATTAACGACAAAGATGGCTTAATAGTCACTAATAACCATGTTGTCGATGATGCCGAAACAATTTTAGTGACACTGCATGATGGTAGAAAAGTAAATGCTAAACTTATCGGCAGCGATCCCGATTCGGATTTAGCGCTTATCAAAGTATCTATTGATAATATAACTGCCCTTCGTTTTGCTGATTCTGAAAAAGCAGAAATTGGTGATTTTGTGGTAGCTATCGGCAGCCCATTTAATCTTAATCAAACTGTTACTTCAGGTATCATCAGTGGCAAAGGCCGCATGGTCGGTCTTGAAAGTTATGAAGATTTTATTCAAACTGATGCTTCTATCAACCCGGGTAATTCTGGTGGTGCTTTAATTAATCTTAAAGGCGAATTAGTTGGAATAAATACAGCTATTTTAGCACCAGATGGCGGTAGTATAGGTATAGGCTTTGCTATCCCCACCAATATGGCAACGGTTATCATTGAGCAACTATTACAATTTGGTAAAGTACGCAGAGGCTTATTGGGAGTAATAGCACAAACATTGACTCCGGAGCTCGCTACCGCATTTGGTGATCCAAACCAAAAAGGTGCCTTAATTGACACAATTACGCGTGATTCAATTGCTTTTAATAGCGATTTAAAAATTGGTGACATTATTGACGAAGTCGATGGTCATAAAATTAATAGTGCTGCTGAGTTAAGAAATACTATAGGTCTTATATCTATAGGTAAAGAAATCAAAATGCATGTAGTGCAAGACGGGCGTGGAAAAAATATTACTCTCAAACTTGTTGATCCTAAAGAATTAAAAACACGTGCACAAAAAGCTTACCCGGCATTAGCGGGAGTATATATAGACTCTGTAGAAAATATTAACATACCACATATTGGCAACATAAACGGCTTGCAATTATTAGACGTTGTTGTTGATAGCCCTGCATGGCAACAAGGCTTACGCCCAAATGATATTATTATTTCTGCTAATAAGAAGAAAACTAGCAATCTCAAAGATTTAGAAAAAGCTATTGTTGATAAAAATAAACCGTTGTTATTACAAGTAGCCAGGAATAATACTAGCTTCTTTATGGCTATAAAATCAACAAGTTAATATTACCTGCATTGTTTTATCAACCTTATTAAGCACCCCTACCTAGATTTATTATTCCTAGGGGTGCCTACAAGTAATTAAACTTCTAATTAAATCTCATCTATCAAATTTTACCTAACGGGTAAATACTCCAAAAGTGTGCTATATAATTTACTAACAATCTAAAACTAAATATTTATTATTAGGTATACTATGCACCTTCAAACAAAATTCCATTATTTTTCAGATTATTGTAAATCAGTATGTTTGTTCTCTCTTTTATCAATGATCTTAATCGCCTCAATAAAC
>CAYLXL010000024.1:0-14047 GCA_964387745.1 uncultured Gammaproteobacteria bacterium | reverse complement strand
TATCTATGCACAAACTATTGATCCATCGCAATTACAGTTTACACATACAACAGCTAGTACAATAGAGGATAAATTCGACCCTAATTTTTTACCTGGTGGTATTGATAGCTCTCGCAACTGTAATGTCGGCAAATACAAAGCCCTGAACGAGGGTAGCAAAGCTGCTCTTGATTCAGCTTGTACGACTTTTTGCAAGACTAAACGAGACGGTAAATTTGTAGTCAATGAAAACACAGCTATTACTGCTTGTTTTACACCTGCATTTCTCTATAAAAATTTCGGATTTTTTGCCTACTGTACATGTTTATTCAAAAATGAACAAGGGCAAGACCAATGGTCAGAAGGCAGAACATCTAACCCCTTAAACCAGGGTGCTCAAGAATATAATCCCTTCCGTTGTAAAGATACTTCAAACATGCTTGGATTGAATGGAAGATGGCCTTGTAATGGTGCGAGTTATAAAGTTAGTGAGTCGCTTGAAGCACAAGCCAAAGCTGCTGCTGAAGCGCAAGCTAAAGCTGACGCAGAAGCGCAAGCTAAAGCTGACGCAGATGCAAAAGCCAAAGCTGACGCAGATGCAAAAGCTAAAGCCGATGCTGATGCAAAAGCTAAAGCCGCCGCTGATAAAGCAAAGGCTGATGCTGATGCAAAAGCCAAAGCCGCCGCAGATGCAAAAGCTAAAGCTGATGCTGATGCAAAAGCTAAAGCCGCCGCTGATAAAGCAAAGGCTGATGCTGATACAAAAGCCAAAGCTGACGCAGATGCAAAAGCCAAAGCTGACGCAGATGCAAAAGCTAAAGCCGCCGCTGATAAAGCAAAGGCTGATGCAGCACGAGTAGCAGCAGCCAAAGCCGCCGCTGATAAAGTAAAGGCTGATGCAGCACGAGTAGCAGCAGCTAAAACCGCTGTAGAAGCACAAGCTAAAGCTGCTGCAGAAGCTCAAGCTAAAGCTGCTGCAGAAGCTCAAGCTAAAGCTGCTGCAGAAGCACAAGCCAAAGCTGCTGCAGAAGCACAAGCGAAAGCTGTTGCAGAAGCACAAGCCAAAGCCGCTGCAGAAGCTCAAGCCAAAGCTGCTGCAGAAGCTCAAGCCAAAGCTGTTGCAGAAGCACAAGCCAAAGCTGTTGCAGAAGCACAAGCCAAAGCTGTTGCAGAAGCACAAGCGAAAGCTGTTGCAGAAGCACAAGCCAAAGCTGCTGCAGAAGCTCAAGCTAAAGCTGTTGCAGAAGCTCAAGCTAAAGCTGTTGCATCAATCACACCATGCGTGAAAATTCTCAATCAATGTGTAAATTTAAATATTCCTGTTTGGCCAATAGCTATTAACCAAAAAGAAAACTTAAGGTATATGTGTGATGCTTTAGTTTCTGTCTATAACGAAACTGGTCAAGTTCTTACATATAATAAACTAACTAAAGATAAATCTTTTGGTGATACAACAAATAATCAACCCGATAAAACTTTCTGTCTTGTAAAAGATGCTCAGGTGGCGGATAAATATGACATCCAAATAGTTGGTGGGTGGCAGCTACAAGAGCAGCCTGTGAGTATAAATGAATCTTGGAATGGTATAATAAAAGCTGAATTAGGGTACGCGCCTACCAATGAATGTTTAAAAAACTTAGCTTCATGTACCAAGATTACTGGACCAATTCTTGGATATAGTGACCAACAGAAACAACAGTTAAAAAATAATCAATGCGATTTCTTAGTTTCTCTAGAATCCACAATGAAACCTAACACCTTTTTAAGCAACCAGAACAAACAATTCGTAAGTAAAGCTGGAGATGGTAGATTTCAATCATTTTGCCTAAAAAAACGAAAAGAGAATGTTTATAAAATATATAAAATACCTTTCGTTAATGCAACGGATGTAAAGTCTGACGATTACGATTTCCATCTATACTGGAATGGGCCTGTACCAGACTCTTATATGCTAAAGTAAGTGTCTTAATGTTGGATCATGCCAGTAACATATAACTGACATGATTTAACCATGCACTCTGGCAACTCGCGCACCCAGCTGAGAAAGTTTTTCTTCAATACACTCGTAGCCACGATCTAGGTGATAAATTCTTTCGATTGAAGTTTTACCCTCTGCAACTAATGCTGCTAAGACTAAACTGGCTGAAGCTCGAAGATCAGAAGACATTACAGGGGCTGCATGTAACTTTGGTACACCATGACAAATAGCCTGATTACCGCGAGTTTCAATATTGGCACCCATACGCAACATTTCTTGCGCATGCACCATGCGATTCTCAAAAATAGTTTCAGTAATAACACTCGTGCCAGCTGCAATTGAATTTAAAGCCGTAAACTGTGCTTGCATATCTGTAGGGAATCCTGGATAAGGAGCGGTAGTAATATCAACTGCTTTTGGTCGACGACCTTTCATATCTAGAGTAATTTGATTAGCGCTTACATCTAAGTCCGCACCAATTTCGGCTAATTTTTCTAACACTGAGGTTAATAAATCTGCATCGGTATTATAAACAGTTACACAACCACGCGTTATAGCACCTGCTACTAGATAAGTGCCAGTCTCAATACGATCTGGTATCACAGAATAGCTACCACCACGTAAACTTTCAACACCAGTGATAACAACAGTATTAGTACCGCCACCAGTAATTTGCGCACCATGTTTATTTAAAAAGTCGATCAAGTCTTTTACTTCTGGTTCACGCGCCGCATTATGTATAACCGTTGTGCCTTTAGCTAACACTGCAGCCATAATAAGATTTTCTGTACCTGTAACACTAATATCAGAAAACGTAAATTCAGCGCCTTTTAAACGACCTTGTGATTTAGCATAAATATAACCATTTTTAACTTCAACTTCTGCGCCTAAAGCTCTTAAGGCATCGACATGTAAGTTGACGGGTCTGGCCCCTATTGCGCAACCACCAGGTAAAGAAACTTCTGCTTCACCATGCTTTGCTAACAAAGGCCCTAGGACTAAAATAGAAGCACGCATTGTTTTTACTAGTTCGTATGGAGCAACACAAGATGTTAAATTCTTGCTATTAATCTCAACAGACATTTGATCATTAATTGTAACCTCAACGCCCATCTGACCGAGCAAATCCAACATTGTGGTAATGTCTCTTAAATGCGGGACATTTGAAATTTTAACCGTTTCATCAAACAATAAACACCCTGCTAAAATTGGTAGCGCTGCGTTTTTTGCACCAGAAATAGCAACACGACCGTGTAGTGGAATACCACCTTCTATGATTAATTTATCCATTGTAATTGTAATTTTAAAATAACTTGTTGATTGTTAATTGCAACTATTCGTTTGGGTTTGATTCTTTCTTAGCCCATTCATGTGTTGTGTAAGTTTTTAATGACAAGGCATGAACCTTACCTGTGCTAATCAGATCGCCTAATGTCTTGTAAACTAATTGTTGGCGCTTGACCAAATTTAACCCTTCAAAAGCTGTACTAATCACTAATGCGGAAAAATGTATTCCATCATCAGATAGAACTTCAACCAATTTTGTTGGCATTGAACGTTCAATTAATATTTTAATGTCATCGGCTTTCATAGATTAAATCTTAATTTAAATCTTTAATTTATTATCTTCAACTTCTATGCTGCTAGCATGCATAATGCTTAGCATTTTATCTGATAAATAATCAAAACTAACTTGCTTATTATTCTTGAAGGCTACACGCCACCAGTGAATAATTAAAGCCACCCCAGCGCTATCACAGACCTCAACGTTTTTAAAATTAAAACAAGGGGCATCTGCGCTAGCAATAAATACCTCGCCCGGCAGAATAATATCATTAATATATTGCCGGGTAAACTGCCCCTCTATAATCCCAAGGTTTTTATTCTCAACTTTGAATATTAGCATATTAACTTAAATTTTTGGTCCTTACAGTTATTAGTATGCATATCATTTAACAATTGGTCCGGAGTTTTCTTACGGAAACTTTCTGCATATACAGTTCGATAAGATTTAACAATGCTAATGCCATCAATCGTTAAATCATAAATTAACCAATTATTGTTACGATTCAATAACTTAAACTCAACCTGATTGGAAGGTGCTTTATTATGATTAATTTTTGTAGTTACATTAACTTTATTACCGCCAGAAAGTTTTTTGATCCTGCAATCGAATTCAACTGTCTCTCCATCATAAGCCTGAAATGCTACGCCATAAGTACGAATCATTTGTCGAGAAAATTCTTTAATAAATTTTTCTTGCTGAGCGGCATTAAGCTTTTTCCAATTATTAACTAATACTAATTTAGCGGTGGTATTTAAATCTGCATTAGGTACTAATAATCTATCAATTAATTTATAGACATCTGGGCCATCGATCTTACCGTCTTTTTTGAGCTGGCCTTTTAAATCCTGCAAGATATCATCAATCATGATCTTGATAGCAACCACAGCTGGGTGATTGCAGTCTTTATTGGCGTTAGAAGCTGAAGCAGTATCAGTATCAGGGGCCGCAAAAGAACTCACATTACAAAGTAAAATTAAAACTAAACACTGAATCAACCTGCTGATCATGATTTATCCTCATTTTTTTCTTTAACATCTTTAGAATCTTTAGAATCTTTAGAATTATTAGATTTATCTGATTCAGGAGAAGCATCATCACCCCCTGTAGTTTTTGAAACTAAAAATTTACCTATTAAATCTTCTAAAACTAAAGCTGAATCTGTGTCGGTGATGGTTTCACCTTGTTTTAAGTAAGTTTCACTTGCTCCTGGAGAGATAGCAACATAATTATCTCCGATCAAACCTGCGGTGCGAATACCAGCAGACGAATCATCAGGTATCTTATTTTTTAAGCTCTTGTCCAGGCTCATCTCAACAATAGCATCATAACTATCGGCCTGCTGATCCAATGTTATATTAGTGATACGACCAACGTTAACACCGCCAATAGTAACCCTTGATCTTGGTTTTAAACCGCCTATATTGGCAAAATTGGCTTTTAATACGAAGCTATCCCCTTTCCCTACAATTGACGAAAAATCTTGGAGCCCGCTAACTTTTAAAGATAATAACAAAAAAGCTAAAATCCCCGCCAGAACGAACAATCCAACAACAAAATCTAAAGAATGATGCCTCTTCACGCCAAACCCCCAAACATAATTGCAGTTAACATAAAATCCAAAGCAAGAATCAATAACGAACTGTATACCACTGTTCTTGTGGTTGCCATGCTAATACCTTCAGATGTTGGTAACGCCTCTAATCCTTGATACAACGATACCCACGTCACCACAAAACCAAACACAACTGATTTAATCACCCCGTTCAAGATATCTTCTTTGAAATCCACTGCTGCACTCATGTTAGACCAAAAAGTACCGCTATCAAGCCCTAACCAGTCAACTGCTACCAAGAACCCTCCCCAGATAGCAACCATATTAAATATTAAAGTTAATAATGGTAATGAATAAAACCCTGCCCAAAAACGTGGCGTTATAATCCGATGAATAGGATCTATACCCATCATCTCTAAACTAGCTAATTGCTCCGTCGCTTTCATGTGACCTATTTCAGCCGTCAGAGCAGAACCTGCTCGACCAGCAAATAACAACGCGCCAACAACTGGACCAAGCTCACGAACCAAACTTAAAGCAATTAACTGACCAACAGTTTGATCTGCACCATATTTAACTAATATAGTATATCCTTGCAAACCCAACACCATACCTATAAAAAAAGATGCAGCTAATATGATAGGTAAAGACAAAACACCTACTGAATAAATTTGCTTTATTAATAATGGAAAACTTTTTTTAAAATTAGGTCGATGAAACAAGGTGATAAATAAGACTACTCCAGCCTTACCGACGTTTTCTATGTAATTAATGGTATCACTGCCCATTGTATATATTTGCTGACTAGTACTATTCAGGACTCTCTGTAATCGAGTCGGTTGACTAGAATTTCTTCTTTGGCTTTCAGAATAATCCATCTATCTATACCTAATATATTTAATATACCCAATATTCTTATATTCTTATATTCTTAATAAATGCTTTGCATAATCATCAGCTGGATATCGAAAGCCAACCGGACCATCAGGCTCTCCTTCCAGAAATTGTTCCATCTTTAAGGATTTACTGTTTTTCAACTGCTGAGGCGTTCCTTGACCAATGATTTCTCCATCAGCAATAACATAAGCATAATCAGCAATTGATAAGGTTTCAGGAACATCATGAGAAACCAGAACAGTTGTAACATCCAAGGAATTACTAATTGACTTAATAAGCTTAACTAACACACCTTTGCTAATAGGATCTTGACCAGTAAATGGCTCATCATACATAATGAATTTGGGATCCAGAGCGATTGCTCTGGCTAAAGCCACTCGGCGGGCCATTCCACCTGATAGTTCCTCAGGATATAAGCCTTCACATCCTCGTAACCCTACTGCTTCTAGCTTCATCAAAACTAAAATTTTAATAAGCTCTTCCGATAAAGTCGTGTGTTCTCTTAACGGGTAAGCCACGTTTTCATAAACGTTGATATCAGAAAACAGTCCACCATATTGAAATAACATACTCATTTCTTCACGGACTTGGAATAACCTACGTCTGGATAGTTCATGAATATTCTGAGAATTATAAAGCACAGTGCCCTTCTCAGGCTGTAGTAAGCCAGCAATCAATTTTAATATAGTCGTTTTGCCCGTGCCACTTGGTCCCATTATTGCAGTAATCTTACCTTTGGGTATGCTCAAACTGAGATTTTTGAAGATTGCACGGTTATTGCGGTAAAAAGTTAAGTTTTTTACCTCAACTAAATTTTCCATAATAATGATAATTAATTGATTTAAATGTAATTCCCTGTCTTTCAATGATACTTAATTTAATTCACAATGTATATTATTAATATCACACACAAATAATTTTTAAAGTATAAGAATTTTGGTATAATTAGAAAAATCTGTTTTCCCTAATAGCTTGTACAAATAACTCTGCTTACTGACAGCAACCTTATGGCAACAACCACGACAATTACAGTTAATCACTCTCAGCTATTACACACGGCCAAACAAGTTATTTCTATTGAACAGCAGGCTTTAGCCAGGCTCATCGATAGCATAGACGATAACTTTATTAAAGCTTGTGAGCTGTTATTAGCTTGTAAAGGCAGAATCATTCTAACTGGTATCGGTAAGTCTGGACATATTGCCCATAAACTAGCGGCAAGCTTCGCTAGCCTTGGCTCACCTGCTTTGTTTCTGCATGCTGGTGAAGCTTTACATGGTGATTTGGGCATGGTCACGCAAGATGACGTAATAATTGCGCTATCTTACTCTGGCACCAGTAACGAAATACTAGCTATTTTACCAAGCTTAAACCATCAAAATATCCCAATTATCGCTATCACTGGCAATGCTGAGTCTCATCTGGCTAAGGCATCTACTATTCATCTAGCAATACATATTGATCAAGAAGCCTGTTTTTTAAACTTGGCTCCTACTGCTAGCACTACTGCAAGCCTAGCCTTGGGTGACGCTCTTGTAATGGCTGTTACTAAAGCAAAATTATTTACTCCGCAGGACTTTGCTAAACGGCACCCAGGAGGTGATCTTGGGCGTAAGCTATTATTAAAAGTACAAGACATCATGGTAAAAGATGATCGCATGCCTGTCGTTGCACCTGATACTAGTCTGTCTGATTGCCTGTTTGTAATGAACAGTAAAGGCTTAGGCATGATAGCTATAGTTGATCACGACCAAAAAGTTTTAGGTATTTTTACTGATGGCGACCTTCGTCGCTTTCTTAATAACGATACTTCTAGTAGCCAAACATTGCGTGAGATTAAAATAAAATCCCTAATGAATAATCATTGCACGATCATTGAACAACATTCTTTAGCAACTGTCGCCTGGGAGCTAATGTGTGCAAAAAAAATTAACGGGTTATTAGTGACTGATTATAACGGCAAATTAATTGGCATGCTCAACATCCATAGTTTAATTAATGCAAAAATTATATGAACAATATTAAATTATTAATTCTAGATGTCGATGGTGTTATGACTAATGGTCAGATAACCTACGACAATAATGGTAATGAATTAAAGTCATTTAATGTTAAAGACGGCTTAGCTATAAAGCAATTACAAGAAGCAGGTATCGCTGTTGCTATTATAACTGCTCGTGAGTCTGCTATTGTCACCAAAAGAGCAAAAGAACTAAATATAAAATATTTATATCAAAACGAACCTAATAAAATTAAAGCTTATCAACAATTAATTACATTACTAAATTTAACTCCTACTGAAGTAGCTTATTTAGGCGATGATTGGACAGATTTACCTGTATTACTAGAAGTTGGTCTACCGGCTGTAGTACAAGATGCTGAAACCTTATTGAAACCGCACGCTAAAGTCGTTACTGAAAAAAAGGGCGGTGCTGGAGCTGTGAGAGAGCTAGCCTATTTAATTTTACAAGCACAAAATAAATTAGATTCAGTAATCCAAAAATATTACACTTCCGCTGATAACACTAAGCCAATAACGATCACCGAAAATCATGCATAGATTCATAGCTAGAACTCCCATCTATTTATTTATATTTACCCTAGTAGTTATCACTATTATGTTTTATGCGAGTAACTCTGACTATTATTCTACGCACACCTCTACTGAACCACCTAAGTCAGTCAATGTTTTTATCAATGATATGGAGTTAATTATTAGTAATGAAGAAGGCGTGCATCAAGCTAAGCTTGTCTCTAATAAAGTGAATCACGATCCTTTATCTACAATTACTTATCTTAAAGATCCTGTCTTATTGCTGCAACACGAAAATGCATCTTGGCACATAACTGCTAAAAATGGTCAAGTCATTCATAATAAAAACAAACTACGGCTAATAGAAAAAATTATTTTAGCTAACGATGTGGTTATCGTAAGACAGAATATTGAACAGAAACAAGCTGAAAATAATACGGAAAGTAATAATCTCGCTTTTCTTGATCTGCGAACAAGTGAACTCACCTATTTACCAAAAGATGATCTCATAGTCACTGACAAAAAAGTTACTATTACCTCTAAAGAAAGCGTCACTACGGCATTGGGCTTACGTTTCAATAAAAAAACTCAAAAATTAGATTTATTATCTAATGTAAAAAGCGTATATACATCTACTAATAATAAAAATTTGAAAAAAAATATTAAGTCCCATGCTTAAAAGCAGAATTTGTCTAATACTACTAGGTTTAATAATAACCTGTTGTAATCTTACAACATATGGCTCTAATGCTGTTAAAAACAACGACGCGCCACTAGTTATTACTGCTGATAGCTTTACTTTAGATTATGCTAATGGCTACGCTGTTTATACGGATCATGTTGCCGTTAACCAATCAAATCGCCAATTGAAATCAGACAATCTATTTATCTACTTTGATAAAAAAGCTGATAATTCTTCTACACAAAAAGATAATAAATTTAAGTCTATTATTGCCACCACAAAAGATCTAAATAATCCTGTAGTATTTCTTGAACGAAATATTAATGACTCTAACTCAATTTCTTTAGTAGCAACTGCCGGTATAATTAAATATGAACCAGGAGTTAATACTAATAAACTTACTTTAGAAAAAAATGCTATAATTCAACAAAATAATAAAAAATTAATTAGCGAATTGCTCTATTACGATCTCAAAAATGAAATCGCCTATATGCCTAAAGTTAAAAATCAACGCAGCAAAATTATTTTAGGGTAATTAACATGACTAGCAATAATTCCCTTACGATATCTAACATTGCAAAAAAGTATAACCAAAAAGAAGTACTGATTGACGTTTCTTTTAGTATTAAAAGTGGCGAAGTAATTGGTCTACTAGGGCCCAATGGTGCTGGTAAGACAACTTGTTTTTACGCTGTGCTTGGCTTGGTCATGCCTGATGCTGGTAGCATTTATTTAAATGATCAAAATATTACCCATCATGCTATTCATAAACGAGCATTAGCAGGTATAGGTTATCTACCACAGGAACCATCTATATTCAGAAAATTAACTGTATCAGAAAATATTCTTGCCATTCTAGAAACCAGAAACGATCTAACCAAAAAAGATCGAGATGTGCTATTATCAGAGTTGTTAACAGAATTTCAGATTAACCACATAGCTAATACACTTGGTATAAGACTTTCCGGTGGTGAACGCAGACGGGTAGAAATTGCGCGTACTATTGCAAGAAACCCTAAATTCATTCTTATGGATGAACCTTTTGCTGGTATTGCGCCGATTGCTATTCAAGATATTAAAAAAATTATTAAACAATTAAGCAACAAAGGGATCGGTGTGTTAATTACGGATCATAATGTTCGCGATACTTTAGCTATTTGTGATAAAGCCTATATTGTTAACGCTGGTTATATAATTGCATCTGGCACGCCAGAGCATATACTAGCTAATAGTGAAGTAAAAGATGTTTATCTTGGAGAATCTTTTACTTATTAGTAAATTGGATAAATAAGGAGTAGTGCATGAATATTGAAATCACTGGGCAACATATAGAAGTCACCCCGCCACTTAAAGACTATGTTAATAAACGCTTTTCTCGCATTAAAGATCATATTGATCAGATGATTTCTGCTCATGTGGTATTAACAGTAGAAAAACTAGAACAAAAAGCTGAGATTCAAATTCACCTCAAAGGTAAAGAATTGTTTGCTTCAGCAAATGACGCTGATATGTATGCTGCAATTGATGCCATGATGGATAAAGTTCACAGGCAAGCTATCAAACATAAAGAAAAAATCACTAATCATAAAGATAACCATAAAGACAATCATAAAGACAATGGTTATGCTAATGATCAAGATGATGAGAATTAATCATAATTAATTAAATTAATTATAAATCTCAATATGGAACTATTAATTATCAGTGGACGTAGTGGATCAGGCAAAAGCGTCTGTTTAAAGGCTTTGGAAGATCTCGGCTATAGTTGCACTGATAATCTACCTATAACCCTACTCGAAGATTTTACTAAACTCTATATTAATCAGAATCAAGTTGCGATTGGTATCGATGCTAGAAACTTACCCGCTGGTCTGCTGCAGTTTGACGAGTATCTTAACCATGCCAAAAAACATGGCGCAACTATAAAGATTATCTATTTAGATGCTGATGATAATACGTTAATTAAACGTTTTAGTGAAACCAGAAGACGACACCCTCTCACCACCGAGCAGATTACACTTTTTGAAGCCGTGAGACTAGAATCATTTTTGCTTACTCCAATAGCAAATCTAGCAGATATCTCAATTCACACCACGGGAATGTCATCCCATGAGTTAAAAACAGAGATACTCAATCGTATTGGTAAAAATAATAACAACCAATTATCACTGTTATTTCAATCTTTTGGTTATAAAAACGGCATCCCAACTGATGCTGATTATGTTTTCGACACCCGGTGCTTACCAAATCCATATTGGGATATAGACTTAAGAAATTTTTGTGGGTTAGACCAACCTATTATTGATTACTTAAGTTCTAAACCTTTAGTAAAAACAATGCATTCAGCAATAATTGAATTTATGGATAAATGGCTACCTTTAATCAAAGAAAGCCAAAGAAGTTATTTAACCATTGCTATAGGTTGTACTGGCGGTCAACATCGCTCCGTTTATTTGGCTGAACTATTAGCTGAATACTATAAAAAACTCTACCCTACTTTAGTACGACACCGCGAATTAAAAAATTAAAAAATTAATACTTATACTTATGAAAAAAAAAACATTAATCATCTCTAATAAACTTGGCCTGCATGCAAGAGCAGCTTCTAAATTAATCGACATCACTTGTAAACATAATTCTAATATTGAAATTGTTTATAAAGATAAACGAGTGAATGCTAAAAGTATTTTGGGTCTAATGACCTTAGCAGCTCCGCAATGGACGGAGTTAGAGATTATTACTGATGGTGATGATGAACAAGAGCTGATTTCTTCAGTTGAAGAATTGATTGTTAATAAGTTTAATGAGCGTGAGTAAAAGAATTTACAGCGTTCATTTTCTGTAACAGACTAACCCAAAACCAAACAAGTTGAGCAGGAGAAGCCGCACTGGCTCCTCCACTCATACAGAGTTAACATCTGAAGTTGCTGGACCCTAATAGTAGCCCCGCCCTAATTTTAAATCTCACGATAGCTAATAATAATTAGAACATAAGACACAGTGTCGCAATCAGACGCCATGTTGAAAACTAGTGATCTTACAACATTGATAAATATTGAAATTGTAATGTGCATATGATACAAAAACTAAAATTATTAGATTAAATAATTCTTTAATCTTTTAGCTAATTAAACTTTTCTGCTGCAAGGACGAAAATAATGACCATAACAACATTTGACATATTCATTGATGAAACCAGCAAAAACCATATTGATGCTCTCGTGGAAAGTATCCGTGCATTACAAAAATCTGCGGGAAATGCTCTTCAGTTTTATAAATCTCACAACGTCAGAGCAGGAGATGCGCTTGCTCCTGATGTACGACAGCACTGCTTAAGCATCACTAGTGGGATAGAATTATTAAAAGATCTTGGGGTTCTGCATAGTAAAATTAATTTCACTGATCCAACTGTACCTGCAGGCAATTATTATAGGATATCAATACATAATTATGGATTCTGCCAATATAATTTCACAAGACCTTCTCATTTCTACGGTTGGGTTAAACGTTTATGGCCTACAGTTACTTTTAATTTTCGGAATATATCACATCAACCAATCCCTCGTCCTGTAGTGTTTCAAGTTATGCAAACTGAATCCAGATTGTATGAACAAAGCAAAGAAGCAGAAGCGACTACTGATGCTAGTTATAGCAGAGAATCTGTACAACTTGGGTATCCAGTAGCAGCTAGATGGTTCTAGAAATTGTCCTGGAAACAATTTTATTTAATTCTGAACTGACAATAGTGTCATAAAGATCTGTAACGCGCTGTGCCTGACTCTATAACCGTTAAAAACAATAATCAATATGAAAAAAATAATACTCTTAGGTTTTTTGATTTTTCTAGCTCTAACTTCCTGTGTGTCTAAAATCAAAATACATTCAGAATACTATGAGAATAAGAATGCCAAATTCAAAGGCACTATTATTTTTGAGAATGGCAGTGGGACAGATATAAGCGAATGGACCAATAATCAAGAGTTTTTCAACTGCGCGAAACAATTAGGGCCACTATTTTTATATGACAGAAGTGGATTAGGTAACAGCCAGCCAGATTATTCGCTATCTGCACAAAATCCACTCACTGCTCATTTGGTTAGTAATAAGCTGCAAGCGCTACTACAAGAAAAAAAAATATCTCCTCCTTATATATTTGTCGCTCATTCTTACGGAGCCATATATTCTGGGCTTTTCATTCTAAAGAATCCTAATATTGTAAGCGGAGCATTGTTTGTTGATCCAGTTCCTAGGAGGTTTAATTTTTCTGATAAAATAACCCAGAAATACCAAAAAGGACTAACAGAAGCACAAATTCAAAATGCGAAATATATGTACAACAGATATCCTGGCTCTGAAGTTGAAGTTATCTATCAATTGTTAGGCTTTCAACAATCACAACAATCTTTAGAAAGATTTGGTAATATCCATGATAGAATTCCTATAGTTATTATGTCCTCAACTGATATGCAAAAAGACCATCCTCTGAAAGAAGATTGGTATACAAGTCAAAAGCAGTGGCTTAACAAAAACCCTAAAAGTAAAATTATTCGATTAGATTCAGATCATTTTGTGCAAATTAGCAAACCACAAGAGGTTTGTGATGAACTTAAGTATGTTCTAAGTAACGTGCAACCCTAGTAGAAAAAACCTATCTCATACGCGAGGAGACGGTGTCAGTCACACGTCACAAGTTACTTAGAAATATTTATGAAAATATTTCATTAAGATTAGTAAGTTATCACGTGTGACTGACACCCATCTTCTCCAAAAAGTTAGTCAGATTAGGCAGAACTTTCTACATCTTATACCAATCCTGTTAATTAATAGTTCAAAAAGCCCATTCTCTGGAACAAAGGTTT
>CAYLXL010000023.1:23967-31399 GCA_964387745.1 uncultured Gammaproteobacteria bacterium | reverse complement strand
TCTTGTCAAAGATTTATATCAAAAAACTTGCAATCAATTAGCGGGTCCATATATGGCTCGGTAGGTGACGGAGCCTGGCTCGGTAGGTGACAGAGTAAGGCTCGCAATGTGTATGGCAAGTATAAATTATCTATTATCCCCCTAACAACGAATCCACCGCATGATAGCCACTGTCTACATGGATAACTTCACCAGTAATGCCATTAGCGAGGTAAGAGCATAAGAAAGCCCCTGTATTACCTACATCATCAATAGTAACGTTTCTTTTTAATGGGGTTACTTGCTCGTAAGCATTCAAAATTTTACGGAAATCTTTTATACCTGAAGCAGCTAGCGTTCTAATCGGACCAGCAGAAACAGCATTCACACGAATATTATCTAGACCTAAACTGCCAGCAAGATAGCGAACGTTAGCTTCAAGGCTCGCTTTAGCTAAGCCCATGACGTTGTAGTTTGGTACAGAACGTTCTGCGCCTAAATAAGATAAAGTTAAAATAGCTGGATTCTCAGCTTTAAGCATCATAGATTTTGCTTCTTTTGCTAGCGCAGCTAAGCTATAGCTGCTGACATCATGTGCAATTCGAAAGCCTTCACGTGTGACGACATCGACGTAGTTACCTTCTAGTTGGTCACTAGGTGCAAAAGCAACTGAGTGAACGAGGCCATCGAGATGATCCCAGTGAGTATTTAACGTTTTGAAAGCACTTGTAATGTCAGAATCAACAGAAACATCACAAGGTATAACAATATTAGAATCAAAATCCTGGGCTAGTTTAGTGACTCGCTCTTGGAAACGCTCGCCAAAGTATGTAAATGCTAGTTCAGCACCCTCTCTGTGCATGGCGCGGGCTATGCCGTAAGCTATAGAACGGTCACTCAGCATACCTACGATCAATATTTTTTTATTAGATAAAAAACCCATCTTTTCCCCTTGCTATACAGCTATACTTTGATAAATATAATGAGCTAGTTTATCACATTTGATTATTTAATCTAGATGAGCTGACGTTGCTGTATGATGATGATAGTATTGATCATATTAGGAAATAAGTTAAGGTGACAGGACGTTGCTACATACTATACATATTATTAAATGCTATTTTTGTGTATTGTTATTGTTACTGATAGGAGCGTCGCGGGCTTATAGTAATAATAGCTATCCCATCAATAGCCCGTATCCATATAGTGAAGCGTCCAAAAACACATTATTTAGTCATTACGATGAGCAACCTAAGCATCTAGATCCAGCACGCTCTTATTCAGCGCCTGAACAAGTTTTTATTTCACAAATCTATGAACCACCTTATCAATATAATTATTTAATTAGACCATATAAATTAGAGCCTCTAAGTGCGAGTGAAGACATTCTAGCTGAGTATTATGATAATCATAATAATAAATTGCCCACTGCCGCTACAAATAAGATTGCTTACACGGTCTACACTATTAAAATAAAACAGCAGATTTATTATCAGCCACATCCAGCTTTTACTAGGGATATAAATAATAACTTTCTGTTTCATAACTTAGATAAAAAAACTATTAGTAAATTTACATCAATTAGTGATTTTGATCTTAATCGCAAAAATACGATATCAACCCGTGAATTAGAGGCTGCAGATTTTATTTATGCTATAAAACGCTTGAGCGATCCAAAAATACAGTCGCCTATATATGGCTTTATGTCTAACTATATATACAATTTAACAGATATCAATAAGTTATTGCTGGTTGATAACCAAGCAGATAAATTTATAAACTTAAACGATAAAAAATATGATATCGATGGATTAAAGTTAATTGATAGACACACATATCAAATTAAAATTAAGGGTAATTATCCACAGTTTATTTATTGGTTTGCAATGAATTTCTTTGCTCCCATAGCATGGGAGGTTGATAAGTTTTATAGTCAAGAAGGTCTAAAAGCACAAAACATCAGTATGGATACTTATCCGGTTGGAACCGGTCCCTATATGATGACGGTTAATAAACCTAATCAGCAAATAGTTCTTGAAAAAAATCCTAATTATAATTTAAAAACACTGCAAGGCATTTATCCTATATCAGGTATGCCAGGTGATAAAGAGGTTGGTTTATTATCAAAAGCTGGTCAAAAGTTGCCATTTATCGATAAAGTAATTTTCAATTTAGAAAAAGAATCTATACCTGTTTGGAGCAAGTTTTTACAAGGTTATTATGATAGCGCAGGTATTAGTTCCGATAATTTCAATCAGGCTATAACTGTAGCAAATAATAACTTCGGTTTATCAGAAGAAATGCAGGAAAAAGGAGTAAAGTTGATTCGAGCGATGGAACCCAGTATCTTTTATTGGGGATTTAATATGCTTGATCCAGTCGTAGGCGGTTACACAGAAAAGCAAAAAAAACTTCGTAAAGCTATAAGTATTGTATTTAATGTCGAAGAATATATAAATATTTTTTTGAATGGTAGAGGGAAAGTAGCTCATGATCCTGTTCCGCCGGTAATTATGGGTGACGAGGATAAAGACAAAGGATTAGGATTCAATACTCATGTTTATATAGATAAAAAAACCAAGAAATCTTTAGAAACAGCAAAGCAATATTTAGCAGAAGCTGGCTTTAAGGATGGCATAGATCCAAAAACAGGACAACAATTGATTATTAATTTTGATGCTATCATGTCTGGTGAAGCTGATGAAAGTGCGTTATTTAATTGGCTACGCGAGCAGTTTCAGTTGTTAAATATAAAATTAAATATTCGAGCGACTCAGTATAACCGTTTTCAAGAAAAGATGCGGCAAGGTACAGCACAGATGTTTTTCTGGGGATGGAGTGCTGATTATCCAGATCCTGAGAATTTTCTTTTCTTGTTTTTGTGTAAACAGGGGAAGGTAAATAATAATGGTGAAAATGCGGCTAATTACTGTAATCAAAAGTTTGATAAACTATTTGACCAAATGCAAAATACTAATGATGTGCAAGCTAAAATAAAGGTCATTAATCAGATGATTCAGCTATTACAAGATGATAGTCCTTGGATCTTTGGATTATCCACTGAGTCATATTTATTACAACATGCCTGGAATGATCCTGTTAAGCCTCTGACTATTGGTAATAATAATTTAAAATACAGAAGTATTAATCCTAAAGAGAGGGTAGCGTATCAAATAAAAAATAATCAGCCTATTACGTGGCCATTAATTATATTTGTTTTAGTTATAATGGCTATATTGTTACCAGTAATAATTAGTTATTACAAAAAAACTCGTAATCCACCCAGTAGAATATAGAAGTATCAAAAATATTGAGATTAAATAAATGTGGCGCTATATATTAAAAAGACTGATGTTCGCGATACCTATTTTGCTAGGCGTGAATATCATTACTTTTACATTATTCTTTGTGGTGAATAGCCCTGATGATATGGCTAGAATTCATCTTGGTGCCAAGCGTGTTACTCAGGAACAAGTTCAGCAATGGAAGGTTGCTCATGGTTATGATAAGCCTTTGTTGGTTAATAATGCTGAAACCGGCTTAAAAATAATTACTAATACATTATTTGTTGATCAAACTATAAAGTTATTTATGTTTGAATATGGCGTTTCGGATACAGGGCGTAATATTAGCTATGATATTAAGCATCGTATGTGGCCGAGTCTAGCTATTGCAGTGCCTGCTTTGCTATTGGGCCTTGTTATTAATATTACTATTGCTATGTTAATGATTTTTTTTCGGGGTACATATATTGATAACATTGGGTCTGTAATGTGTATAGTGCTCATGTCGATCTCGACCTTGTTTTTTATAATAGGTGGCCAATATTTATTTGCAAGAACTTTAAATTGGTTTCCGATTTCTGGTTATAGTGAAGGGTTCTTGGCACTGAAGTTTATTGCTCTACCAGTTTTGGTCGCGTTGATTTCGTCTGTAGGCTTAGAAGTCCGTTGGTATAGAAACCTATTCTTAGAAGAATTACATAAAGAATATGTAAATACTGCTAAAGCTAAGGGGTGCTCACATAGCGCTATACTGTTTAAGCATATACTTAAAAATGCCATGATTCCTATTTTAACTACAGTAATTATTGTGCTACCGCATTTGTTTTTAGGAAGTCTCTTATTAGAATCTTTTTTTGGTATCCCAGGACTGGGTAGTTATACGATTGAAGCTATTCATCAGCAAGATTTTGCTATTGTTAAATCAATGGTCTTTCTTGGTGCTGTTTTGTATATTGTCGGCTTGATTTTAACTGATATTGCTTATACTTTGGTTGATCCAAGAATAAAATTTGAGTAAAAAAATGTTAATAGTATTTTGGACGGATATATTATTGTGGTTCTTGGTAACGCTAGCATTATTTTTTATAATCAGACTATCTCAACGCGAAGATGTTAAACCGATTCTGCTCAAGCTGACATCTTCTAAAGTATTTGTAGTGTCATTTATGGTGGTTATATTATTTCTTATAATTGGCTTGCTAGATTCGATTCACTTTAAATCCCTTGGCGGTTATCAAGTAGGCACTGAGGCCAATAATTTGGTGATAAAAAGTTATCTTGATCACCTTTTTGGCGAAAGATTCAATACATCTGAGGTAACGTTTTCTGCACCATTTTCAGAACATCTTTATCAAAAAGATAAAGTAATTAGACCAGATGGTTCAATAGCTTTTGATTATCCAGTTTTATCTTATATAACCAAAGTGTCTAATCGAAAGATTATGAGCGATACAGGGTTGATAGTAATTTTTAGTATGTTATTCACGGGTTTGTTATTGTATAAGCCTATCATGAATCCTAAAAATAGCGGTTCCACCAGAAAACGTTCTAGTTTACTGTTTTATAGCTTTATATTTTTTAGCATGCTTAGTATCGTGTTGATTTTTTATGATTTATCACAGTACTTTCATATTATGGGTACTGATAAAATAGGTCGAGATGTTTTCTATATGACAGTCAAATCTATTCGCACGGGTCTTGTGATAGGTTCTGTGACTATAGCTATTATGGCGGTGCTTGCAGTGAGTCTAGGTACACTTGCAGGTTACTATGGTGGTTGGGTTGATGATGTTATTCAATATATCTATACAACTTTAACGTCTGTTCCAAGTATATTATTGATAGCTGCTTCGGTGTTAATTATTCAGGCCCAAATGGCATTAAATCCAGATTGGTTTGTGACCATAGAGGAACAAGCTGATGTCAAGCTCATTTCGTTATGTGTCATTATAGGATTGACTAGTTGGTCAGGCTTATGCCGTCTAGTCCGTGCTGAGACGTTGAAGATTAAAGAACTTAATTACGTTTTGGCGGCAAAAGCCATGAAGGTAAGTACATTTAGAATCATCATTCGCCATATTATACCCAATTTGGGCCATATTCTGATTTTATCTTTAGTATTAGATTTTTCAGGAATGATCTTGGCAGAGGCTGTTTTATCTTATATTGGTGTAGGGGTGGATGCTACTACTATGAGCTGGGGAAATATGATTAATGCTGCACGCTCAGAATTATCAAGAGATCCTATAATTTGGTGGAATATAACAGCAGCGTTTATACCAATGTTTACTTTTGTTTTATCATTAAATTTATTAGCAGATAAATTACGTGAAGCTCTTGACCCTAGAATAAATGTAGAATAAGAACAATATAGGATTATTATGGTGATAGATGGCAGCAGATTGAACAAACTCATAATCAATAACCTTAACGTTAGAATAAGCACTACCAATAATCATTTTATTCGTCCTGTTATTGATCTAAGTCTGACTATAAACCCAGGTGAAACTCTTGTATTGTTGGGTGAGTCAGGTTCTGGTAAAAGTATGACAGCCAATGCAGTGTTGCAAACTCTTCCTGTCAACGCTGTTTTTAGTAAAGACAGTAGTGTCATTTTTCAAAATTGTGAGCTGCTAGATAAATCTGAGTATCAAATGCGCCGATTGCGAGGTACTGAAATAGCGATGATTTTTCAGGATCCTATGTCAGCACTTAATCCAGTATTTACTATAGGTTACCAAATATTAGAAGTAATATATTCTAAAGCTAAGCGTCAAGCAGGATCAAGACAGGCCAAACAGTTTTATCAAAATAAAGTCATAGCATTACTAACGGAAGTTGGATTGCCAGATCCAATAAGAGTATCAAATTCTTATCCACATCAGCTGTCAGGGGGGATGCTGCAACGTGCAGTTATTGCGATGGCATTAGCCGGCGAGCCAAAGTTATTATTAGCTGACGAGCCAACGACAGCGCTAGATGTTACGATAGCCAGGCAGATAATAGAGCTACTTAAAAATTTACAAGCTAAGTACAATATGGCTATGCTTTTTATAACACATAATATTGCAGTTGCGAGTAAAATAGCAGATAACATAGCGGTGATGTATAGAGGAAGAATAATTGAGTTTGCTGAGACCAATGAATTATTAATCAATCCTAAACATGCTTATACACGCAAGTTATTAGCTTCACAGCTTATTGGTATCAAACAATCGTCAGATATCCGAATTCTTGATCCCGTACTGACGGTACAAAATCTTGATGTTATATATATGATCAATAAACAAGCAGTAAAAGCAGTAAATAATGTAAGCTTTGAAATTAATCAGCTCAGTACTCTGGCGTTAGTGGGTGAGTCAGGAAGTGGCAAGACTTCGATTGCTAAGGCTCTTATGGGATTGGTAAAGTCTGAAGGCAATATTAATCAATATGGTAATTTAGTCCAAATTATTTTTCAGGATCCTTATTCGTCATTAAACCCACGTATGGTAATCCTAGAAATCATTCGTGAAGGCTATCATGCCCAATATAGGCAAAGACTTGCTAAAGCGGAAGTTATAAGTTTAATTACTTCGGTAGGATTGCCAGAAGAAGCTATTTATAAATACCCGCATCAGTTTTCTGGTGGTGAGCGTCAAAGGATAGCAATTGCTCGGGCTTTGGCTATTAAACCAAAGGTTTTAATATTAGATGAACCAACAAGCGCTTTAGATGTTACTATTCAGGCCCAGATATTAAACTTGTTACAAGCCTTACAGACTGAGCATAAAATGAGTTATTTATTAATTAGTCATGATTTTGCCGTGGTTGCTCATATGGCAGATTTTGTGGCAGTGATGTATCATGGGGAGATTATTGAATACGGTGAAACCCAGCAAGTATTAACTAATCCACAGCAAGAATACACTAAAACATTACTATCAGCAGTACCACAGTTGAAATAGCCCATGCAACAGAGTTTTTTCTTTTATGATTATGAAACTACAGGAATAGATCCGAAATGTGACCGCATATTGCAATTTGCTGGCGTCCGTACAGATATAGAGTTCAATATAATTGCGGAGCCCATTAGTTTTTATTCACAATTGAGTAGAGAGATCATTCCTAATCCAGAAGCTTTGATGGTAACTGGTATTACTCCACAGCAAACTCTGGCCGATGGTTAT
>CAYLXL010000023.1:23042-23957 GCA_964387745.1 uncultured Gammaproteobacteria bacterium | reverse complement strand
TGGTATCACACCTGAGATTTTAGATAAACAGGGCTTGCCAGAAATCAAGTTTTTGAGCAACATTTATCAAGAATTTGCGCGGCCCAATACTTGTGTCGCGGGCTATAATAATATTCGTTTTGATGACGAGTTTACACGCTATGCTTTTTATCGTAATTTTTTCGATCCTTATGCACGTGAATGGCAAAATAATAATAGTCGATTTGATTTGATAGATGTAGTAAGGATGTGTGCTGCATTGCGTCCAGAAGGTATAGTTTGGCCTAAAAATAAAGAAACTAATAACATAAGTTTTAAGCTAAATGATTTGACTGTGGCTAATGATTTGAATCACGATAAGGCTCATGATGCTTTATCGGATGTTTTTGCTACTATAGAGGTTGCTCGTTTAATTAACCGGGCGCAACCTAAATTATTAAATTACTTGTTACAGATGCGTAAAAAAGAGTTTGTTAACAATTTTTTTAATTTATCGCAATTATTTGATGAGAGCATAGATATAAAAAACAAGTTGTTTGTGCATTCTACCAGAATGGTGAGTGCTGAATATTACGCAACATCAATTTTTTTACCATTATTTAAAGACCCATTAAATAATAATGGCGTAGTTTGCTGGGATCTGCGCTACGATCCTGAGATTTTATTTACTTTGCCTGGTCTAGGTAATAATTCTGAACAGCTTGCAAAACTTGTGTACGCTCCGGCAAACCAACCAAGATTAAATTTAAAAACTGTATTTGCAAACAAAGCCCCAGCAATAGCGCCGCTGACGGCTTTGAATCATGCATGTTATGACAGAATCCAATTGCAGGAAGATTTGATAATAGCCAAGGCCGAAAAAATTCTTATTAATAAAGCGTTATGGTTAGATTCACTCTATGAGTTCTTTTCAATCAAATCAAGTTTTAATAATCA
>CAYLXL010000023.1:13445-23032 GCA_964387745.1 uncultured Gammaproteobacteria bacterium | reverse complement strand
TGAGCACATGCTGTATGATGGATTTATTGTTAATCAAGATAAGTACTTATGCAATCGTGTTATGACAAGTCCAGAGAATAAGTTAATTGAATTACAGAACAGTTTTAGTGACGCTAGATTAAGAGAGCTAATGTTTCGTTATAGAGCACGTAATTACCCAGGAACCTTATCGAAAGAAGAACAATTAAAATGGCAAAGTTTTATAACATCACGTTTGGATAATACTAATAAAATAGCAAGTATCTCTAAGCAAGAGTTCATCAACAAATGTGAGAATATACTAGTTGATGAAACAGTATTGAATACAGATAAAGATGTTATTAATACATGGTTGCAGTATTATACAACTAATAATTGTTACATTAATCAAGAAAATTAATGAAATAAAGTGAGAAAAAAAATGCCCATTATCGTGAGTAATATAACGTCAACATTAGAATATACGCATGCAGATTGTTTGATGGAAGCTTATATAGCAAGACCAAGTGATCCTACTCCAAAACCTGTTGTTTTTATTTGTCATGCTTGGGCTGGCAGAAACAAATTTGCTGAAGAAGTAGCTAATCGATTGGCAAATCTAGGTTATATAGGGGTTGCACTTGATGTATATGGTAAGGGAAAACTCGGCAAAAACAAAGAAGAGAATATGGCTTTAATGCAGCCGTTGTTGAATGATCGCGCTTTATTACAGGCACGTTTAATTACTGGTATAGCAGCAGTTGAACAACTTGCTTTTGTAAAAAACACCAAAATGGTGGTCATGGGTTATTGTTTTGGAGGTCTATGTGCTTTAGATTTAGCGAGAATGAATATAAATCTAAAAGGTGCTGTTAGTGTTCATGGACTATTAAATCAACCAGCAAACTTAAAAAATATTAAAACTAACACCAAAATTTTATCATTACATGGTCATCTTGATCCCATGGTGACAATAGAAGATATAAAAGAGTTTATGCAAGAAATGGATGACCGTGGGGCTGATTGGCAATTCATAACGTATGGTAAAGCAATGCATGCTTTTACTGATCCTGCAGCTAACGATTATGATTTTGGTACCGTATATGAACAATCATCTGCAGAACGTAGCTGGGGAGCAATAGTGCAGTTTTTAGTCGAATGTTTCAGAAAATGAAGTACAAAATGTGTTGTTGACTAATTTCCTGACTTATTGCTGTTTTAGGAACAGAGCTAATTTTTTAACGTTATCAGACATCTACTTGACATCAAGTGTATCAGGTCTATTCTAAAAATAGTTAATATTTAAAATATCCTCAGGGATTGAGCTTAAAATGTCTTTTACAAAAAACAGTGTTAAAATTGCTATAGGATTTTTTGTTGTTTGGGCTGTAGGCATAGTTTATTGGGTTTCTTTGGATGATCAACAAGATTCCTGTCCTGAAGGTTCATTTGAGTTTGTTAAAACTGATAAATCAGTTGAATGTATTAAGTGTGAGGTTGGCGAAACTTTCGATTCAGTAGCTGGAAAATGTTTAGCGCCAACAGTACCAGCAGTACCAGCAGTATCAGCAGTACCAACAGTACCAGCAGTTACCCAGCCTGATGCTAGCTCAGCAGCACCGGCAGCGCCAGCGCCTGCTACTAGTGTATCACCAGAATCAACCCAGCAGCCTCCTGTTGAACCAATAACACCAATAACAGTTCCTGAAATACCGTCACCACCATCAGTAACTGATCAACCGCCAGTTCCAGCTGCTAGTCCACAGATGCCAGTAGCTCCTATACAAGGTGAGGTAACAGCTCCATCTGCACCAGTTCCTGATGTGCCAGTTGCACCTGTGGTGGCGCCAACACCAGTTCCTGATGTGCCAGTTGCACCTGCTGTAGCGCCAACACCAGCTCCCGTAGCACCTGCAGCAGCAGCAGCGCCAACGCCAGCTCCAGTGGTAACTCCAGTAGCACCAGCACCAGCTCCAGTGGTAGCTCCAAAGCCTGCAGCTCCTGTAGCATCAGCGCCAGCTCCAGTGGTAGCTCCAAAGCCTGCAGCTCCAGTAGCACCAGCGCCAGCTCCAGTGGTAGCTCCAAAGCCTGCAGCTCCTGTAGCACTAGCGCCAGCTCCAGTGGTAGCTCCAAAGCCTGCAGCTCCAGTAGCACCTGTAACAGCTACAGCTGCTCCGGCACCAGCTCCCAAAACAGTTACTCCTGTGAGCTCACCAACACAATCTGTAGTAACACAGCCTAAGGCAGTTACAGATCTTGATTCGTTGTTAGCTAAATACAGAGCACAAAGTTGTATGGAATTAAAAAAGAATATTAGAAAGTATGCTAAGGTAGCAACAACGCCATTTAGGAATACTACTGAGGGTGCAAAAAATGCTATGAAAGCTGATATTTTATTAACTGCTATGCAAGGCGTTTTATTAGAAAAAAACTGCAAATAACTTTATAAGCTGAAATATATAAATCAAGGTAACTTTATGAAAAACACGATCAACAAAACATTCCCAAAACTATTGTTAAGCTTTGTAATGTTTTTAATTTGTACACCATTAAAAGCAGACGTAAATTCTGATTTAATAACCTTGTGCAATAATAACGTTAATTGTAAAACTGCTGTGCGTAATTCAGATATGGCAAAATATGCAATTGCCTGTGCATCGGTTAAAGCATGTGCGGATAATATAATCTTTCAAAGATATAAGGCGTCCATTAAGGTAGTAGTACAAGAAGCAGCAGCTTTAAGTACAGGTGATGAGATAGTTGATTTAAATTGTAATGATCCAGAAGTAGCTAAAAAATATCCTTCATGTACTTTATCAGATTAATCATCTGGTAAAGTCATCACTCGTTTAAAATTATTTTAATCTTCGTTATTCATACCTTGACATAAATTTTGGAATGAATATGATGTACTTGTTTATTATGTCTTCGCTATTAGATTAAAATATATAAAAAACTAATATTTTAAAAAATAGCTTAGTCAATAATATTTTGAAGCTTATTAAACAAGATTTATATATTATATACAAGGTAACCAAATGAAAAAATTATTAATTCCAGCTTTATTTGCTCTTGGCTTAACTGCAACACCATTCACTTTTGCTGATGATATGCCATTAACTTCTGATGATACTGATATGCAAGTTTCTCAAGAATTAGCTGCTGATGACGCTGCTGCTGTAACTACTGAAGCTACTGAAACTGTTAGCAAAACAGAAGAAGCTGCTCCTGCCCCTAAAGCTGACAAACCTGCAGTAGCTAAAAAACACACTAAAACTAAAGTAGCTAAGCATGCTAAAAAAGATAAGAAATCTGTTAGCCAAGAAAAAAGCTAATAATTATTGATTTTGTAGAAGTGAACAGCATAAGTATCTGGGATACCAGGTCAAGTCAGGTTTGCTTCTACTCTATTTGTAATATTGTAGCGTTCACACAATGGCGTCAACTTAAGAGATTTGTCATTCCGGT
Organism: uncultured Gammaproteobacteria bacterium; assembly: GCA_964387745.1. Lineage (GTDB taxonomy): Bacteria > Pseudomonadota > Gammaproteobacteria > JAGOUU01 > JAGOUU01 > JAGOUU01. The sequence continues at coordinate 19,606 of CAYLXL010000023.1, read as the reverse complement.
CAAGCGACTTTAGTCGCGCAGAACCGGAATCTAATATAGAAGAGATCTCGGTTCTGCGGCAGCATAGCTGCCTTGACCGCGATGACAACACATAAAACACTTTCTTAAGTTGACGCCATTGGGCGAACAGCTACGTAATATTATTTCTTTTGTAAAGTCATCTGATTAGTTGCTATAAATAAGGCAGCCCCAATCGTCCAATCAATATCGTGTTTCGGGATTGTAAAGTTATGATAACCATCAGGCATGTGATAAGCATGATTAAGCAGTATCTTTAAATAAGTAGCGTCAAAACAAGTTTCATTTAATTCTTCTTCAGTCAGATTTGGAAATTTGCTACGAAAATTTTCGCGGTGTAAGTGACAGCTATCAGGAATAGATTTGATTAAATCCTCAGGTAGTTTTGAATTAAAAAAGTTAAAGTTATGATAGTAGCCAGAAGCAGCCACAAACTTCATATTATTCTGCACAGCTGATTTAATGGCTTTTGATATTCCAATATGCTCTTTTTTGTTTTTTAAAAATAATGCTATTAATTTGCTGCAATTGGAATAGTTGAAATCAGTCGAATTCACCGACTTATCATTATTAGGCTGTAAGTTTAAATCATTGCCTAAACTATGTTTGTACTTTTTTTGATGTTTAGGGCTAGTCTGGCTATGTAAGTGACATTCTTGCATAGCTTGTTTTTGATTGTAATTACTGATATTCAGCTTAGTTTGAGTTAGTCCATATCCCAAGATGCTTTTGCTGTAAACTAAATAATTTTTATTATTAAATTTTAGTTTAAAAAGATTCTTCAGGTTTTCTTTAGGAACAGATTTAGCATTGTATTCTAATGCTACCTGTGTGGAGGCGCCACCCATATCTAAAGCAGCGAGGGTAGGTAGATTATTTTGTAAAGTTTGTAATTTATAATTGACGCTTAACCAGGCAAAAATACCTTCTAATTCACCAGTTATGGTCTGTGAGATAATGCTGTCTTTATCATGACCTGCTGCAATGATGAGTTTTTTAATATTACGATGGAGTTCTTGTTGTTTACTATGTTCATGTAGTCGCATGCCGCCGGTTGCATAGAAATAAATGGGCGTTTTGTTAATATCTATCGACAAGTTTTGTAACTGTTTAGCAAGATTAGTGTATAGGGGGAGTATATGTTCACTGATTTTGTTAGGAGAGTTAATATAATCTGCCACAGCATGGCCAAGGATTGAACGATCATTCGGATCATTTTTGCTTAAGGCAATTTCGTTGAGAACTAAGATTGAATTTTTGGTTTTTTCTGGAGGTTTTTGCATACTAAAAGCATGCATTCTGGAACCAGTGCTACCCATATCAACGATAATAATATTAGATTGTTTTTGACTTGAATTTAGCGGTTCAACTAATTTATTAGGCTGATTGGAAGAATTATCAGTTACAGTTGAAGACAGTGTATTAAAATTAGCGTATGAAGCACAAGCGCAGAAGGAATATATTAATAAAAACAGAAATCTAAGGTGTTTTCGGCGCATTAGTCACTGAGAGTATTAATAAAGCTGATAAACTGAATGAATTATAGAAGATTTATCAATAGATTGTCAAACTTAAGAAAACAGTAGCAGGTCTATTACTCCTTTGAAGCTTTAACACTATGATAAATTGAGTAAATAAGATATATTGTTTAACAATATGCTAACTAGGCATAGCTATATTGAATAGATTAATGGATTAATTGACGGGCATGCAAGATTATTTTAACCTCTGGCATAATAGTATCTATGGTAAAGAATTCTACAAAACGGAATTGAATACCCTGAAAAATAATTTAAATAATATATTTGGCTTCCATGTATTACAGATTGGTGCTGATGAATCTAATTATTTGAAGGATCTCGGTGATAAATTAAAAATTAATCATAAAATTACATTATCGAATAATTTATCTACAGATTTACCAACCACAAAAAATATTTTATTCGCCAATGATTGTTTCATTCCCCTGGCTTCTCAGAGCATAGATGCAGTTTTAATGGCGCATGCTTTTGAATTTACCTCAGATCCACATGCGTTGTTAAGAGAAATAGACAGAATTCTATTGCCAGAAGGGCACTTAATAATTTTATCTTTTAATCCTTGGAGTCTATGGGGATTGCGGAAAACCTTCACTTTTAGAAAACCACCTCAAATGGAGAAATCTTTTCCATGGGATGACAGCGGGAGATGGTTTAGTAGTCGTAGGGTCACTGATTGGCTTAGCTTGTTAAATTATAAAGTTACTTTTAAGCAGCATTATTTTTTTAGACCTTATATTAGTAACGAAAAATTATTTAGATACACTAAATTTTTTGAAAATATAGGAAAAATAATTCCCTTGGGAGCTGCAGGCTTCTGTATAATAGCAGTCAAAAAACAAGTAGGATTAGAATTAATAAGACCAAAGTGGCAAAGTGATGTTTCGTTTGTTGGGAAATCATCGTATGCTAAGCCATCGATGCGAATTAATGAGAACTGATAAGATACTAGATATATGGATAAAGCGGTATATATATATACAGATGGTGCTTGCAGTGGTAATCCTGGTCCAGGTGGTTGGGCAGCATTGCTACGTTATAAAGATCAGGAAAAGTTAATCTCTGGTTATGTAAGTCACACTACAAATAATCGTATGGAAATGACCGCCGTGATTGAAAGTTTGTCTTTGTTAAAAAAACCAACAACAATAGTTCTAACTACTGATTCTAAATATGTTATGGATGGCATAACAACTTGGATTAAAAACTGGAAAAAAAAAGGATTATTAGAAAAAGAAGATAGTAAACTTAAGAATATTGATCTATGGAAAAAACTAGATGCCTTGTGTGCACAGCACAAGATAAAATGGCAGTGGGTAAAAGGGCATGATGGTCATGTAGAAAATGAGATTGTCGATGCTGCAGCTCGTCAGGAGATTCTTAAACATAAATAATTAACTAATAACAAAAATTAATAATAAAAAACATGTTGAGACAAATTATTTTAGATACAGAAACCACAGGACTTAATCCGTTAGAGGGACATAAAATTATCGAAATAGGCTGCATAGAGCTTATTAATCGTAAATTAACAGGTAATAATTTTCATATTTATTTAAACCCAAAGCGAGAAATTGAACAAGATGCGATTAAAGTCCATGGTCTCACCAATGAGTTTTTAGCTAATAAACCAACTTTTCGTCATATTGCACAAGAATTGCTTGACTATATTCTAGATGCTGAAATTATTGCCCATAATGCAAGATTTGATATTAGTTTTTTAGATTATGAGTTTGCTCTACTTAAAGAAGAGCTGTCTGTAAAACCAATTGCTCAATATCTAAAAGTAACTGACACCTGGGAGATGGCTAAAAAGCTTTTTCCAGGACAAAAAAACTCATTAGATGCATTGTGTAAACGTTATAGTATTGATAATAAGCATAGAGAATTACATGGAGCTTTGCTTGACGCCAATCTACTAGCAAATGTTTATCTTGCGATGACAGGGGGGCAATCAAGTTTTGAATTTCAAGAAGAAGACGTTGCAATTTATAGCAGTATGAGTAATTCTAATTCATCACTAAATAAAGTTGATAATAATTATAAAATTAAAATAATAACCGCTAATGAAGAAGAAATGGCGCTGCATAATAAATTTATGGAAAAAATAATAGGTAATATATGACTATACAGTTAATAATAGGATTACTCTTGACCATTACTTCAATGGCAGGGTTTATTAATTATAAGTTTATCAAACTGCCTAACTCCATAGGTCTTACTTTAGTAACGTTGATTCTGTCGGTCGCACTGATGATTTTAGGTAAATTTGGTTTTGCACTAGACATCGTCTTTGAGAATCTTTTACATGAAATCAATTTTACCCGCACGGTTATGGATTTTATGTTGAGTTTTATTTTATTCGCAGGATCTTTACATATGAATGTTAATCATATGTATAATTTTCGCTGGGTTATAGCTCAGCTTGCGACTTTGAGTGTCATTATTTCAACGCTTATCGTAGGCCTAATGGTGTATTGTATTACTTATGCTTTTAATTTGAATCTATCTATAATCTACTGCTTTTTATTTGGTGCTTTAATTTCTCCAACAGATCCGATAGCTGTTTTGGGCGTCTTAAAACGAATAGATGCGCCAAAAAGTTTAGAAATTAAAATTGCTGGAGAAGCCCTTTTTAACGATGGTGTCGGTATCGTCTTATTTACGATGTTACTGAGCATAATTATAGGTGCAAAAGATGATCTTGACTTAACGGATGTAAGTATAGATTTTATTCGTGAAGTTATAGGTGGAATAATAGTTGGTTTTTTATTAGGTAAAGTTGCCAAATTCTTTATTAAACGAGTAGGCAGTTTTGATGTGGTGTTATCTCTTACACTTGCTCTAGTAACAGGTGGTTACTCTTTGGCTAATGATGTGATCCATGTTTCCGGCGCGATTGCTATGGCTGTTGCTGGTCTGGTGATTGGCCTTGCCTGCCGTGAAGGTAAGATGCCAGATCATATTATCACTCAGCTTGAACATTTCTGGCAATGGGTAGATGAGTTGTTGAATGCTATATTATTTGTTTTAATCGGCTTTGTCGTATTATTTTTAATTTACAACATAAATATGATCGCGGTCTCTTTATTAGTCATTCCTACAGTTTTAATAGCACGTTACTTTAGTGTGTTAATACCGGTGTTAAGTTCTAATCGTTTTAGAAAGTTTAATCATACTACTTTAGCTTTTATGACTTGGGGTGGTTTAAGAGGCGGGATTTCTATTGCTTTAGCTTTATCTATACCTCCTGAGCTAGAAGGGAGACAAATGATAATTACAATGACCTATATTGTTGTAATGTTTTCTATTATTGTCCAAGGCATTACGATAGGACCATTAATTAAGAGATCAGTATCCGGTGCAGTATAATATTGATTTTTCGAGTTATTCTCAATCGGATTCTAATTCTAGTTCTAGTTCTGTAAGTTATTTATTAGTACCTAATCAGCGTTTGGCCAGAAAATTAATTAGCTGTGCTTCTGGAAAATACTTACAGGCTAATCGTGTGAGTGAAGGGTATCATATTTACTCTTTGGCTGACTTTATTAATCAAATTTTTGCTATTTGTTTAGAATGCGGCTTGCTACCTTTGTATCATAATAAATATATCCTAAACCCATGGCAACGAGAAATCTTGTTTAGAAATATTATTAGCGACTATCTTAATAAAGACGAAAGTGCGAAAAATATTTTATCAGCCCATACTATATATAATAAAGCTGTGCAAGCATGGTCATTAGGTGTGCATTGGCAGCTTGATTGGCAGACTTACACTAATTACTTACAACCAGAGTCTAATTTATTTTATTATTGGGCACGGGAATATCAGCAGATTTTAGATGGCTCACAATACTGCGATCCAGATCAAAAAATTAATATATTACTTAATTTGTTTGATTTATCTAGTGGCCAAGCTTCGATGAGAAAAATATTTAACATCCAAAAGATAGATCTTTTTGGTTTCGATGACCTCTCCCCGTTGTATTTGACGCTATTTGCAGCATTAAAAAATTACGGAATAAGTATTCATTCGATAGATGATGCTTTGATGTCAAATACTCTCTCAGGAAGTATCAAAATTTTTACAGCACGAGATTTTGATCATGAAGTAGAAAACATAGCAAGTTGGGCGCACGCAAACTATCAACATAATATTGATAACATAGGTATTATAGTCCCAAACTTAGGCCAGCAACGGTCCAAATTTACTAAAGTATTTTCAGAAAGATTTAAATGCCGTGATGCCTGGAATATATCCGGAGGTGAACCACTATCAGCTATACCGGTCGTCAAAGTTGCGGTGCTTTTATTGGATTTGCTTACTAGCAAAAAAATTAGTCTAATAAATTTAAGCTATATATTACAGTCAAATTATTATTTAAAGCCCGCCAAGTTAATAGAAGCAAATGGTAAAGTGAGCGGATTAATCAGGGAATTAAAACAGCTTGGATACAAAGAACTCAATCTTACAGATGTGTTTTATTATGTTGCAAGAATTAACAAAGATTTTGTAGATAAGCTTAAAGTATGCACTCAACAGTCTTCGACTGCGAGACTACCAAGTCAATGGGCAACCTTGATTTCGCAACAACTAGCTGGACT
>CAYLXL010000023.1:0-13398 GCA_964387745.1 uncultured Gammaproteobacteria bacterium | reverse complement strand
AAAAATGCTTACGTGAGCTGAGCCTTCTTGATATCATATATGGTTCTATAGAACTTGGCTCAGTGTTTTACGAATTAAAAACTTTATTAGATAATAAACCCTTTCAGATAGAGACTAACAAAAACGCTATTGATATCTTAGGTATGCTCGAAGGTGCTGGATTGATTTATAATCAGCTCTGGATCTGTAATTTGACAAGTGACGTTTGGCCGGCTTTGCCTGATCCAAATCCATTCATACCACTTGATTTGCAAAAAAAATATATTTTGCCTCATTCGACGGTAGATAGAGAAGTAGATTATGCAAAAAAATTAACAAAACGTTATTTGAGTAGCGCTGATAATCCTATTATTAGTTATAGTAAGTATGATGGCGAAAGAGAAAATAATTTAAGCTTATTATTATACTCTTTACCACTGCAAGCTTATGAAACTTCACTAAAGAGTCACGAAAAACATGATGCAAGTCAATCTGTGTCAGAAGATTTGTTGCAATATTCTAGCGATAATTTTGGGCCGCGAATAACCAGCAGTCATATCAAAGCTGGAATAAAAGCATTATCCTTACAAGTAACTTGCCCATTTAAAGCATTCGCAGAAGTGAGATTAGGAGCTAGCAGAGATTATGCTCTTGACATTGGTCCGGCTAGTTGGTTGCGAGGACAAGTGATCCATGAGGTGTTACATCAGCTATATAAAATATACAATACAAAAGACAAAATCATCAAGCTGTTAGATGAATTAAAAAATGTCCGTAAGGCCAGTGTTCTGAGCGAAATAATCATAGATGTAATCCATCAGTATAAAAAGAAATATTTAAATATTTATAAGCTCGGGATAGTTGCTATAGAGACTGAAATAATAAGCAAGCTTATTAAGCAATTATTGGATTTAGAGATTCATCGAGATGATTATATAATTGAGAGCTTGGAGCAAAATTGTCTCATAAAATTAGATCATCTGCAGTTTAATGTCAGAGTAGATCGTGTAGATAGGGTGATTAGCAAACAAAGCAACTCAGAAAGTAATCAACAGCAATTATTAATTATAGATTATAAAACTAATTACCAAAATATTAACGACTTGTTTAAAGATCAATTAGTTGATCCTCAGTTGCCAGTTTATTTGTTTTTAGATGAGTTTAAAAATTGTTCAGCCGTGGTTTATGCTGAGCTCATGTATCATGAAGCTTTATACAACGGCATTGGTAGTGATAAATTTGTTGATGGCTGTATCAAAGTTGAATTATGGGATGATTTAAAAAGCAAATGGTATGGTTTGCTTAACGCTGCAGCTAAAGATTTTGCTGATGGTAACGCAGCCTTGTCGCCATTAAATGGCGAGCAAACTTGTCGTAGTTGTCATCTTGCCAGGCTATGTCGTAAGGATGAACAATGTCAGATGAACTAGCACGCCAAACAGCGTTAGATGTTTCTAAGTCATTTATCGTTCAGGCTCCAGCAGGATCTGGTAAAACAGAATTACTAACCAGAAGATTTTTAAAGTTACTTGCTGTAGTGAATTCTCCAGAAGAGATAGTGGCTTTAACATTCACTAGAAAAGCTGCTGGCGAGATGCGTTTTCGGATCATTAATGCTTTACTCAAAGCAAGAGAGGCGATTGATACTAACCTGCTTGAACAAGATGTCACTTTAAAATTAGCTCTAGATGTTTTACGGCAGGATAAGAAATGTAATTGGGATTTGTTGCTTAACCCAAACAGGCTTAATATAACGACGATAGATGCGTTGTGTACTAAAATTGTGCAGAAGATGCCCTTGTTATCACGGACAGCGACTACTAATATTTGTGACGATCCGAAAAAGTACTATGAGCAAGCTGTTTTTGAATTATTTAAGTTAATAAACCATAATAATATTGCAGATACAGATCAAGGACAGATTGGCATTTATCAACAATGGACTGAAAAATTTAAGCTTCTTTTTGCTCATTTCGGTGCCTCTTACAGTAAGCTGCAGGGTTTTTTGATTTCGATGTTATATAAGCGCGATCAGTGGCTACCGTATCTTATCCAAGTCAAATCGAATGAAGACTATCATGATAGGATAAAAGAATGCTTTGAACAATTAACAGCTGATGTTACAGCTAATATAGATCAGTCTTTATCGTTGGCTATTAAATGTAAACTTAATGATTTATTAGCATACGCCAGAAATAATTTATTGAAGTACAATAATTCTGAAGATTTGAACTCTACTCAAGCTATATTGGTTAATTACCAAGAGAGCTCATTGGTATATTGGCAAGCTGTTGCTGTCCTTTTATTTACCCAGGATGATAAATTAAGTTTCCGCAAGACTATTGATAAACGTCTGGGCTTTCCAGCAAAAACTGAAGGGAAAAACCAACAAGAAAAAGAACTTTATATAAATAGTAAAGCAGGGTTATTAAGTCTCATTGATGAGCTAAATAATGATAATTTGATATTACTGGAAAGCTTTGCATTGTTAAAAAAACTGCCGCTGGCCTTTTATGATAACTGGGAAATACTGGATATCTTGGCGAATGTTTTAGTATTATTAGAGGCTGAATTAAGATTAATCTTCAAACAAAATAATACTATAGATTTTCAGGGTGTTACGCAAGGTGCTCTTTACGCTCTTGAAGCAGCGGAGTCACTCAATGAACAGAATGTTGAGTTTACAACAAGTACGCATAATTTTGATATTAGCCTATGGCTGGATTATAAAATTAGTCATCTTTTAGTCGACGAATTTCAGGATACGTCATACACACAATTTAGATTGATTTCTAATTTAATTGCTGGTTGGGAACCATTTGATGCGCGAACCATCTTTTTAGTGGGCGATCCAATGCAGAGTATTTATCGCTTTAGACAAGCAGATGTAAGTTTGTTTTTACGGGTTCGTCAAAATGGTATAAATAATTTACCTATTGAGTTTTTAAGGCTTACAAAAAACTTTCGTTCAGAACAACAAGTAGTCGATTGGTTAAATAGTAAGTTTGAAGATGTTTTTCCTAAAAAAGCTAATAATCTATTCGGGGCTATTGAGTATAGTAGAGCAGAAGCGACTAAACCAGAGGGGGCTAATAATCAACCAAAACTATTTTTATTTAATAATCTTAACCACGAAAATATTCATATAGTCGACAGTATCAAGGCTATTATTAAAAGTAATAATAATGATAAGCCAATCAGTATTGCTGTTTTGATTCGCAACCGAACCCGTATAGTTGATTTAATTCTGTTATTGAAACAAAACAATATTAATATAAACGCGGTTGAAATAGAGTTGTTAGCTAATCGTATGGTTATCCAGGACCTGCTGTCGCTCACCAAAGCAGTACTAGATTTATCTGATAGAGTTTCTTGGTATAGTATACTACGCGCGCCATGGTGTGGGTTAACATTAAATGAGCTGTATTTACTTAATTTTGGTAATGAAGATAAAACTATTTATGAAATAATTTCTGACGACAGTCTTGCAGCCTTATTTTCGACAGAGATGCAGGCTAAGCTGGCTAATATCAAGTTTGTCTTAGAACATCTATTCAAAAACTTATTAAAAATAAACCTCTATAAACTTATAGAGCAAGCCTGGTACGCCTTGGGCGGTGCTATTATTTATAGCGCCCCTGAAGATTTATCTGATGCTAAGCAGTTTTTTAACTTGTTATTTAGTCTTGAAGAATCTTTTTGTATAGACGTTGATGTATTAGTTGAAACAGTTAGTACTTTGTATTCTGCTGGTACTAATCAATCGGCAGTAGATCAAAAATACACTGTTGATATAATGACCATCCATAAAGCCAAGGGTCTACAATTTGATTATGTTATCTTGCCTTATTTTGATCAATCAGCAAAAGTAAATGAGCATCAAATGTTGGCTTGGCAACAGTATCATACGCAAAACTATAGTGGGATTATGCTTGCTCCATACTATTTAGAAGATGATGAGCAACAACAGTTTTATAAAGCATTACGTTATATTGAGCAGCAAAAGGAAAGTTACGAGTTATCCAGGTTGTTATATGTTGCGGTTACTAGGGCTATTAAGAAGATTATTATAACCGCCAGCTTAGATAATATTGACAATACAGCTGATGGCATTGATCAAATAAAAGTAGCTTACAATAGCTTATTGGCAAAAATAATAAACGTATTAGATCCTGAGGAGATAATTGTTTCAGATCAAACTACCCGAACAATGGCTTCTCATGGCTCTAGTCAGCATATCATAAGATATCTGGATTATAATAAATTTAAAGTTTCTGAATGCATAAATAATAAAGCAATATTATTTGAGTCCCTAAGGTTTAACACTAGAGATATATTTAAATTAGATTCAGAAAATAATAATCCAAGTGAGTATATCATATCTGATGACTGGATGAGGATTGTAGGTATTTTTATTCATAAAATTCTTTATAATATTGCCGTTAAAAATATAAATATTGAGGTTCTCTTAGATGATAGAATGAGCTTATTAGAATCCTGGCGAAATAGTCTGTTAAGCGCCGGAATAGGTTTTAATAACATTAACAAAGCACTAGCGGTTGTGCAGACAGCAGTTGATAGTATTATCAATAGTAAAGTCTCTCGATGGATTTTGGCAGATTATCAGATAAGTTATGCAGAGAAAGAGTTTTTTTATATTTATCAAGCTGAAATTAAGAAATCTGTTATTGATCGGCTATTTATTGATAAAGATAAAATTTGGATAATTGATTATAAGCTAGGCGATGATGAGCTAACTTCTGAGCAAAACTATGAGAAGCAATTACGCCATTATAGTTTTTTGGTAAAAATGCATTTTGCTCAATTGATCAAAGAAAAAAAATATTCTGTCAATACTGCTATTTATTACCCGTTGACGGATAAGTTTTTGAATTTTAGTGAGAGTTTAATACAGGCTTAATTACGTCCAGCATAAACAAAAGGGGCTCATGCGCCCCGTTTGTGTCTACAATAAAGTTATTGCGAAAGTTACTGTGTTTGCTTTTCTTTAGGTGTAGTATTCAAAATACTGCCAGGTGTTAAATAAGTATCCTGATTAGAACGTAGCCCCTCAGTTTTAGTATCTGGCTTTTCTGCAGCTTCAATAGCAGCGGCTGCTTTATCTTCTTCAGCATTAGCCTCATTATCTGTTGTTTTTGGTGAATCGATGATAGCTGCTGCTTCATCTACCGTTTTGCTTACCGGATCGGTTGATTGTACTGTCGTGTCGGCAGAAAGCGGAGCGGTATCAGTACTAGGCGTTGGCGTGACTGGTGGATTCACTGCAGCATCAGATGTTGGTGTTGCAGCGTCAACTGGAGCATTAACTGCGGCATCAGCCGGAGCAGTGTTTACTGAGGCTTCAGTACTAGGAGCTACAGTCGTATCAGCTGGACTAGTGTTTACTGACGCTTCGGCACCAGGAACTACAGTTGTATCAGCTGGATTAGTATTTACAGACGCTTCGGTACTAGGAGCAACGGTCATATCAGTAGCAGGAGCTGGTGTATCAACAATAGCGTTAGCAGAAGAATCTACTTGCGGGCTAATTGTAGTATCCGCTGTTGAGTCACTGGAGTTAGAAACGTTTCTAAATTTTCTTGCGGCTTCAGCGGCTTTATCAATAGTAGCTTTGTCAACAGTTAATGATGGACTTCTTTTATTGTAAAAGTTTCTGCTATCATCATGCTCAGAGGTATTCCCCCATCTTGCTTTTAACATATCGTCTCGTTCAGAAGAACGGGTACGATTTTCATTAGCAAATCTGTCGCTTGTTCTGCCATCAGAATTCGAAAAAGCATAGTTGTTTGATGAGATTACTATAGTACAGCTCAATAGAGTTAAATTAATTAAATGCTTGTTCAAAAGAAACCTCCATCAATCATCAAAAAGATATATTAAGAGGGAGTGATAATTAATATTAATAATCAGTTACAACTCGATACTGGTAGAATTAAATACTACTCCCATACAGTTAAGTTAGTATAGTAGATAAGTAATTTCAAGATAGCTTGCATTTATTGCGTGTTAAAACTCAGCTGAATAAATTATATTTACACAGCCGATAAGTTTTTTTGATAGCTTATATGGTTAAACAGTATATAGAAAGTAGATGATACCTGCGATAGCTAACATCATCAGAGCAGTGATAGTAATGCCATCGATAAGATCAGTTTCACGATTACCTTTATCGTCAAACTTTGTTTGTTCAAGATCAGATTTTGTGCAATGATTGTCGTGATTCTTCATAATATAGTAATATTTCAAAAATTTTAATGGTTCGATAATACTTAGGAATTGTATCAAATTTTTGCTGATTAGCTATTGGTGTTATACTATATATTCATAATATTTATATATTTTTATAATAAATATTAAAAATTGCGATTTGGTATACTTAACTTAATAGGGCTTAAACAAAGGAGAAGGCTGTGGTAATCGTAAATACAAAGAAATTAATGTGTTTAACAACATATTCTTTATTCTGTGTTTTACTTGCAGCTTCCTCACCATTGCTTTATGCAATTAACCCAATCACAGAAAACAGTAAATCTGCTAGTCTGCCAGATTTAACGCAGCTTATAGAAAAAAACACCCCAGCTGTCGTGAATATTAGCACGTCCAAGGATGCGCTTAATTATAAAAAATTAATTAAGTTACCCCCAGAGTTAGAAGGCACCCCACAAGGCGAGTTATTTCGCAAGTTTTTTGAAGATCAAGAAGAGCAAAGCCAAGATTCGTCTTTATCCTTAGGCTCAGGGGTAATTATATCAAAAGATGGTTATGTGGCGACTAATCAACACGTGGTTAGTAACGCTGACAGAATCACTGTCAAATTAGCTGATAAACGTGAGTTTCCGGCAAAATTAATAGGCCTAGATAAAAGCACTGATCTGGCTTTGCTAAAAATTAATGCTAATGACTTACCTTTTGCCGTTTTAGGCGATTCAGATAAATTAAAAGTAGGTGAGTGGGTTGTGGCTATAGGCTCACCTTTTGGCTTTGGACACTCAGCGACAGCAGGGATTATAAGTGGAAAAAGCAGGCGAATTGGTCGTGAGATTGTGCCGTTCTTACAGACAGATGCTGCTATTAATCCAGGTAATTCCGGTGGACCATTATTTGATGTGAATGGTAATATCATTGGTATTAACTCGCAAATATTGAGTAAGTCAGGTGGATACTTAGGATTATCGTTTGCTATTCCTTCTAATGTGGTCAGAAATGTTATTACACAATTAAAGACTCAGGGGTATGTATCGCACGGTTATCTTGGGCTAGGATTTCAACCAATCAACGGCGATCTTGCTAAATCATTTGGTTTAGATCGTCCATCGGGTGCTTTAGTAGCTAGCATTGTTCTTGACTCACCAGCGGCCAAAGCAGGTCTTAAAATGGGAGATATTATTCTGAAATTAAATGATGCCCCAATACTAGATGCTGAGCAATTACCGGCAATTGTAGGGAACATTAAACCAGGAACGCAGGTAAAATTAACTATATTTAGAGCAGGTAAAGAACAAGATATCATTGCCACTGTTGGCCAGTTAGAACGTGATGAAATAAACAAAGTAGAAGGTTTTAAAGAAAAAAGTGATAAATCCGAAGAATCTCCAATATATGACCGTCTAGGATTGCGAGTTCGTGATCTAAATGAAGATGATCGTAAGAAATTCGAAGTTGATAAAGGCGGGGTTATAATTTCTAAAATAGATTCTGAAGGATTAGCCAGTGATATAGGGCTAAGTAATGGGTTGGTTATTCTTACTTTGAATATGCAAGATATCTTGGATACCAAAGAATATAATAAAATTATAAAAAGCCTGCCTGAAGACAAATGGATTCCTATCCTTGTTAAAAATGATTCTGGTATGAAGCGTTATTTTGCCTTCAAAATAACTAAATAACATGTTATGCTGTCGACAAACAGCGTCTAGTACTACACAGTTTTAACATCTATTAAATATCATTATATATAATTAACTAAATGCAAAATATAAGAAATTTTTCAATAATTGCACATATTGACCATGGTAAATCAACACTTTCTGACCGTCTTATTCAGTTTTGTGGCGGGTTAAGTTCTCGAGAAATGTCAGCGCAGTGTCTAGATTCTATGGATTTGGAAAAAGAGCGTGGGATTACTATTAAAGCGCAAAGCGTAAGCCTAAACTTTAAAAGCGATGATGGTAACACTTACCAATTGAACTTTATTGACACTCCTGGACATGTAGATTTTTCTTATGAGGTTTCACGATCTCTGTCTGCTTGTGAAGGAGCTCTCTTGGTAGTTGATGCTGGTCAGGGCGTAGAAGCACAGACAGTAGCCAATTGTTATACTGCAATAGAGCAAGATCTTGAAGTAGTTCCAGTTTTAAATAAAATAGATTTACCGCAAGCAGATCCGTTGCGTGTATCGCAAGAGATAGAAGACATTATAGGGATAGATGCAACTGATGCCAGACAAGTGAGTGCTAAGACAGGTTTGGGAATCAAAGAGTTATTGGAAGATATTGTTACCAAAATCCCACCGCCTAAAGGTGATCCGGAAGGCCCACTACAAGCTTTGATTATAGATTCTTGGTTTGATAGCTATTTGGGAGTGGTATCATTAGTTCGAGTAAAAAATGGTGTGCTCACTAAAAATGATAAAATTCAGGTAATGTCTACCGGTAAAAATTATACAGCAGATAGCATTGGTGTATTTACACCTAAGAGGTTATTAACACCTAAGCTACATACTGGGCAAGTAGGTTTTGTTGTTGCTGGGATAAAAGATATTCATGGTGCACCGGTTGGGGACACAATTACTTTGGCGAAGAATCCAGCAGCAGAGCCTTTACCTGGATTTAAAAAAATTAAACCGCAGGTTTACGCTGGCTTGTTTCCTGTGTCATCTGATGATTATGAAAGTTTTCGTGATGCGTTAGATAAATTAAGCTTAAATGATGCATCTTTGTTTTTTGAACCAGAGAATTCATCAGCGCTAGGATTTGGTTTTCGTTGCGGCTTTCTAGGATTGCTACATATGGAAATCATTCAAGAGCGTCTTGAGCGTGAATATGATTTAGATTTAATAACTACAGCTCCTACCGTAGTATATAAAATTATTACCACTAAGGCAGAAGAATTATTAATAGATAACCCATCTAAATTACCTGCAAGTAATTACATTGAAGAAATGCAAGAGCCGATAGCAGAGGTGAATATCTTAGTGCCTCAGCAGTATTTAGGCGTGGTGATTACCTTATGTGTTGAAAGACGTGGTGTACAAAAGAAAATGGAGTATATGGGACGCCAGGTTTCGCTCACTTATGATATCCCTATGAGTGAAGTTGTACTCGACTTTTTTGATCGCTTAAAGTCAGTGAGCCGAGGCTATGCTTCGCTTGATTATCATTTCAAAAGATTTTCACCAGCGCCTTTAGAGAAACTCGATGTATTAATTAATGGCGATAAAGTCGACGCTTTAGCTTTAATTACTCATAAAGAGCAATCTGTTTATCGTGGTCGACAGTTGGCTGAAAAGTTACGTGAGCTAATTCCGCGACAAATGTTTGATGTAGCCATTCAAGCCGCAGTAGGCAATAATATTATTGCTCGTACTACAGTAAAAGCCCTTAGAAAAAACGTAATCGCAAAATGTTACGGTGGGGATATTACTCGTAAGCGCAAGCTATTAGAGAAACAGAAGAAAGGTAAAAAGCGGATGAAGCAAGTTGGTAATGTTGAGATCCCACAAGAAGCTTTCTTAGCAGTACTTAAAGTGGATAAAGATTAAGTTGATAGTTGATAGTTGATAGTTGATAGTAATTTATGCGCCAGCAAGCCAAATATTTAGAACAAAAAATTGGATATGTTTTTATCAACAAAGAATTATTAACTCAGGCTTTAACGCACCGAAGTTATAGTGATGGAAATAACGAAAGATTTGAGTTTTTAGGTGATGCTTTGCTAGGCGCTGTTATTGCGCAAGAATTGTATTTTAAGTTTCCTAAGGCAACAGAAGGTGAGTTATCTCGCACAAGATCAAGCTTGGTCAATGGCGATGTTTTATTCCAGATTGCGAGCGCCCTTGAGCTAAATAAATATATATTATTAGGGGAAGGAGAGCTTAGAAGCGGTGGTTTGCAACGCCAATCTATTTTAGCAGATTGCCTAGAGGCTATAGTTGCTGCAGTGTATCTAGATAGTGACTTCATTACTTGTAAAACAATATTACTAAATTTGTACAATGAGATTATTAAAAATTTAGACATTTCAGCAATGGCTAAAGACCCAAAAACTATTTTGCAAGAATGGTTGCAGGCTAAACAATTCGAGCTGCCAGAATATACTATTGTATCCCAATCTGGTACTGCTCATGATATGACTTTTGTGGTTAAGTGCCACCTGAAAAAAATGGAGCTTGCGACGGAAGGCGTGGCTAAGTCACGCAGAAAAGCTGAACAAATTGCTGCTAATAAAGCTATGGAATTAATTTTAAATAAAAAATTATGAATAATAAAACAGAATATAAATGTGGCTATGTAGCCTTGATAGGCAAGCCGAATGTAGGTAAATCTACTATTTTAAATAAAATTTTAAATAAAAAAGTCAGTATTACTTCTGATAAGCCAGAAACTACGCAAAAACAAATCTTGGGTATAAAAACTAGCGAAAATAATCAAATTATTTTTGTTGATACCCCGGGTTTGCATGAAAACTTGTATAAACAGCAAAAAAATATATTAAACAAATATATGGGCAAAGCTGTAAGTCATGCATTAGGAGATGTAGATGTTATATTATTTATTTTATCAGGCGATCGTTGGCAACAAGATGACGAGTGGGTTTTGGAAAACATCAAAAGCAATAACTTAAATAATAAAAGAAACACCCCTGTGTTATTAGTCATCAATAAAATTGACTTAATTAAAAATAAAGAAGATTTGTTACCCTTTGTAAATCAGATTAAAGATAAATATAGTTTTGTTGATATATTGTATGTCTCTGCTATTAAGCAAAAAGGATTAGATACTTTAGAAAACAAAATCTTGGATTACTTACCTGTTATTGAAGATAAATCACAATTTTATTTTGAGCCTGATACTATAACTGATCAGAATAAAAAAGCACAAACAGCAGAAGTCATCCGTGAAAAAATTATTCGCCTCATGGGAGCAGAAGTTCCATATAGCGTTGCGATAGAAATTGAGCGCTTCACTGAAGATAAAACCAAAGCTGATCAAACACTATTAAAAATTAGCGCTATTATTTGGGTTGAGCGCGAAGGTCAAAGAGTTATTATTATAGGCAATAAGGGTGAAAAAATTAAGGAAGTTGGCCGCAGCGCGCGTGTTGATTTAGAGAAAAAATTTAACGTTAAAGTCTTTTTGCAGTTATGGGTAAAAGTAAAGAAAAACTGGTCTGATAATGAGCGGGCACTGAAAAGTTTAGGATTTAATGAATAATACGACACATAGTTTAGTTCCTGCGTATTTAATCCATACTAAAAATTATCGTGACACGAGTTTATTAATCGACTTTTTTACTAAGAATGATGGTTTCATTACAGCTTTGGCTAAAGGTATAAGAACACCATCTAAAAGTAATAAGCGTGGTTTACTCCAGCCTTTTACTCAGTTATTGATAAACTATCGCGGTAAAGCAGAGCTTGTCTATCTTAATAATATAGAGCTTAGTGAGCAACCATATATCTTTAATAATAACCAATTAAAATTAAGTTTTTATATAAATGAATTACTCTATTATTTATGTCGTAACCCGATTGGGATTGTTTATCCTAATCTTTTTGAGATCTATCAAGCTACTTTAAATAATTTGAAAACTGTTGATATCAAGAATAATCTTGAACTTTTTGAGCCATTTCTTCGGGAGTTCGAGTTAGATCTATTAAGCTGTCTTGGCTATGGTCTGTCTTTTACTGACATTAATCCAGATTCAACTTACAGCTATGATTTTACCGATGGATTCCAGGCTGTAAACGAGCATGTTAGTTCAGTGAATAAATTACTCTTGCGTGGCGACTTAATAGTTAATATAATGCAACGAGATTGGAGCGATAAACAAACGTTGATCGCAGCTAAAAAGCTTTTACGTAGTATTATCAAATACTATATTGGAAACAAAGAGTTACATAGTAGAAAATTATTTGTTTAAAAATATATGAAACAAAATTCAGTTTATTTAGGTGTAAATGTTGATCACGTTGCTACTTTGCGAGAAGCTCGTAAAATAAATTATCCAGATCCTTTACAAGCAGCATTAATCGCTGAGCAGGCAGGTGCTGATTTAATAACTATCCACCTAAGAGAAGATCGTCGACATATTCAAGATTATGATGTTGTTAATTTTAAAAATATTATTAAAACTAAGCTTAATTTAGAGATTGCTATCGAAAATGCTATGTTATTAATCGCGGAGCAGGTTAGGCCAGAACAGTGTTGTCTTGTGCCTGAAAAGCGACAAGAGGTTACAACAGAAGGTGGCTTAGATGTTGTAAAGAACAAATCTAAAGTTCAAGATGCTGTACAAAGACTACAAGCTCAGGGTATCCGTGTATCTTTGTTTATTGATCCAATAGCGGAACAAATCCAAGCTGCAAGAGATTGTAATAGCGATGATATAGAGGTTCATACCGGCTGTTATGCTAGTAAAAAACTACACACTCGTGAGCAGCAGTACGAGCTACAAAAAATTAATGATGCTGTCAAAATGGGGCTAGAAATAGGGTTAAGAGTAAACGCTGGCCATGGACTACATTATCATAATACTCAGGAGATAGCGAGAATCCCTGGAATTAGTGAATTGAACATAGGGCACGCTATTATCGCGCGAGCTATATTTACTGGTCTACATGAAGCTGTGCGTACTATGAAAGAAATTATTCAACAGGCAAGCTTATCTCAGTCAATATTAATATGATTCTAGGTATAGGTACGGATATAATAGCAATAGAAAGAATTAGAAAAGTTTACAAAAAATTTCCTAATTCTTTTTATAAGAAAATTCTATCGCCTATCGAACTAACAAAGTATAAGTCTATTAGACATGAAGACAGAAAAATAAAATTTTTGGCTTCAAGATGGGCAGCTAAAGAAGCCTTAGTAAAGGCCTTAGGCACTGGATTCCGTAACGGGATGTACTTGCCAAATTTAAGTATTGCCAATACTGAACTAGGTCAACCACAAATCATTTTATCAGTTAATATTCAAACAATTATAAATAAAAACTTTAATAACGATAAAATTAATTTTCATCTCACTCTCTCAGACGAAGCCAATTACACAGTTGCATTCGTTGTTATTGAAAAACATTAAGTAACTGGTATTTGTCATTTTGGTCAAGTCAGAGGAGCCAACGTAGAGTACACGTTCAGCTCTGAGTCTGTCATCTCGGTCAAGGCAGCTATGCTGC
>CAYLXL010000022.1:0-32536 GCA_964387745.1 uncultured Gammaproteobacteria bacterium | reverse complement strand
CTTTTATATCTAAAAAAGCCCTTAGCTTAATTAAAGCTAAGGGCTTTTTTTTTTGCTATCACTATCTGCGCGGTAAATAAATTTCTTCTTATTATAAACATTAGTATCTACACAAATAATAAATGCTGAAACCCCGTCATACCTAACTCCGATCCGGTAGACTGTACGGATAAAAGTAAACAATCCTTAACCATGTACCCGACGTAAATATACAGTCTAAATACACTAGGAATGAGGAGTGGGTCTACAACAAACTACACGAGCTGTTTGTACATATGCTGGTTTGTTGTGTTTGTCATAATATAATCGACGGATACCATTAGAATAAGCTTGATAGTCACAAGTTTTTTTATTTGCTGGTCGTTGAGCTTGTGCGCAGGGTGGTTCGGTATTCGAACATTTTTGTTTTGCAGTTTTAGTAGTGGCTAGTGTTGCGGAATCATCTTTAGCTGTTTTTTTAAAATTATTGCATAAATCCAGAGTTAGCATAAAAGGCATTAGGATTAATGTAGTAAAAAACAAGGCGGTCGTTAGAGTAGCATAAATCATCGTTGTTAATACACGAATGGCTAAAGGTTCTGAATCATCCATTAAACGTGATAGCATGGTTTTTGCGTAGGGTGGTTGAACAATACTTTGCATAACAGAGAATGTGACAGGAAAAATTTTTTTTGCAAAGTTAAAAAAAAATCTGGATACCAGTGAATTTATATTAAACATAATCCTTCTCCTTGGATGTTAATTATTACCATAATTATTTAGATAATAATATTTTGTAACATATCTTATGATATGGGTCAATAATTGAGCGTTTGCCTGAACAGCTGGCTTTTTCTAGGTATAGACTAGTAGAGAATAGATAAGAGAATAAATAAGAGAGTAAGAGAGCAAATGTAGTTGACTTTATAAGTGTTTATGAGATAATCGTAACCATATTATTTAGCGATATCCATCTGTTCTGACTATGCTGCAAAATATATCTCATTTATTTGTAACATTATTAATCTTAGTTTCAGCAACCATCCTAATAGGGGCTATTTGTTTCTGTCTTAAGAGTATCGAAAAGAAATGTTTAGATAGACAAGTATATCCTCTAGCTGCTTTACAGCGACCTGCCCCAAGAAGTATTCACAGGCCGCCTGCACCGATGTTGCTACATGTTAGATCCGCAGAGGGGCATACTCTAGATACTCTAGATAC
Organism: uncultured Gammaproteobacteria bacterium; assembly: GCA_964387745.1. Taxonomy (GTDB): domain Bacteria; phylum Pseudomonadota; class Gammaproteobacteria; order JAGOUU01; family JAGOUU01; genus JAGOUU01. Next base: position 31,336 of record CAYLXL010000022.1, on the reverse strand, counting down.
TCTAGATACTGTAAATATTGCTAATTCTTCTGTTACTATTAACTTTGCAGACCAGGAAGGTAATACAACAGCACCTACCTTTACGCCTTAGGCTAAAAATTAAGTTAATATTCTTAGTGCTCACTATTAGCTGCTAGAAAGCACCATCTACAAGTTTAAACAACAGAATAAGGCACAAATTGCTTAGTCTTTGTACTAAAAAAAACATCTTTTAATATAGGATATTTTTTTCGAGCGGTTAGTCGGCCCATTTGTGCGATATCTTTAGCATAGCTATGATCATCTAATCGCCCCCAGCCTGGATGAGGCCGTTCAAAATTTACACGAATATATTTATCATGTAATAGTTGTTCTAAATAATAGTTTGAGCTCTGGGTTTGTGACTCAAACATTAGTTCCATTAATCGTCGTGACCACCAACGGACGCCTGCTTTAAGATAAGGTGGTGAAAAATTATCACTAGCATGCCCAGTACCTATAGATAGCATTGTTATATCGTCAGGTGTAAAGAGAGTGTCAACCTCACGCTTACAATGTGAGGATATTTTTACAGCCTCTGCGTAGGCAACTAATCCTGGATTATTTGCCCAAATTCCGCCGTCGGAAAAGATACCATGTCCAGGTAAAGTAACCGGGTCGAAATAACCGGGAGCTGCTGCGGTAGCCAATAATACATCTAGAGTATAAAAGTCATAGCTGTCACTTTGATCCGGAAGGTGAAAAGTCTTGAATACATACGGTCTACCTTGGATTAAATTGGTCGCTGGAATAACTAGCCTCGTTCTGTCGACATTAGCAAGTTTTGTGTTCTTGGTATAGTCTTTTAAAAAAGAGATTACACCTTCAAATGAGTATCGTGAGCGGAACAACTCATCTAAATTTACACCACCTGTAAAATATTTTACTAATGGATTAAACGAGGCGGTAAAAGCACGTCCGGTTAAGCTCGAGAAATAAGGCTTGTTAATAGTAAAAATTTTGCTTAAGTACTTAGAGTATAATTCTTCAACGTCGCTCATAGGGTTGCCTAGGGCTAGTAATACTCCAATAACGGCTCCGGTTGACGTGCCAGCTACCAGATCAAAATAGTCTGAAATTGGCTCACCCGTTTTATCTTCTAATTCGCGTAAAAAGCCTGCTATAAAAGCACCACGTGCTCCGCCGCCATCTAAACTTAGAATTTTAAACATAGTAATTTTAGTAATTGTAAGATTGTGTAAGTTATTTTCAACTTAATACAGTTATATATTAGATAAAAGAAAATTTAAATATTTTTACCTGTTAAGTTTGATTATTTTCTCTTGAGTTTTAGGCATAAGTTTTTTATCATTGCACAAGCTTATTGTGTTTTAATTTTTTTATTTAAATTTCTTAATTTAATCATAGTTTTCAGTTAGGTGGGGTAGTTAGAGTGGATGATCATACTCATAGTCATTGCAGTCATGATGAGAAGTCAAAAGACAACGCAATAGATCAAAATAGAAGAAAATTTTTAACCCGTGCTACTTCCGTTATAGGCGGCGTAGGGGCAATGTATGCGGCTTTTCCTTTTTTAGCTTCATGGCAGCCTAGTACGAGAGCACTCGCCGGAGGCGCCCCTGTAGAGGCTGATATAAGTAAATTAAGACCAGGTGAGCAAGTTATTTATGAATGGCGTGGTCGCCCAGTTTTTATTGTGCATAGGACGCCTGAAATGCTTGCCGGTTTAGAGAAACTCAATGATCAGCTAAGAGATCCTGCTTCTTATGAGAGTGATCAGCCCGCGTATGCTAAAAATATTCATCGTTCACTTAAGCCTGAATATTTGGTTATAACTGGTATATGTACTCATTTGGGTTGTACGCCATTATTAAAACCAGAGGTTGGAAGTGTTACAAGCACTTGGCCAGGTGGTTATTTCTGCCCATGCCATGGATCTGGTTATGATATGGCTGGACGTGTTTTTAAAGATGTTCCTGCACCACTTAATTTACCTGTTCCTCCTTATAAATTTGTCAAAGACAAGTTAATACTGATTGGTGTTGATGAGCAGCAAGGAGCTTAATAATGACCTCAAATAATATGATTACTACAAAAATTAAAACACTAGGCTCAAATGTCTATGCTTGGGTTAACGAAAGACTTCCTATAGATAAATTTACTAAGGAACATTTAACAGAGTATTATGCTCCTAAGAATTTTAACTTTTGGTACTACTTTGGATCTCTGGCCTTATTCGTATTGGTTAACCAAATCGTTACAGGCATTTGGTTAACAATGAATTATGTCCCAACAGCTGATCAAGCTTTTGCTTCGATCGAATACATCATGCGTGATGTTTCTTATGGCTGGTTGTTAAGATATATGCATTCTACAGGCGCTTCTTTCTTCTTTATAGTGATATATCTACATATGTTTAGATCATTACTTTATGGATCACATAAAAAACCAAGAGAATTAGTATGGTTATTTGGTATGGTAATTTTCTTATGTCTTATGGCAGAAGCTTTCATGGGCTATTTATTACCATGGGGACAGATGTCATTTTGGGGTGCTAAAGTTATCACTTCATTATTTGGCGCAGTGCCATTTATTGGTGATTGGTTAGTGACTTTTATAACAGGTGACTACAATATTACCACTACAACTTTAAATAGGTTTTTTGCACTTCATGTAGCGGCATTGCCTATGTTGATCTTAGGATTAGTTGTCATGCATTTATCAGCATTGCATAAAGTGGGTTCTAATAACCCTGATGGGATTGATATTAAAAAATATAAAGATCCGCAAACAGGTATACCTGTAGATGGTGTTGCTTTTCATCCTTATTACACGGTTAAAGATGTTGTGGGTTTAGTTGTATTTTTGATGGTATTTTGTTTTGTAATCTTTTTTATGCCAGAAGGATTTGGTTATTTCCTCGAAGGACCTAACTTTGTCCCAGCTGACCCTCTGAAGACGCCAGAGCACATTGCTCCTGTTTGGTACTTCACGCCGTTTTATTCTATCTTACGGGCTGTGCCAAATAAATTATTAGGTGTGATTTCCATGGGAGCTGCAGTAGCTATATTATTCGTAGTTCCGTGGTTAGACAGAAGCCGCGTAAATTCTATTAGGTATCGTGGGATATATTATAAAATAGCATTGGCTGTTTTCGTAGTATCTTTCTTTGGTTTGGGTTACTTAGGTACTTTACCACCGGATCCTATAAGAACTATTTTTGCTAGGATTTTCTTCTTGGGATATTTCGGCTTCTTTTTACTAATGCCGGTTTACACGACGTTTGATAAAGTAAAAACGGAAAGAACAAGATTGTCTTAAATTAAATATGAATACCCACAGCTTTTCAATTTGCAGCTAGGCGCATACGAAGGCGAGCAGCGGAGTCTACAAATGAGTACATGAGCAGCGAGGCAAGTGTGCAACAACGCTGCAGATTGAAAGGCGAAGGGTAAATAAATAATAAATATCTGAGTTTTTGATTATGCATTATATTTCTAGAATTTTCTTATATGTGTTGTTCGGTTTATATACTCACGTATCTACAGCAAGTCAGGCTAATATTAAACTGGAAAAAGCACCAATTAACGCGAGTGACGAGGCTTCATTGCAACGTGGCGCTAAGTACTTCATGAACTTTTGTGGTGGTTGCCATTCAGCTGAGTACATGCGTTATAGTCAAATGGCTAAAGACATTAAATTAACTGATACAGACGGTGCTGTTTTGACTGATTTGGTTAAAACTAATCTTATGTTCAATACTACAGATATTAATAGCCATATTAAAACAGGCATGAATAAAAAAGATGCAGCAAAATGGTTTGGTATGGCGCCTCCAGATCTTACTATGGTCACTCGTGTGCGTGGTAATGACTGGGTTTACACATATCTTAAGTCATTTTACACTGATCCTAAACGCCCTTGGGGTGTTAATAACTTAGTCTTTAAAGATGTTGCTATGCCAAATGTCTTACAGGACTATCAAGGTACTCAAGAGCTACAAGATCATAAATTAGTTATAGTTGAAAAAGGTCAGCAAACCCCCGAACAATTTGACGTTATGGTCACTGATTTGACCAATTTCTTAGCATACACGGCTGAACCTTACAAAGCACAAAGGGTGTATCTGGGAGTATGGGTGTTATTATTTTTATCAGTACTGTTCATCTTTGCGTATTTAATGAAAAGGGAATATTGGAAAAACATAAAAAAGAAATAATATAAAGATAGCTGGATCGTTTGCTTTCTTTGCGTAACCGATTGATTCTAAAGACTAATTTTCTTGAAAATCTAGTCTTTAGATTTAATGCTAGCCGAAAAAGTCAGATTACGGTACAATGGACTAATTATTATATTGGAGAATTGGGTAAATATGGCATCTATAACCACTAAGCGGTCGATCATGACCTGCTTTTCTGAGCAAGATAATATCTATTGTCATCAAGTTAGGATTGTTTTAGCTGAGAAGGGCGTTAATGTTGAAGTCATCGATGTTAAAGCTGACAATCCGCCAGAAGAACTGGTTATGCTAAACCCTTATCAATCTTTGCCAACATTAGTAGATAGGGACTTAGTGGTTTACTCAGCGGCTATTATAATGGAGTATCTGGATGAAAGATTTCCGCATCCGCCATTATTGCCAGTTTATCCCGTAGCGCGTGCAAAAACTCGTTTAATGATGTCAAGGATTGATGAAGACTGGTATTCACTTGCCGACAAAATTGAACGCAATATTGGCGATGTAGCGTTACACAGAAAAGAATTGTTAGATAGCATTTTAAGTATTAATGATGCTTTTGCTGAAAATAAATTTTTCCTAAGTGAAGAGTTTTCTTTAGTAGACTGTTGTATAGCAGCGCTTTTATGGCGTTTGCCTAAATATAAAATTGAATTACCAAGGCAAGCTGCAGCAGTTAAAGCATATGCCAAACGTATTTTCGAAAGAGAATCATTTCAAGCCAGTTTAACCAGTACTGAAAAACAAATTTCTATGGTTAAAGATTCTGAGCAAACAGTTGTTTAAATTGAGTATAGGCAGATGACACCGAGTAGACCTTATCTATTGCGCGCATTATATAATTGGATTCTTGATAACGGCATGACTCCTCATATCGTTATTGATGCTAATTATAAAGGCGTTATTGTTCCTCGTGAACATGTCGAAGATGGTCAAATAATTTTATCTGTAGCTCCTGAATCAGTGCACGGTATGGAGATGAAAAACCATTACATTGCCTTTGCTGCACGTTTCTCTGGTGTTAGTCGTGATATATATTTACCAATTATGTCTATTACTGCTATCTACGCAGAAGAAAACCGTAAAGGCATGGTGTTTGCTGAAGAAGTGTATGAACAACCGCAAGCAGTTAGTTCTGAAAGCAACACTAACAATAATAAAAATGACAAAAGCAGCTCACCTGTTAAAAAACTTAATAATAAATCTCGTCCAGCGTTAAAAATAGTCGTCTCTAATCCAGATGTTGATAATACAAATAATAAAGATAAGAAATAATTCTCTTCAAAAGTTTTATTAATTTCATAGATTTGTGTTAGTATATCCCTTAAATTTCTAGTCAACATAACTTTATAACTTACAATTAATAATAAGGAAGTCCTTATGCTAATCGGCGTGCCTAAAGAAATTAAGAATCATGAATACCGTGTGGGGTTAACTCCATCAAGTGTAAAAGAATTAGTTGAGCGTGGTCATCGTGTGATGATTGAGACCAATGCTGGACGTGAAGTAGGTTTCGATGATCTGAACTATAAAGAAGCAGGTGCTGAAATAGTTTCTAATTCACAAGATATATTCAAACGTGCAGACATGATTGTAAAAGTCAAAGAGCCGCAACCACAAGAGTGTGCTCAACTGCGTGAAGATCAAATATTATTTACTTATTTGCACTTAGCTCCAGATCCAGTACAAACAGATTTATTAGTAAAATCTGGCTGTGTAGCTATTGCTTATGAAACGGTTACAGATAACTTTGGCGGTTTGCCGTTATTATCACCAATGAGTGAAGTTGCAGGTCGCATGGCAATCCAAGCTGGTGCCCATTGCTTAGAAAAGGCACAAGGTGGTAGCGGAATGTTGTTAGGCGGAATCCCAGGGGTACCTGCAGCACGTGTTGTAATCCTAGGCGGTGGTGTGGTTGGTACTAACAGTATTCGTATGGCTATCGGTATGGAAGCTAATGTTACGGTTATTGATAAATCTCTAAAAAGATTACGCGAATTAGATTTCCAGTTTGGTTCAAGAATTAATACAGTTTTTGCTACTAAGCACAATATTGAATTCTATGTTGCTAAAGCTGATTTAGTAATTGGCGCAGTATTAGTACCTGGCGCTGCAGCACCAACCTTAATAACTCGAGAAATGCTACGTACAATGAAACGTGGGTCTGTATTAGTTGATGTATCAATTGATCAAGGCGGCTGTTTTGAAACCAGCAGACCAACAACTCATGCCGAGCCGACTTTTATAGAAGAAGGTATTGTTCATTATTGTGTTGCTAACATGCCAGGCGGTTGTGCTCGTACAGCAACTATTGGCTTAAACAATGCTACTTTACCTTATGTAATAAATCTTGCAGATAATGGCTATAAAAAAGCATTGCTTAGTGATCCGAACTTACTAAACGGCTTAAATGTTATGCATGGCAAAATAACTTACAAAGCTGTTGTAGAAGCATTAGGTCGTGAGGATGATTACGTGTCTGCTGAAAGGATATTAGCGGCTTAAATTTATCAACTGCTGCACTCTTTAAGTGCGGCAGTTGCAACCTATTCTTTAATTTTATCTTTTACTCAAATCAACAAAGTCTCTTTTAGCAGATCCAGTGTATAACTGACGTGGTCGGCCAATCTTCAAACTAGGTGTGCTCATCATTTCATTCCAGTGCGCAACCCACCCAACCATTCTTGCTAACGCAAAAATAACTGTGTACATATTGGTAGGTATACCAATGGCTCTTAAAATAATGCCTGAATAAAAATCAACATTAGGGTAGAGTTTTTTCTGAATGAAATAGTCGTCTTCTAGAGCAATTTTTTCTAGTTTTTTAGCGATATCAAACAATGGATCATTTGAATGGCCTAAAGCTTCTAAAACTTCATGACATGTTTCACGCATAACAACTGCACGTGGATCAAAGTTTTTATAAACTCTGTGCCCAAAACCCATCAAGCGGAAAGGATCGTTCTTGTCTTTGGCTTTATTGATATATTTGCCAATATTATCTGGAGTTTTAATTTCTTCAAGCATGTCGATGACAGCTTCATTAGCACCACCATGGGCTGGTCCCCATAAAGCAGCGATACCAGCAGCCATACAAGCAAATGGATTAGCACCAGAAGAACCAGCTAAGCGCACTGTTGAAGTAGATGCATTTTGTTCGTGATCAGCATGCAGGATAAAAATTCTGTCCATTGCTTTGGCAATGACAGGGTTGATTACATTTTTTTCACAAGGGGTAGCAAACATCATATTTAAGAAATTTGCGGAATAAGACAGCTCGTTTTCAGGATAAATAAACGGCTGGCCTATAGAATATTTATAGCTCATTGCAGCAATCGTTGGGATCTTGGCAATCAATCTAAATGCTGCAAGTTCACGATGGGCTTCATTATGAATATCTAAAGAATCATGATAGAACGCAGAAAGCGCACCTACGATACCGACACAAATCGCCATCGGGTGAGCATCGCGGCGAAAACCTGTAAAAAATTTGATAATTTGCTCATGTAACATAGTATGCTGAGTGATCTTATCAACGAATTTTTTCTTCTCATCTTTAGAGGGTAATTCACCATTTAATAAAAGATAACATACTTCCAGGTAATCAGATTTTTGTGCTAACTGCTCAATAGGATAACCTCGGTGCAGTAATATACCTTTATCGCCATCTATAAAAGTAATTTTAGATTCACAAGCTGCGGTTGCTGTAAAGCCAGGGTCAAAAGTAAAGTAATTGCTTTTAGCTAAGGGGCTAACGTCAATCACATCTGGTCCTAAGCTGCCTTTTAAGATAGGCAACTCTATGGTTTCATCTTTAATCTTGAGACTACATGTCTCTGGCATATTTGACATTTAAAACCCCTAATGACAATTTCACTATTTGCAGTAATTTGTAATAAGTAGTATTTTCGATTCTTATAGAGGTTATGTCAAATATTAATTAGTTATTATATTGGTCCGCTTGGCTTGGGTTTTTTTTGAGTTTGTTCTTTTTCAGTTTCAGTTTCAGTTTTTTTGTCACTTCTAACTGATACGTCATCTCGTGGTACAGTGTGCCTTGGATCAGGATCAGGATCAGGATTAGGGTTAGGATTTATAGGCGGTGTCACGCCTGTTGGTCTGGCGAGCTCAGTCATGGTTATGTCTACTAAATCAGAAACTTTGTATCTTTTAGTCTTGGTATTAAGCTCTTTCAAATAATGACCAATTTTAATCAATATTGCGCCAGATCTGTTTGTTAGCCAGTTAGCAATTATATCAATGAATTTAAAATGTTTTACAGAGTAGTCGGTAACGATAATCTTGCAATCTTTTGCTAAAGAGGTAATTTCCCTTCTGGATTTTAATAACTGTAATAGTTGTTTGATATTAGTCAAAGTAGGTTTATAGTGACCACTAGAATTATTAATTTCTTTAATTTTGCCGCGTTTAATTTTCATCATGCCGGATGCAACTATTCTTTCGCCGGACAGAAAAGAGGAATGGTGGAGGTCGCCAATCACATGTTGACCTAAGTATAAATTACCGAGTGCATCCATAGAAAACGCAGCATACCCTGGCTGTTTACCTTTATAATTGGATGTATCGTAGGGCTCGCGAGATTTGCCCACAAAAATAATACCTTCAGATGTTATTCTAGCTGTATACTGCTTGCGCTGCTGTTCCGAAAAATACTGGACGCTTTTTGCTTCATTAAACGCTGGGTATTTAATTGTTATCCAATCCCAAAAAGATTGGATAGTTTTAGTTTGTTTCCATTCTTTAAAATAGGCCAATAACTGGTCATTTTTTCGATGAAGTGGATCTAAGGCTTCGAGCCAGTAAGTTTCAGATAAACCTATTTTTTGATCATCACGAGCAAATTTGGCAGATTTTCTTATGGCAGTTTTTAAATGGCTTTGGCGCTCATTCTTTAGAGCGATTATTACTTGTATCGCATCGTCATTAAACAAGTCTACGTGGTTTTGTTGCAGCCATTGCCAAAAGTGGGTTTTTGGGTCAGCTAGTTGTCGCCATTCATCGTATTTTTCTTTTAAGGCATCATGCGTTCGATTGCCAGAAATGAGCTGATTTAACCAAAATGGATTAGGCATGATTATAAAAATATAAAGTTCTATTCTTTGAATTATAGATTATCTTTGGAGATTGTTAAACCTATTGATTAGTATTATAATTTAGATGTTTTTTTAAAATGAAATTAAGTACTAACAGAATTTAGGAACCCTAATGTCATCAGGTCTGCACAAACGACCAGTTAATCTTGCTCTTTGGACAATGAAATTCCCAATAACGGCGATTATTTCAATTTTGCATAGATTGACCGGCTTTTTCATATTTTTAATCATTCCAGTGTTAATGTATTGTTGGCAGTTTAGTTTATCAAACGAAGAAAATTTTAATATGGCCAAAAATAACTTAGAACTATGGTATGTCAAGCTGTTTTTTTGGGCAGCTACAACTGCTGTAGTTTATCACCTTTTTGCTGGTATGCGTCACTTACTTATGGATTTTCACATAGGTGATTCAAAACAGGCCGGTAAAATAAGTTCTTTTATCGTTTTGATATTAACGACTGTACTTGCTGTACTACTAGGAGTTCATTTATGGTAGCTAATTCTAGTAACTATGGTTCACATAGCAAAGGTGCTTTGGGAAAAAGCGGTGTAGTTGATTGGATGGTGCAACGTAAAACAGCTGTTTTTCTAGCTATATATTTTATCATCTTAGCTTGTTTTTTTTGCTCTAAAGAATTTACTTATGCTAATTGGGTCAATCTATTTCAGCCTGTATATTTTAAAGTTTTAACGGTTGTTTTTTTAATCTGCTTAGTGCAGCATGCTTGGATTGGAATATGGGTTATAGCTACTGATTATCTTAAGAATCTAAAGGTAAGAGGTTTGTTTTTATTTGTCAGTAAAATAGTCTTAGTAGGCTATTTGGTTTGGGGTATTTATATTTTATTTGCTTAAGTTAAGCCAGTAAATATCAATTATTCGGTCATCGAGTTATTTCGATAAATTTTGGAGAGTTTTATGTTAGGTTCTGCTATACCACGCAAATCTTTTGACGCTATTGTTGTCGGCGGAGGTGGCGCGGGTCTTAGAGCATCGTATCAATTAGCAAAAGCAGGTAAGAATGTTGCGGTTATTTCAAAAGTGTTTCCGACACGATCGCACACCGTTTCTGCGCAAGGCGGCATGGCAGCGGCCTTATGCAATGTTGAAGAAGATGACTGGCGCTGGCATATGTATGACACTATCAAAGGCGCAGACTTTTTAGGCGATCAAGATAGTATAGAATATATGTGCAGTGTAGCTCCTGAAGTAGTTTATGAGCTTGAACACATGGGTATGCCATTCTCACGTTTAGAAAACGGTAAAATTTACCAAAGAGCCTTTGGTGGTCAAACCAAAAATTACGGTGGTGATTTAGTACAAAGAACTTGTGCGGCAGCTGATCGCACCGGACACGCTTTATTACATACGCTCTATCAACAAAATATAAAAACTAATACAACATTTTTTAGTGAGTGGTATGCATTTGAATTAGTGCGCTCAAATAATGGTAATGTAGTAGGAGTATTGGCCTTTAATATGGTCGATGGTGATATTGTTTTTTTCCAATCTAAAGCGGTTATTTTAGCAACAGGTGGCGCAGGCTGTATTTATGAGTCCACTACTAATGCTTTAACCAATACAGGTGACGGTCTGGGAATGGCTCTAAGAGCAGGTTTACCAGTACAAGATATCGAAATGTGGCAGTTCCATCCAACAGGCATTTATGGCTCTGGCGTTTTGGTAACTGAAGGTTGTCGTGGAGAGGGTGGATTCTTAGTTAATAAAAACGGCGAACGTTTTATGGAACGTTATGCGCCAAACAAGAAAGACCTTGCTTCCCGTGATGTGGTCTCGCGATCAATGGCTATTGAGATTAGAGAAGGCCGTGGCTGTGGGCCCAAAGGCGACCATATTTATTTAAAATTAGATCATTTAAGCCCTGAGGTTTTAAAGAAACGTCTACCTGGAATTATTGAGCTAGCAAAAACTTTTGCTCATGTTGATCCAACGAAAAAACCTATACCTGTGGTACCAACGTGTCATTATATGATGGGTGGAATTCCTACTAATGTGCATGGACAAGTTTTATCAGTCAATCATGACAACGGCAGTACACAAACAGTCAGTGGTCTTTATGCGATAGGTGAATGTGCATGCGTTTCAGTTCATGGCGCTAATCGCTTAGGTAGTAACTCTTTATTAGATTTAGTCGTATTCGGCCGTGCAGCTGGTATGCATGTTGAAGATAGCTTAAATCAAGGCATTGAACAAGGATATGCTACTAATGAAAATTTAGATTTAGCAATGACAAGATATAATCGCTGGCAGAACTCTACATCAGGTGAGTCTGTGGCTAGTATTAAAGCGGAATTAAAAAATGTCATGCAGAATGATTTTGGTGTGTTCCGTACAGCAGAATATATGAACGATGGTTTAGAAAAATTAAAAAATTTACGTGAGCGCTTGAAGTCTGCCCATTTACAAGATAAATCTGCAGTATTCAATACTGCTCGTGTAGAAGCTCTAGAATTAGATAATTTAATGGCCATTGCTATGACAACTGCTATTGGGGCTAACCAGCGCACAGAAAGCCGTGGTGCACACGCGCGTGAAGATTTTAAAGAACGAGATGATAAAAACTGGCTAAAACATATGTTGATACATAACGATGATAGTATTAGCTATCGTGAGGTTAATATGTCGCCGAAATACGTTGAGCCTATACCACCTGCAGAGAGAGTTTATTAACATGGCAACAATTAAATTTTCTATTTATAGATTTAACCCTGAAGTTGATAAAAAAGCTCGTATGCAGGACTATCAACTAGAATTAGCTGATGACAGCGATATGATGTTATTGGATGCTTTAATTTTATTAAAGCAACAAGACGAGACTTTGTCATTTCGCCGCTCTTGTGGTGAGGGAGTTTGTGGCTCAGACGGCATGAACATGAATGGCAGAAATGGTCTGGCTTGTGTTACTCAACTTTCAACTTTGGGTAAAAAAATAGTCTTAAGACCTTTAGCGGGCTTGCCTGTCATCAGAGATCTGATTGTTGATATGACCCAGTTTTATAAACAGTACGAAAAAGCTGAACCATATTTACAAAACACTGATACACCTCCTGTTAGAGAGCGATTACAGTCACCTGAAGATGCAGCCAAGCTAGAAGGATTATACGAGTGTATTTTGTGTGCGTGTTGTTCAACTGCTTGCCCATCATTTTGGTGGAACCCAGATAAGTTTATGGGGCCAGCGGCATTACTACAAGCATGGCGATTTATTGTAGATTCGCGTGACAATCAAAAAGAGCATCGTTTAGAAAATCTTAAAGATGCTTATAGTGCTTATCGTTGCCGCAGTATTATGGCATGTGCGGATGTTTGTCCAAAAGGCTTAAATCCAACTCAAGCTATCGATCATATTCGTGGTGAATTGGCCAACAAAGAGCTGGAGTAAGGAAATCGTTTAGGGCAGGCGTCATGCGTATAGCGTTTGATCGTCAATACCTAAATCAAGAAAACCTTTTTTGCGTAGGTGGCAACTGTCGCAAGTACCACATGCTTTGCCTGAGTTATCCGCTCGGTAGCAAGTAATCGTATCACGATAATCGATTCCCAATTTGATACCAGCTTCAATAGTCTGAGCTTTGGATAAAGCTATCAAAGGAGTTTTGATTCGAATTACTTGCCCGTTTATTCCTGCTTTTGTAGCTAGCGCGATTAGTTCCTCAAATTTAGTAAAATATTCAGGTCGGCAATCAGGATACCCAGAATAGTCTATAGCGCTTGCGCCAATAAAGATACACTCTGCCTCCAATGATTCTGCATAAGATAAAGCAAAAGAAATCATAATAGTATTACGAGCAGGTACATACGTAATTGGTACTTCGCTTCGTTGCTCAAAGTCTGGTATTGCTAAATCTTGTTGAGTAAGAGCGGATCGAGCTATTTTGCTCAAAGAACTTATATCAATAATCTGATGGGCAGTATCAAAATTAGCAGCTATTTTTTTAGCAGCCGCTAGTTCAGCTATTTGTTTTTGACCATAGTTAAAACTCAAGGCATAGCAATCGTAACCTTCAGATTTGGCGATTGCAAGACAAGTGGCAGAGTCCATGCCTCCAGATAAAAGAACCACGGCTTTTTTGATAGTCATGCTCATATTCAGTTAAAATTAGGCAAAGATATGCTGTATTATAAAAAATAATCCCATGGTCAAACAAACACCGGTAGGCATGGTAATAATCCAAGAGAGTATTATTTTGCGAATAACATCAAGATTTAGTGCGCCAATTCCGCGCGCAAAGCCTACGCCTAAGATGGCGCCTACTAGAGTATGAGTCGTCGAAAGGGGTAAGCCAATACCAGAAGCAAAAACCACAATAAGAGCTGTAGAGATTTCAGCAGAAAAGCCGCGACTTGGGATTAGCTCAGTAATATTTTGTCCAACGGTTTCTATAACTCGATAACCATAAGTAGCTAGCCCAACAACAATTCCTACAGCGCCCAGCAATAACACCCATGATGGGACAATGGTTTGCGTACCCATAGCTGCAGGATCATGTAAGATTTGTACGATTGCAGCTAGTGGACCGACAGCGTTGGCGACGTCATTAGAACCGTGAGCAAATGCCATAGAGCACGCAGTAAACATCATCATGATGCCGAAAATTTTTTCTACATTAGCAAAATGAAACTTTTCATCAGCTTTTTTATCTAAAGTTACTTTATTTAAGGCAAACTTACTTATCAAAAATATTATTAAACCAACTAATATTGAATAGCCAAAAATTTCTAGGTTATTCAAATTAATGCCAACATGTTTTAGGCCTTGAGTGAGGGTTATAAGGCTGATTCCGCAACCCATGACAAAGACATAAAACGGAATATATTTTTTTGCATTTACGAATGGGTCGTCAGCTTGGAAGATGAGATGTTGAATGCTCATAAACACAAAATAACTTAAAGCACAGCCAATTAATGGTGAGATAATCCAGCTGCTAATAATAAACAGGATTTTAGACCAATGCAGTGATTCGGGTCCAACAGTGATCAAAGCAAAGCCAATAAGAGCACCTACAATAGAGTGAGTAGTGGACACAGGCCAACCATAATGGCTTGCTAATATAAGCCAGGTTGCAGAGGCTAATAGCGCTGCTAACATACCGTAAATAAATACTTCTGGCTGATTAAAAAAGAAATGTGCATCGATGATGCCTTTACTGATTGTACCAGTGACTTCGCCGCCAGCTAAAAAGGCACCCAAGAATTCAAATATACTGGCGACTATGATAGCTTGTTTTAACGTAAATACTTTTGATCCAACAGACGTGCCCATAGCATTGGCTACGTCATTCGCGCCGATGCCACAGGCCATAAGAAAACCAAATATTATTGCTAATATAAGGATAATTGTTTGATGATCCATAATTCTAGCTTGCTATTAATAACTGTAATTGGCTGCCGACGCGTTGTGCTTGATCAGCAAGAGCTCCAGTCCATTGAATAACTTGATATAAAAACATAACATCGACAGGGGCAAGTGTTTTTTCAATTTTATACAAATCTTGTCTTAACTTGATCTGAATCTCATCAGTCTCATGCTCGATATCATCCAGGTTATGGATCATATCTTCTACTATTTGAACTTCCTTTCCTCTAAAGCCAGTTTCTAATAACTCATCTAACTCGTCGATAGCAACGTGGGCTTGCTTAACGGCATCTAAAGAGGTAGCTAACAGCTTATTATAGGTTTCAACTAATAAATCAGGAAAAACCATATTACGGCCTAGAATGATTCCGGCAATATCTTTAGCCTTATTAGCTATCTTGTCTTGGGTACGTAACATATTGAGTAAATCGCTACGCGGGACAGGCAAAAATAGCCCATTAGGTAGTTTTTGACGGATTTCTTTTTTAAGGCTATCTGCTTTGTGCTCAAGGTCTTTAAGCTTCGCATGGCAGTCTTTAGCCGTTTCCCAATCTTGTTGGTAAACCGCCTGGATAAAAGGTGTTAATTGCTCAGCACATTCTAAAACCACACACATATGTCCTTGTATGGGCTTAATAGGGGAGCGACCAAATAAATTAAACAACGGGCTGCTGAATGATGACATTCTATTCCTAAAGTTATATGTCGAATAATCTAATAGCCAGTATAAAAGCTCTCACCTTACAAATCAACCTATATACCTATATAGTTAGAATTTAGGTTGCTATAGGTGTCATACCGGGGTATGTGTTGGAACTTCTGGCAGAGCTGTCTGACTATTTCAGGTTCATCTTGGTAATTAGAATCTGGTTGTACACTACTAACAACATTCAGAATAGGCTTTTTGCTGCAGACGCTCACTACTTCTTTTGTAGACAGGCCAGTAATTAAACCTGCCCCGGTGGCTATCACTAAAGCTTTTATGGCCACTAAAGGTGTTAGCATCGAGCCAATACCAGTTGTTGTTAAAATAGCTTGAGCTAATAATACAGGTACGATCGCTGGTGCAAACAAGTACAAGCATAAAGTCCCGGCAACAACCGCAGTAACTACTAGACCAATAGTTGCACCTATTTTGATAGCTCGGATATTGATTATTTTAATCTGATGTTGATATTCCAAGATGTCGGCTTTTATAGTCCCAATTTCAGCTTGATGTCTTATTGCTGCCAATTGTGCATTCTCAGCAGATTTTGTATTTGCTGCATTGAGTTCGGCTTCATGGGCTAGCTTGGTAGCAGCTAAGGTTGCCTCTGCGCGTTCGGTAACTTCAGCGAGTTCGGCTTTGTGAGCTTCTTGGATGATCGTCATTCTTTCTTCAGCTTCATATGCGATAAAAACACTACGCTGATGAGTTTCATCAAGTTCGGCTTGATGAGCTTGTTGAATGGCAGCTCTTTTTTCTGCAGCTTTTTGTTCATCTTCAGCGTTGAGAAGATTAAATAAGTCTCGATGTACTATGCATGCAATTTTGCTAACCATAGAGCGTATTAAGATTATATCTGCCGAGATTCGTTCGGCGATTTCAATGTTAATAGACCTAGCTTCAGCAGATGATGGGCTTTCACTAGTCGGTGTGCCTGGTGTAGGACTATCAGCGCTTCTTACCGGTGAATCTCCAGGTGCAGCAGCTGCTGCAGCTCCACCAGCTGCCGCCGCTCCACCAGCATCTGCACGTGAATCAACTACAGGTGTAGCAATCATTTCAGCAGGATTAGCAACAAATTGATCAAGCAAAGCTTTATTATCTGCAAAAGTAACTATTATGCACTCAGCTAGAGCATCTAGTTTGGCTTGAATGTGTCTAGATAATAATATAGCTGATTTAGCCTTACGTTTACCGGTTGTAGCTATTGAAAGTTCTTCTGTATCGGATATGATGTCTGATCTAACCAATGACATGTGAGCATTTTTTAAATGATTTAGTTCCGCATATCTTGCGCTAAGTAACTTAAGACGTAGCACCGTCTTCTCTAATTTTCTTGATTCGCTATCTGGGTCTGGGAATTGATGGACTATACTATTTTCTATCTCACTAATGTCAAAGTAAGTGCCGTCAAATTTAGATTTAAACGCTTCAATGACTTGTGGATAGACAGGTATTTGAGATTTTGTACTTGATTTTGAATCCATAATACTCTTCAAACTAACTAGAGTCTGAGTAAGTTCACGTAGATCACTGTTGCTCAAATCGGGTGTCATTAATTTTGAAGTTAAAAAAGATATAATAGTTTGGGTAGTATTTGCAATAATTTGGTTGATTCCATGTGCCTTCCTAGTTTCTTGGTGATGATCGGCTGCTGCCTTTACAACTCTAAGAATATTGTTGCACAATTCTGAAGTTGGCAGATGGGTTGCGCCATGCTCAGCGCTATTCTTGGTTTTTAATAAGGCTTCAACTAAAGGTACATGCTCACGTAAGGCATCATCTTTACGAAACGCATCTTTCATATGAAGAACTAAGTGCTCCATACTAATAAAACTACCCATCTTCGGGCTTTTGAAAGTCCAAGTTGAATAGAATGCCCTTGCGCTACCTTTTCCTGAAATTTTGTGAGTTTGTCTGTAAGCATCCTCGAGCGAAACAAGTCTATTTCCACCTATCCACGCGTAATAATTTTTTGCAATCTGTTGTTCAAAGAAAGCTTCGCCGGCTTTCAATCGATCGTAACAAGCTAGCTTTAATGAATCTTTCTCTTCAGGTGATGCTTGTGTATATTTGCTAATTACACATTTAAGGGGGGGTAAACAATTATGCCAATCAGCATGAGGGACTTGTTCACATATTTTAGAATAATCAATGTCCTCAATGCCACTAGCTCTCATTGCATCGAGCATATGATATATAGTTAAATGATGTTGTGCAGCCAATGCATGTAAAGGGGCTTTTGCAGTCTCAACAGCCTGCTTTAAAGCAGCAATTTCTTTATCTGATTTATTTTTACTTTGAGCTTTATTTAAGGCATCTAGCGCTTTATCAATAACTTTTTTTACATCATCAGGCGGGAGCATAACGCCATCATCCGTTTCAGTTCCTTGCTGAAAGTGTAATTTTCCGCAAGGGTTACAATGATTACCTGGCAGACGAATAATTTGTCTACGCGTTAGTGCCTTGTTTTTGGCTTTAGGTACTAAGCTATTAAAAAACCAACTATTCTCATGCATCATCTCGATTTGAACATATGATTTAACTAGTTCTGGTAAAGTTCGTAACTCAGCATCGTTCCAAAACCCTATGCCAGCTTTATATCCAGCCATATTGCCCGGCACTGGATCTATAGCAAAAATATTTAATTTTAAATTGTCAAAATGTTGTTTTGAGACAGTTACAGAGCTGTATCTTTGTTCTTTTAATAAATCGTTAACGGCTGTTACGACGTATGGATTACACCCGTTAAAAAGATCTGCAACAGCTAGAGTTTGAGGCGCTGCAGGTGAAATATTTTGTTGTACTTGAGCTAGAACATTACTTAAATAAATAGATGAACAAGCGCCGCGACTGTGGCCATTGATATGGATAGTCTCAACACCAGCAGCTAATTGCCGTAAACACTCTAATGCTGCTTTGGCAATAATTTGGTGTACATTCCTAGCATCAATGTTAGGACCAGCTAGAGCCAGGGTGTTTACACTAGGGTCGATTCCTGGGATTATTTCGCCACTTTTTAACTCTGCAGCAGGTTTGCCAGTAATTCCCATCATCGGGATAGCTAAAGTATGAACTTGCGCTTTACCTTTTGCTTGGCCTTCAATACTGTCGTCAGTACCGAATAAAGTTAATAAGAAAGTTTTAGGGGCAGATCCAGCCTCTGCAGCTGCAGAAGATCCTGAGCTGGGTGAGCTAGCTGCAGCTGCTGCACCAGTACCAGGAGAGCTAGCTGCTCCGCCTCCGCCCCCAACAACAACATATCCAGATGTTTCGTCTTCGTCGTAAAATTCTTCAGAATGGGAAGCTAACTTGGTTTCATTAGGCATTATATTCAACTCTCTAAACTAAAAATAAGTATTTTAGAGCGATGATATCAATTCAACCTTAAGTTTTGCTTAATTATCCCAAAAATAACCCCAAAAATCCCTCCCGCTAAAAAAATTTAACTCATTGATTAAAAAACACAATCTTCCGCATGCTCACCATCAGCGAGCTCACAGACATAACTATTTGCAGATAGCTGATGCCAATTGGCGCCATCAAGAGATAATGTGTTTTTAGGCACGGTTGTCCGATAGAGTTGATGGGTATTATTATCTAACGAAGAATAGAAACAATTAATCAACTCATGGTTCGGTAATCGATTCACAGTAACTTTGTGCAATCCAGAGAAGCTACCCCTTAGATAAGTTGGTAAGTGATTCCAATTAGCAATTGTTGACCAGGAGTTATCAATAAAAACATCATTATATACCGGGCAATTGGCAAATAAGTTATTTTGTAATAATAGAAAACCAAAGCAAAGTACTATTTTTTTTAATATATTTAACATAGTCTAATCCTGTTTAAGAAATATTTATATTATCAAGCTGGAATAAGGCTGGTCCTGTAAAACTTTCAGGGATATACCAATCAAAAACTATTCTAATATTTTGAGTATTAAAACTGGATATATCTATAGTGCTTGATTGGGCACCCGTGTCATTAACATTAGTACCAGCATTGGCTGTTAAAATAACAGTTTCTTGTAGTGCAGTACCGCCGCCATATGGTTCAATGCGGAAAGTAAATGTTCTATTTTGAGATGCACCATAAGGGACCATATCCCAGCCAGCTCTATAATCAAAAGTTACCGTGTTGTAGCCTGCTAGTAAATCTTTACCTAACAAAATATGACCTGGACCACCACCATCAAAGCCATTGACGATAGCATAAGTTCCATTAGTTGGAGCTGTGCTGAAGCTGTGGAATGCACCATCTCGAATTCCAGCTTGTGCGGTAGTCATGGCTCGATAAGGGCTGTCAAGATCTTCTACTAAATCAAAAGCGTCTAACGTCATATTATCCAAGTTCATTGGCTTGGTTACATTGTAGTTTTGACAGCTGATAGGACCATTGGCATTTAAACATAAAGTTATATTCACAGGCGATATATCTAGGCCAGCCAGTGCTATAGTTGCCGGTGTTGAATCATTAATAGAAAATCTACAATAACCGTTGGATATTACAGTACAATCTGGTTGTGAACCGGCTAAACTAACGCCAGGGGTATTAATTTTTATTCCTGCAGAATTATATGTTTTGTTTGGAATATTAAGGCTTATTGATAGCTCATCTACTGTTGCCGATGGAGTAAAAAAGCCAGCATGACTGATTTGCGCAATCAGGCACAAAGATAATAAAGGGAAACTTTTAGGAATCGGATGCATGATTTGTCCTTAAATCATTAGTTATGTAATTAATAAAATAATTAAGAAACTGCAATAGAGCAAATGATAGAATGTGCGTAAAGACTGCCAGTTGAGAGACCGTTAAGTACCTCACTATTATTTTTGCGTAGTTTACTTTCTCCAAGATAAAATAATCTATATCCGCATTCTAGAGGATTCTGATCAAAGAAGTTATGTGCTTTAACGCCAAAACCAATATTAGCACTAAAAACTGTATCTGAGCGTCCTTTAAAAGCGATGTTAGCTAGAGTTACAGAATCTAGGGATTTTTCTTGGTAGTGAGACAGCGTTAAAAAGTTCGGGCCTAACCCTGCTTCAGCTGTGAGAGTATAGTTATCATGTATTTTATTTGATTCTATTTTACCTATAGCATGCACAGGGAAATGCTCTATATTGTAAACGTATCCGAGGCTAGGTGAAAGGTGTTCTATGTATATTAGGCCTGCAGATTGTGTTCTGCCCAAATAATGCGCGCTTAGACCGTAACTAGAGTTAAACGATGACATTTTAGGCCCATCGACAAGATAGCTTAGGCCAAAAATTATATTTTGGTCATATGATTTATCAGCTTTATATCGATCGCCAGACAGGCCGGTTACATCAATATGTTGAGTTTTACCAGGGGCTGCTGTCAAGAATCCTGTTTCCAACAGAACAGAACTGGAACCCAAATAGGTATTGTAGGCAAAGGTAGAGCTTGACAATAATAGCAGAACAGTGGTTGCTGAAATTTTTGAGTTTATTTTCACGGTTGACCTTATTAACAATAAATAATAAAAATAAAGAATAATAGTACGTCTATGTTTTTAATTATGGACAGGGTTTGTAAATCTAGTCAATAAGATATAATCAATAAACGACATTAATTTTAGTATTTAGACGTAAGTTATCGGTTCTAGCCCAGTTGCACTGGGTTTGACCGAGATGATAACACTGCGTGAATTATAACTAAATTACAGAAACACCCGAGCGCAGTGAGAAAGATGCAGAATTAATAAAATTTAAGTAAGCAACGGATCTCTTTCCAGAGCTCTGTTAGGTAAAACTATGTTAAGCTCTAGCACAGAAGTATCACCGTTCTTATCAAGCTCGACTTTTACCTGATCCTGATCAATTTTGACGTATTTAGAAATTACAGCAATTAATTCTTTTTGTAACAACGGTAAGAAATCATCGTTTTTGCCACGTTGGTGCGCAACAATAATTTGTAAACGTTCTTTGGCTACACTGGCTGAAGATCGCTTGCCGGATTTAAAGTAATCAAATATGCTCATTCTTGTGTTCCAAATAGTCTTTCTAATATGCTTTTTTTACTAGTTGTGATGAAGCGATGTGGAATATCATCGCCAATGAATCGACCAACAGCATCGATATAAGCCTGTCCTGCGTCATTAGTTTGGTCTAAAGTTACTGGTACACCAGAGTTAGATGCTTTTAAAACTGCTTTGCACTCTGGGATTACACCTAAAAGTGGCACAGAAAGAATATCTTTGATGTCTTCGACACTTAACATCTCGCCGCGTTGCACACGTTCAGGTGAATATCTCGTGATTAATAAATGCTCAGTAACAGGAGGTAGGTTATCTAATGCTCTCTTTGATTTGCTAGCGATGATACCTAATATTCTGTCAGAATCACGTACTGAAGAAACTTCAGGATTAGTAACAACTATTGCATGATCAGCATAGTATAAAGCCATTAGAGCGCCACGTTCGATACCAGCAGGGGAGTCACAGACGATATAATCAAATTCTTTTTTAAGATCTTCGATGACTTTTTCCACGCCTTCATGGGTTAAAGCATCTTTATCGCGAGTTTGTGAAGCAGGAAGAATATAAAGATTCTCTAATCTTTTATCTTTAATTAAAGCTTGATTTAAATTAGCATCGCCATTGATGACATTAACGAAATCGTAAACCACACGGCGTTCACATCCCATGATAAGGTCAAGGTTTCTTAAGCCGATATCAAAATCAACAACCACGACTTTATACCCACGTAAAGCGAGGCCTGCAGAAATTGCAGCGCTAGAAGTTGTTTTACCAACACCACCTTTACCAGAAGTTACTACAATGATTTTGGCATTTCTTGATGCGTTATTAGTTGTCATATTATTATCTTGGCTATTTGTTTCTGGTTGATCAGTACTATTAACAGTCACTGAACGCTCCTCTTATTATACGATTATATAATCTCTACAGTTTTATTTTTTTATAAAATGTAACTATAAAAAAGTAGTTACATCATACACAGTTTTAAATCTAGATAATATACTACATTTTGTCAATTTGTAGATTATTTTCATGCAAATAAATATGTACAGGTTTTTTCCAATGTGTATCACGTAAGTTTTCACTTACTTGATAAGCACCACCAATTGAAACTAGTTCCGCTTCTAAACTCTGACAAAAAATATGCGCATTGTTGTTGTTCATGACACCAGCAAGTGCACGTCCACGTAGTGGTCCGTAAACATGAATGCTACCATCTGCTAAGATTTCTGAGCCATGGCTAACCGGCGCCATAATAATTAAATCGCCACCACGTGCGTATACTTGCTGACCAGAACGTACCGGCGTGGTGATAACTTTGCATGTTGGTTCAGCTATTTCTTGTACTGTTTGGTCAGGTGTAGCTTTGGTATCATTTTTATTTTCTGCAAGGATTGCTAAATTATTAGCTAAAGCAGATTTATTAACTAATTCATTAGGGCTTTTGCGGACACCGATAGGAATTAGGCCATTATTACGCAAGCATCCCAATAACATTGAGAAATCTGGGATAAAGTCTTCCGGAAGTTTAGCAAGATCAATAACGATAGGGGAGTTCTCAAAGAATTTTGGAGCTTGTTCTATTTTTAATTTTAAGTGCTCATCAAGATTCTCAAGTTTTGTACTTTGTAGTTGTAAAGAGGTCAGAGCATAAAGACTACCTTTTAAAACAAAAGAAGTGACTTCAATTGCTCCGCTTGCTTGTTTGGTCGGTGAAGATGCCTTCACTGAGACTGATTCTGGATTGATCATATTCTTACTCAACTAGAAGTTTCATAATTATATTAAACCTTATTTTAATACCCATATGCAAGCAAGAATTCTCAAAATGAATAACCAGCAAAAAATATTTATAACGCTGATAAATTCTTAATATAGCTATGTTTCTTGCTAGATATTATATCCTTTGCTATTCTCATAGTCAGATAACTATTATTATGGAGATTCTATATGATGAATATTGCAGATTTTGGCGGCTTTGCAGGTATCGCTAGAATGATTAAGCAAATAAAGGCTACTAGTGAGCTATTAACCAATCTATCTAAAGACACCGGTGTTAGTGAAGTTTTAGATTTTAAAATGAAATATTTGGATGCTTTAGATAAGTTCCGCCCAGGTAATACCGATGGGGTGGCGCGTATTATTGAAGACTTCGAAAAAGACACTGTTCATGTTATTGGTGCTTTAAGATCAAAAATTACCGATCCAGAGCAATTAAAGACAGCAGAAAAGACATTTAACGAATGTGCAGGCCATGTGAATCCGATGCTGCAAACGGTTAAGACTGCTTTAAAGAATGAAGCAGACGCTAAGGCCAAAAAGGCTGGATAAATCCTATTCGTATTTGCTTAGGATGTATTGATGGGAGTAATAAATAAATGGTTCCTTCAGGCCTCATCAATCAGGCTGATAAATTTATCGATTGGCATTCGTGGCCTTTTCCTGAAGGAGTTAAAACTGGTAGTGCTGCCATAACTGCTGCCGGCATTCAGCATGAACTTGCAGCCCATCTAATGTTACAAAGTTACTCACGTTTCTTGCCAATTTTGCGGGCGGGAGAACCCCCAAATTTTGACAAAAGATTTATTGCTTCCAAACCGGGCTATATAAAAACTAAGACTAGTAAAAGCCAAGGGTTTTTTAATGGCTGGCTTACCTCGCTAGAGCTTTTTCAACGGCCTCAAGATAAATCCAAACCACCTACAGCCATAATTACAGATATAACAAACCCAGATTACATCCATCAAACTCAATTAACTATTAATGTTTATGATTTTGTAAAGCAAATGGGGGCTTCTGGTGATCTAGAATATGCTGGTTATGATTCTCGGACAAGAGAATTATCAATGAAGTTTAAATTGGGTAAAGGTCACAATGTATTTCGTAACGAGGGGAGATTTATTATTGTACTCGAAGCTACAACTACAATGTCCTCTTTTAGTGAAACTCTTGAATCTTCAGCTGACAAAATCTCTCATGCTACTTCATCTTTTGTTAGGCCGGGTTATGCTGCTCCTGAAGATGAAATTGAAAAGGTATTAAATGAATTAAAGTTACCAATAGATGTAGAATCTCAAATACGAAACGGTCATTTTAAGTTGTTTTACCGTGAAAAACCAAATGAAGAGCTAAAGCCAGCGCTGATACTAACAAAAACTCCAAGGAATATTGCAGAACTAAAAAAAGCTTTATTAAGCGTAAAAAAGGGATTGGAGCTAGCTTCCTTGGGTTCCAAGCAAGGTGAAAGAGAGGAGTTTGATTCCACTATAGACATCAGTAAATCAGTAGAGCTAGATGATTTGCAATTTGAATTGACGGAAACTCAATCAAGCGATATCGAACCTATTATTGAGACTCTATTAGAGCCAGATGAGGGACAGTCAACATTTGATACTGAGATAATGCCTATATACAGCGCTTTAATTTCAAAAACTGAAATTGATAGTGTCCTTGACTGCATTGAGAAAAAAGAAAAGCTAGTTAAAGAAATGCAAATAAGCCTAGAGTCTATGAGGGGGTTAGAAAATTCAACGGAGTTTAAAAAATTATTAGAAAAAATTCGGCAAGCAGAGGAATCAATGTTTCATGATGTTTTGGAAGAGAGCAAAAGAGAAACATTAAATAAGCTTTACGAGCTACCTATTGTAGGCAAAATGATTACCAGTGATTGGGATGGGTTGGCTTTGGGGGTGCCACTTAGTTTAGTTGCAACAGAGTTTTTAGAGCCTATCAATGCTTTTGATTCTGAGCAGGTCGCTAAATTAAGGACACGTTCTAAGAGCTATTTTCAGTATTTAGTTCAAGAATTGAGTCAAGAAAACCCTCCTAGCAAACTTTATAATGTTATATCATCACTAAGCTTTGAGGATCTTGAGCAGGCTGTGCCAGTAAAAAGTTTTGGTATTGTGACGCCTGTAGAGCTTGTTTTTAATTTGCTAACAAATTACGCTTACAAGTTACCTGGTAATTCAGCATATGGAGAGGACTATGAAGAGCAGCTTCAATGGGAAGAAATTGTAAAAAAAGTGGCTAGATTGCGTTTATCAACTTTAGCAGAGTATCATCAAAATCTGTTAACTAAAATTACTTTAGCGCACAATAATGAACCTCAAGCTGCAGCAATTACTCAAACCGCAATAGAAGCGGGTGCAATAAGTTTAGCTGCCTTGCATGAGCGTCTGACTCCAGAACAGCAGGCATGGGTAGAAAACGAAAATAATGCTGCTATAGTCCGTAGAATTAATTCAGAGTTAGTAGAACTAGGCAAAGTCAAAGCCTACATGAAAAATGATAGAGTCCATAGCTATATTAACGAATGGATAACTTTGATTGCTAGCGAGCAAAGAATGCATCACATTGATTATGATCATAATATTGATCATGTATTCGAGCATGGTTATGATATCAACAGTCCTTATGGAGACCAATCAGGTGGACCATGGTTGATGGTTTGTATGGGGATGGTATTGTACGGTCCAGATCAACAAACATTTTTTAAAACCTGCTTGATGAATGATGGCGCGATATTAAAAACATCTTTTATAAATATTCCACCAGGGCGTATATCTGATGGAGGTGATGGTACTGAGTATAGTTGGAATGATATCGTAGCTAAACAACTAGAACTTAACCAGCCTGTTAATCCAGACACTAGAGTTGCCTATTTGAATATAAAGATTAGGCAATACGAAGCCAAGGTTGAGTTGAGCGAAGATGATAAAGTTCAGGTAAGCAAATTATACAGTTTGTGTGATTCTGAGGAAAAAAGAAATTTCCCTAGCAGTTTAAAGCAATGCCTTGATACTCCACAACTTTCCACTGTGCAAAGAGCGGTGAGTTTTTTGCGAGGAGTGTTTTTTACAAATGGAAAGCAAGTTCAGAAATCATCAGCTTCTACTGAGCAGAAATCTGACGATACCAAAACTATCAAACCATGACAATAAAAGTATTCAATTTTCGATCTCCAAACACTTCAAAATAAAACTTTGAGTAAACGCCGTATCATGCAACGCCTGATAACGTCCAGATGCTCCACCATGTCCTGCATTCATTAAAGTTTTTAGCAACACTAAGTTGTCATCAGTTTTTGTGGCACGTAATTTTGCTGTAAATTTTGCCGCCTCCCAGTAACTAACTCTAGTGTCGTTCAGGCTATTATTAAGCAATAAGTTTGGGTATTTTTGCGGGATGATCATTTCGTAGGGAGCATAAGATTGAATGTATTTATAGACCTGTTGATCATCTGATGGATTACCCCATTCTTCGTATTCATTGATAGTCAACGGCAGATCAGGATTTAACATTGTGTTTAAACAATCAACAAAAGGTACCTCTAGAATAGCCGCTTTAAATAGCTCCGGTCGTTGATTAATCACATTGCCTATTAATAAGCCACCGGCACTGCCGCCTTGTACTATTAATTGATCTTTTGAAGTATATTTGTTTTGAATTAAATATTCAGCAGCAGTCATAAAGTCGGAAAAAGTATTTTTCTTTTTATTTAAGCGGCCATCGTAATGCCATGTGTCACCCAGTTCTCCGCCGCCACGAATGTGAGCTATAGCAAAAGCTATACCTCTGTTTAATAAACTTAAACGAGAGTAAGAGAAATATGGTTCGATTGAAATTCCATATGATCCATAACCATACAACAGCAACGGGCTCTTGCCATTCTTATGATAAGAATGTTTGTTATAAATAATTGATATAGGTAATTTTCTATCTGTTGTATTGCTTGCATCAACTATATCAATATAAAGCCTTTTTACTACATAATCATCTTTATTATAATTACATAAAACTTGGCTTGACTTTATTAATCTTAAATCTGGTTCAGTAATCCTGGGGTTAATACTGTATATCGAAACAGGAATGTTTAATGATTCTATGCCAAAAATGTACTCGTCTGTATCGTACATCTCATTGTCACCGGCAAACAGATCATAGACTTCTAAATTAAAGATTTTATTAACATCTATTTTTTTAACAGCATTAAAATTATATTTATTGATGATGCTAATAGTTGGCAAGCCTGTTCTGTGCGTATCTATTGTTGTTAGTACCGCAAAGTCGGCAAAGCATTCGAAGTCGTCTAATTTAATATTTGGATTATGAGGTATTATTAGTTCCCAATTTTCAAGAATGTATATGGCTTGACAGGTCGGACAGCTGCATCCGTTAGCTAGCTTGTTGCATACAGGTGTTCTGTATAATTCAAAATTAGGTTTTTCAAGAGAATTAATTAATATATAAAAATATTCAATTTTATTAGAGCCAGAAAGAGAGTAATAGTGGTCAATATAGTATTCAACATGTTGCTGTCGAGGCTTAATAGACCGCAAACTTGCTATATTGTTAATAATGTCGTGCGCAGGAAAATAATAAACTTCGGCACTAAGCTGGCTATTAGAATTTATTACTAAGTATTTTTCTGAGCGAGTTTTTTCTAAGCTTAATCTAAATTTTTCATCAGTTTCAGTAAACAATAGATGGTGAGTGCCTAGCAATGAGTAAGCCATTACTTGAAAGGGACGTAAAGACTCATCCATTTTTAAGTAGAGAATATGTTTGGCATCATTTGACCAGACTAATTCGTAACTAATGGTACAGTCTAATTTGACCTGCGTTATTTCTTGAGTGATTAAGTTTTTTATAAATAAATCGTAAAGTTCATCGCCGGATGTATCTATGGTATAGGCGAGTAAATTATGACAAGGGCTGACTTCTAGATCACCTGGAGAAAAGAACTCATGGTCTTGCGCCATAAGATTACCATCAAATAAAACTTCTTCTGGCCCTGGGTTGTTAGGTTCCAGAGCCAGTTTTCGACAAAAAATTTCATATTCTTTGCCTTCTTCGGTCCTAGTATAGTAAAGATAATTATCTTTGCGGCAAGCTACATCTATGTCTGTTTCGACGATTCGTGACTTGATTTCTGTAAAAAGCTTTTTTTGTAATGATAGCGTAGGTTCCATTACGCAATCAGTGTAGCTGTTTTCTTGGTTAAGATAGTCGATAACCTCAGGGTTATTTTTATCAGTTAGCCATTGATATGGGTCGTTAACTTCTTCTACAAAATTTTTAGATTTATATTTACGGATGTGAGGTAATGTTTTACACTTGGGAGGTTTAATAGTGTTCATAATCTTTTTAATTTATCTATAATCTAAGCCAGTATATATCCTTATGAAGCAACCATCTACACAATATTTGTCAAAATTAAAGGTTAATAATCACGAGTATGTTTACCATGATTTGACCAAGTTATCTAATCAGGAATTAGTAAAAGGCTTGCCAATTACTTTAAAAATTTTATTAGAAAATATTTTGCGTTGTGAACAGGACGAATCACGTCTGGTAGCTAATGTGAAAGCATTATTGAGTCAATCTACTGACAGCCCTGAGCAGGTTGAGATAGCCTTTACGCCAAGTCGAGTATTATTACAAGATTTTACTGGAGTACCAGCAGTTGTTGATTTAGCTGCTATGCGTGATGCGATGGTGAGTCTAGGTGGCGATCCAAGTAAGATTAACCCGTTACAGCCGGTAGAGCTAGTTATTGACCACTCTGTACAAGTCGACAACTTTGGTAACGCCCAAGCTTTAAAGCTTAATAGTGAGATTGAATTTGAGCGTAACCAGGAGCGTTATGAGTTTTTGAAATGGGGTCAACAGGCATTTGATAACTTTAAAGTTGTGCCACCTGAAACAGGTATCGTGCATCAGGTTAATTTAGAATATTTAGCCCGTGTTGTTTTTGAGGATAATAAAAAGAATTTAATTTACCCTGATACACTAGTAGGTACTGATTCACATACGACTATGATAAATGGTTTAGGTGTCCTAGGCTGGGGTGTTGGTGGTATTGAAGCAGAGGCTGCGATGTTAGGTCAGCCTATGTCAATGCTTATTCCTGAAGTGATTGGTTTTGAGCTAACCGGACAATTACCAGAAGGGGCAACTGCTACAGATTTAGTATTAACTGTTGTGCAAATATTACGATCAAAAGGTGTGGTTGGTAAATTTGTTGAGTTTTTTGGATCAGGTTTACAGCATTTACCATTAGCAGATAGAGCAACAATTGCTAACATGGCTCCTGAGTTTGGAGCTACTTGTGGTTTCTTTCCCGTAGATAAAGAAACTGTTAATTATTTACGTTTAACAGGACGTTCAGAAGAGCAAATTAGTCTGGTAGAAGAATATTCTAAGAAACAAGGTATGTGGATAGATTATGATAACTATCAGCATAATGCTAAATATACTATAAATTATTAATAAATCTTGCTGATGTTATGCCAAGTATTGCAGGTCCTAAGCGTCCTCAGGACAAAATTTTAGTGGCCAAAGCAAAAGAGCAATTCAGAAAAGATATTCAAGTTTTAGATAAAGATCTTACTAAAATTAATAAACAGAAGTTGTCTAATGGTTCTATCGTTGTTGCGGCTATTACTAGCTGTACTAATACTTCTAATCCGGCAGTCTTGATAGCTGCAGGTTTGCTTGCTAGAAACGCTCATAAAAAAGGTCTTAAAGTGCCGGCATGGGTAAAAACGAGTTTAGCGCCCGGTTCACGCGTAGTTACAGACTATTTAGAAGCGGCTAATTTATTAGGCGACTTAGAGAAATTAGGCTTTTTCTTAGTAGGTTATGGTTGCACAACTTGTATAGGTAACACAGGGCCACTACCAGAAGAGGTATCAGCTGAGATTAAAAGTAATAATTTGGTTGTTACTGCAGTTCTTTCTGGCAATAGAAACTTTGAAGCAAGAATTCATCCAGATGTTAAAATGAATTATTTGGCATCACCGCCTTTAGTAGTTGCCTATGCATTAGCTGGCACTATGGACTTTGATTTACATAATGACCCATTAGGCTTTGACAGTAATAATACACCTGTCTATTTAAAAGACATTTGGCCAAGTCAGCAAGAAGTAAACTCAGTTATCAGTAAATCTTTAACATCTGAGATGTTCAAGAAAAGTTATTCAAAAGTGTTTTTAGGTGCAGAAAATTGGCAGAGCCTGCCTTCTGCAACTGGTGCAAGTTACACTTGGCGTGATAGTTCTACATATGTAAAGAATCCACCTTATTTTGAAAATATGACATTATCTCCTCAGCCAATTGCTGATATTGCTAATATGCGAGTATTAGCAAAATTAGGTGATAGCGTGACGACTGATCATATTTCACCAGCGGGTAATATTAAATTTGACAGTCCGGCTGGCAAATATTTACTTGCTTGCGATGTTCAACAAAAAGATTTCAATTCTTACGGATCACGCCGTGGTAACCATGAAGTCATGATCCGCGGGACTTTTGCTAATGTAAGATTGCATAATTTGTTAGCCCAAGGCGTTGAAGGGGGGGTGACTAGATATCAACCAGAAGATACTCCTATGACTATTTATGATGCGTCTGTTAAATACGCTGAGAATAAGGTGCCATTACTTATTTTAGCTGGTCGTGAGTATGGTTCTGGGTCATCTAGAGACTGGGCAGCTAAAGGTCCAAGATTGCTAGGCGTGCGTGTAGTGATTGCGATCAGTTTTGAACGCATCCACCGTTCAAACCTTGTGGGCATGGGTATATTGCCATTAGAGTTTATTGAAGGTGAGAATTATGACACTTTAGGTTTAACAGGCCAGGAAAGCTACAGCTTAAACGGTTTAGCAGAATTGAACTCTAAGATGTTAAGTTACCTTACAGTTACTGCAACTGATAAGATGGGTGTTACTAAAACTTTCAAGACGAAAGTTAGATTAGATACGCCACAGGAGCTGGAATATTACAAGCATGGTGGTATTTTACAGTATGTATTAAGACAGTTGGTGAATGGATAGTATTAGAAATATTCTCTTCCCCTTTAGGGCATAGGCGTCAAGCTAAGGAGATTCAAAACGTTATAAGGGTTTGAAAAATA
>CAYLXL010000021.1:23877-34663 GCA_964387745.1 uncultured Gammaproteobacteria bacterium | reverse complement strand
AAAATATTGATAAAATATTTGAGATTAAACCTCCAAGAAAATACCATATACCTAGTCCTAACCATCCATGGCGTACAACCAATCATAGTATCCTAAAAGCTCCAAAAGTTAGTCAGATTAAGCGGAAGTTTCTAAATCTGAATAAACCGGAACTCTCTAAATCACATTGACAGTCAACTTTAAAAATTAGTCAAAACCCACCATTCGCCACATCCCCTCTTCAATGCTATAATTATGAAATCATAATGACTAATTTATAACGGCTTAACTATGCGCGTACTAATTATCGAAGACGATCAAACACTTGGCGATGGTATAAAACAAGCACTTATCCAAGATGGGCATGCCGTTGATTGGATGACAGATGGCATCACAGGTCAAGGCGCTTTAGAGAACGAGCCCTTTGATATCGCTATTCTTGACTTAGGGTTACCGCGTAAAGGCGGTCTAGAAGTCTTAAGAGCTATCCGTAGTCAAAAGATTGATGTAAAGATTATTATCTTAACTGCACAAGGTCGCCCAGAAGACAAAGTAATCGGCCTTGATAATGGCGCTGATGATTATTTAACTAAGCCTTTTGACATGCCTGAGTTACTTGCCCGTATCCGCGCTTTACAAAGACGGAGCAGCGGCCGAACAGCTAACGTTATTAAGCATAAAAACCTTGAGATTGATACCGCCTCCCATACTATTTTATTGGAAGGACAACAAGTACTCTTACCACGAAAAGAATTTGCCCTTCTGCAAAAATTATTAGAAAATATTGGCGCAATTGTCACGAAAGACTCTTTAGAACTTGCCCTTTATAGCTGGGACAATGAAGTAGATAGTAATGCTTTAGAAGTGCACATCCATCATTTACGTAAAAAACTAGGCCCTGATCTTATCCGCACTGTACGCGGTGTCGGCTATATTGTAGACAAATAATGCGTATTAAATCTATCCAAAATTTTTTAGTCCTTGCCTGTTGTTCAACAGTTTTAATTATTACTATTTTGAATGCAATATGGAGTTATAAGACTACGAATGAAAATATTAGTAATTTATTTGATATCTTATTAGTTGATGATGCCAATCATATTCGAATCTTTTTAGAAAAAAGTATTGATGACACCAAGCAAATAAACGAAATCCAAAGTCATTTGATAGTTCATGCAATGAACAAGAGCTATTCTAAAAAACACCCTATAGAAAAAATTATTAATCATAAAAAAGCCGATCTTACTTGGGCAGAAAATTATACTGAAGATTTCGAGTCAGACATTATTTTTCAGCTATGGACTATTAAACCACAAAAACTAATCATTCACTCAAGTTATGCCCCTATAGAGCAAATAGCGGATTTTGAATCAGGTTTTGATGATGTTATTTATAACGATGAAAAATACCGTGTTTACACCCAAATAAACACTGAACTTAATATGATTGTACAAACTGCACAAAAATATGAAATGCGTACAGAACTAGCTTGGACATTAGCTAAACAAAGGCTATACCCCATATTTATAATAACGCCTCTACTTTTTTTATTCATCTTTTTCACTATAAGATTTGCGGCTAACAGTATCCGTCATGTGACTGATGATATTAAAAAAAGAGACCCGAAAAATTTAAGTTTATTAGATATAAAAAATCCACCGAAAGAAGTTTTACCGTTAGTAGAAGAAATAAATAGATTATTTACTTTAATCAATGATAGCTTTGCCCGCGAACAACGCTTTAATTCTGATGCCGCGCACGAACTTAAAACCCCATTGGCAGGGATTAAGATTCAAGCAGAGGTTGCTATCAAAGCACTATCTGAAATCTTACAACGTGAAGTAAATAATGCTAACGTAACTAATTTACAACAAATTATTAACAATCTCTCTAGTATAACCAATGGCATTAATCGTTCTGATCATATTATCTCACAGTTGTTAATTCTAAGCCGTTTATCAATTGATCAACCTTTAGCCAACGTAGAAAACTGTCATTTAGATAAAATAACAAGAGAATTAATTGCTGACCTATACAACAATGCTGCTGCGAAAAATATAAATATAAGCTTAGATGTGAAACAAAAACCCAGCATTCTTGCGCCTTCGAGTAAAAACTTACCCGTTATCAAAGGCAATAAAATTTTATTGACTATATTAATCCGTAATCTCATCGATAATGCAATAAAATATAGCGGAGATAACAGCAAAATTAAAATTAAAATTATTACCAAAGACTCAGAAGTAATTTTTATAATAAGTGACACTGGGCCTGGACTGCCCAATGATCTCAAAGAACGTATCTTTGATCGCTTCTATAGAGTACCTGGTACTTTAGCAAGTGGTAGCGGCTTAGGTCTATCAATAGTAAAACTGATTGCTACCCTACATAACGCAAAAATTAAAGTTTTAGATAATATAAAAGCCGATCATGGTTTGAGCTTCAGGATACGTTTTCCAAGATAATTTGAGAAAACTTCGCACAATTACTGAGTTTGTTAGATGTATCATTTGCGAAGCAAATGTTTGGATCATAATCGAAACTGATATAATTGTATTTCCCACACTGAGTCAGATCAAAAATAATTATCTAATTGACTCAATGGCTTAAAACAGTTATATTTTCTAAAATATATCGGATCTTTAGTCATGCTCAATATTTATAACCCCAACAAAAAAATAAAATCTCAATATAGATTAAACATCTGGGACGTCATAAGTATTGGCATTGTTTTCGCCATTCTGATCTTCCTAGGTCATGCGGCGAGCGGCATGGACGCACCCTATAAAGTTGGTGAACAACTCCCTATTAGCCTATCTATGGATGCTCTACCTTATTATGCTTTACGCAGCGTACTGCGAATGGGAATTGCCTTATGCATTTCGCTAATATTTAGCATTATTATTGGCTATAGCTGCGCCAAAAGCAAAAAAGCAGAAATGCTGCTTATCCCCTTGATTGATATCCTGCAATCCGTGCCAGTACTTGGATTCTTATCTTTGACAGTCGTAGGCTTTATTTGGTTATTCCCAGCAAGTCTGCTAGGCCCAGAATGTGCTGCTATATTTGTAATCTTTACCTCTCAAGCCTGGAATATGACCTTAAGTATTTATCAGTCACTTAAACTATTACCAGCAGATTATAACGATGTAGGCTATGCTTTAAATCTCAATGCCTGGCAAAGATTTTGGCGAATAGAACTACCCTACGCCACTCCTGCTCTCCTATGGAATATGATGATCTCTTTATCTGGCGGCTGGTTCTTTGTAGTAGCCAGTGAAGCGATATCAGTTAACAAAAATGATATTCTTCTACCTGGGATTGGTTCTTATATTCAAACAGCTATCGTACAAAGCAACCTCTTAGCTGTTATCTATGCCATTATTGCCATGTTGATAGTAATCTTCATTTACGACCAACTGATCTTTCGACCGCTTTTGAAAGTCGCGACCCAATTTCAAGATATTGCAGATCCAGAAGATAATCTGGATGAGACAGATAACAACAAAAATACTATGCAATATAATTCTTGGGTCTATGATTTGTTACAAAGGACTATCTTAGTAAAAAAATCTTTATTTTTAAAAGATTATTTTTTAGACTTTTGGATTAACACCTTAGTTGGCTGGTATAACAGATCTAGTGATTTCTTTGCGCGAGGCCTTCACCCCTACAAAAATTTTAAAAATAAATTATTAACCTTAAAATTTTTACCCAGCAATAAACCTAAAAATAAAAATTTTTCGATTAACAAAATAGATTGGTTTGCAGTTGTATCAATTATTTTATTAATTACTGCTTTTGTTTCATTGTTTGATTACTTTAATAATTACTTGACCATAAGTGAAATATTGTATGTTTTTTATATTGGTGCATTAACTGGGATGAAAATTTTTATCCTCGTACTTATCTGCTCCATATTTTGGTTACCTCTAGGCGTCTATATTGGCAGCCGGCCTGATCTTAGTAAATACATGCAACCTATCATTCAATTTCTAGCTGCTTTCCCCGCTAATTTAATTTACCCACTTTTAGTCGTCTTAATTTTAAAATATAAATTAAATGTGGAAGTTTGGACAGCGCCTTTATTAATCATTGGCACCCAATGGTATATTTTATTTAATATTATTGCGGGTATAAATAATATTCCTAAAGATCTAAAAGACGTGGTTAAAAACTTTGGTGTTACTAAACTTCTATGGTGGCGTAAGTTTATGTTACCAGCCATCTTCCCATACTACATTACCGGCGCTATGACAGCGGCAGGTGGTGCATGGAATGCTTCTATAGTTGCTGAAACCATCACCTGGGGGGACGTTACGCTCAATGCCACTGGATTAGGATCTTATATTACGCACGCCACTCAATCCGGTGATTTCGCGCGCATATCTTTAGGTATAACTGTAATGAGTCTTTATGTAATAATATTAAACAAACTCGTATGGCAAAGATTATATGATCTTGCCGCTAATCGCTACCAGATGCTAAATTAATGCTGATGATTCTTTGGTAACAAACTGGCATCATAGTGTTGTAGTAAAGATATGGGTTCCGGTTTTTTGTCACCTTTTTTGTCATCTAAACCTAAACCTGCTGGCACATAATGGCTTTGAAGAGCACTATGCTTAAAAGACTCTTTAGATTTTAATGCTGTTTCACTTAAAATAAGCCTGCCAATAAAATTTGCTGTTAAAACCAAAGCTACAATTAAGCTTAATGCGGGCAATGGTGTAGCTGCAATAAACAAAACTATTAAAGCAGGAATAATGAACAGCATAAGACCTGCAGTCAAAAAATTTTCATATATAACTTTATTTTTTTGGCTAGCGGCATGTTTTACGAGCTCTGGTTGAATTTTTTCGATAAATTCTTCGTGAGTAAACAAAGCCTTAATAGCTTCTGGTTTGGTCTCAAGGCAAACTTGTTTGATCGAAAGATTAGATAATAATATAAATTTAATCTTCTCTTCATTTGGAGTTAATTTTGTCCCCGGTTTAAGCCAGTTCTCAGCATCATTTGCAAGCTTATCTAATAATTGAGTATTTTTATCATAATCAAGATTTGCTTTTACTATATTAGATATACTCACACTAAAAGTAATAAAACAACTTACCATTGAAGCAACCGGTAACCAAGGTATCACAGGCTTTAAAGCTGCCACGAAAAAACCAGTAAGGTCTAAAGCGTCTTTACAGAAAGCTATTATCTTACTTATCATAGTAAATAAAAAATTGAGACCGTCATGAATACCCATTTCAGATGGTCGACAACATATTAAAGCAGCAATAATCACCAGTAGGTTTAGGAAGGCGCTTATAAAAAGCAAGTCTGATTTTAAAAAAAGTGTGCTGTGATGAAATATATCTAAGAACATATTTTGAACTCTATTCATCGCTTTAGCAGTATCTTCAACAATCTCTAGAATGTCTTGTTTATTTTTACCTTGTTCAACTCTTATATATTTCAATAATCCTCGAGCTTCAAACGCTTTAACAAGCTCACTGATTGCTTTTGTACGCGAGTTAACATCAGCAATCTCTTTTTGAAGTTCTATTAATTGTTCAGCCAATTTTTCACGCAAAGTTGTTAATTCCCTTGCTAATTCTTCTTCGAGAGCACGTAAATCAATATTGGTTTGTTTATTTCGATCCCCTGCTTGCTGGATTTGTAATCTAAGCCTACTAATTTTTTTTAACTGCTCGTGATTTAAATAATATAATCTTTGTGTCAAGGCAAAAGTTGAATAAGGATTATTGTTTAATGAGCTTTCTTCAAAATCTAAAACTTCATACAAATTGGTTTTATTAATAAAATCTGTAATCTCTCCATCATTCAAACTCTTCAGATCGTGATTAGTTAGATAATCTCTAATCTGACTATTGGTTTCTTCATGTAATTTTTTATGTTGCTCTGCACCTAAATTAGCAAAAGCAAAAATAAGCCAATCCTCTTCGTGGATTGAGTTAATAATACTAACCACATCTGTTGTCTTGCCCATAATCACTCTTTTGTTTAAATGTACTTGATATATAAGTTATAATATAAATTCTAGATTAAGTTTTGATTAATTAATAACATTTAGTTGGTTTGATATGGCAACAGTGCTCGATACAGCTAGGACATTGATTTCCTTAGATAAAATTACAAAAACCTTCAAGAAGTCTGCAAATCAGGATTTATTAGTCTTAGATCAGATTGATCTGACTATCAAAGAAGGCGAAATAGTGGCTTTATTAGGCCCTTCAGGCTCTGGTAAATCAACGCTGTTACGTATTATTGCTGGATTAATCAAACCAACGAGTGGCACTGTCAGCTTTAAAGGTAAAGTGATAAATAAGCCAGCAGAAGGCATTGCCATGGTCTTTCAGAACTTTGCCCTACTACCTTGGTTAACCGTTTTAGGCAATGTAGAACTGGGCCTGGAGGCCAAAGGCATTAGTAAAAACATTAGACGCAAATTAGCTCTAAAAGCCATTGATACCATCGGACTTGATGGTTATGAGTCAGCTCTGCCCAAAGAGCTTTCTGGTGGAATGAGCCAGCGTGTAGGTATTGCTCGGGCTCTTGTGGTTGAACCAGATTTACTAATGCTAGATGAAGCTTTTTCTTCACTCGACATTCTTACCGCCGAAAACTTACGTACAGATATCGTAGATATCTGGTTTGAAAAACAAGCGCGTACGAAAAGCTTATTATTAGTGACGCATAATGTCGAAGAGGCTGTGCTTTTGGCTGACCGTGTGATTATTTTTGATAACAATCCGGGACGAATCAAAACAGAAATCAAAATAGACCTAATGCAGCCACGTAATCTACAAAACCCAGCTGTAGCTAAAATTATTGATCAAATTTATTTATCCATGACCGCAAAAGCTAAAAGAAGTTTATTGCCTACAGGTATGTCGCATCAAGAAAAAGCTATCCCTTTGAATTACAGACTACCGGATGCAGAAGAGTCAGAGTTAACCGGTCTAATAGAGACTCTCGCTACTAATTATACAGGCAGAACATGTGATCTACCGCAGTTAGCTGATGATCTCTATATGGATATAGACGATTTATTCCCATTAATAGAAATCTTAGAAATTTTACGTTTTGCCCAAGTTGATAATAATACTATCACCCCTACAAAAGCAGGAATCAGATTTGCCGAAGCTGATATCTTAGAAAAAAAATTACTATTCGCCACCCATCTATTATCACATGTAACTTTAGCTAGATATATCAGGAGCTTATTAGACGCAGATGACAATCATAGTATTTCACAAGATATCATCTTAAATAAGCTATCTGAAAGCTTAAGTGAGGAAGAGGCTCAAAGAATCTTAACTACAGTAATTAGCTGGGCACGTTTCGCTGAATTATTCGCATTTGATTATAAAACAGGGTTATTAAGCTTAGAGAACCCTTGGTAATCTTATATAAGTTATAACCAGTTGTATTATATATCAATATTTTTGTATAGTTAATAAACTCAATCTTAAGGTTAACTTAAGCTAGTTTGTGGCATGCTAGCGCTTTAAGATTAACTTGAGGTAAAAAATATGTATAACCCATTTGAAGAAATTGCTAAATTAAACAAAAAAATCAAAGAGTTAAAAAATGAGGCTGTTTTAGCTCGAAGAGCTGAACACGCTGCAAAACTTAAATATTCACAAGACAAGCGTTTATTTACATCGGGCAAAATAACATCTGAAGATCTTACGAATTCATCTCAAACTTTAACTGATGCTTCTAAGAAGTTAAATGATCTCAAAGCACAAATCCGAACTCTTAAAAATGAGGTTGCGAAAATTGAAGGCGTGTTCATCCTACTTGCTTTAGGATTACTTGGCACTGCGGCAACTGCAGCAATATTTGGACCGCAAATCGTTGCTGGTGCAACTGTTGCTTTCTTAGCAGCTAAGCCCTATCTGATTGCTTTAGGTGCGATGGTTTGGGCAGGATTAGTTAAATTAGGCACAACCATTGCAGCACACAAAGTTGCAGCTTCAGTTATTGCGACCACTACTGCTACTGCTGCTGTACTTACACCAACTTTATATTTTAAGAAAAGCCGTGAGTGTGTTGGTAATGCTTTAGTCGATGCCTTAGCGACTTACGGTAAAGCTTGGTCACCTGAGCCAGGATGTTACCGTACATAATTATAGTAATAGCCATGCTTAAAACATGGCTATGCCTTGTTTATATATAATAACTAACTATTATCGCCAACCTAATCTATTATGAATACTTTTTCTCAGTCAATATCAGCTAATGGATCAAGATTACCATTAACAAGTCCAGTACAGATAACAACTTTGCCAACAATAAAGTTTTATCAAACTACCACATTTAAAATTTGTGTTATGGCTGGATTAACCGTAGGATTAATAGCTGGTAGTACTATTTTGCTTGCAACTCCAGCGGGATTGGCTTTTGCTGCAGCAGCTATAATGCAACTAAAACTTCTTGCCTTACTTTTACTTAAAGTTACAGCATCAGTTATGAGCAATCATTTGCTCCCTGCTGCAACTAAGATTTTATTATTCTGTACAGCTCATCCTATAATATCTGCTGCTATTGTTTTTGGGTTAATGAGTGCTGTAGCTTTAATTAGCTTAGTTAATGAAGCTTGTGTTTACATGTGTAAAAAGAACCTTTTGAGAATTTTTACAGACAAGTTTTTTCCCAAAAAATCAAAATCTTCGCATCTTACCAACGTTGATTTCCAGCTTGCTGTTAATATGTGTGGGCTAGACCCAGAACTCGCAAAACGAGCCGGCAAACAGAAGCCAGGTGATGCAGATTATGATGAAGCTAGACGATGCTTTGTGCTATAAACACACAATAAGTCAGTCAGATATTGTGTTAATTATTAGTTCTGGTAGTATAAGCTTTGAGTAAAATAGACTGGAGAACACATGGCACGTAGATTCATCGCAGGCCTAATAACCGGGACTGCCATCACTTTAAGCATCTCATATTCTGTTAATGATCCTATTAACCTGCTCTCTTACCATGAACCGCATAACTATCATAGCCCAAGCATAAAAGTTGCTAAAGAAGCGGTCTGGACTACTGTTGAAGACATTGAAGCTAGTCTAAGTGAAACGCCGCCAATGAGTGTAGGTTTTGATATAGATGATACATTATTGTTCCCAAAAACCTCTTTTCATGTCTACTATGATCGCTATTGCCCGCACGATCACGAACCCTATAGACCAAGTTGCACCAATAGCCAAGAATTTTGGGATCACATGAATCGTAGTGCTAATTTGAGCCCTGCCAAAGCAGTTGGAATAAAATTAATTGAAATGCATAAACGTCGTGGTGACAATATTTTCTTTATTACTGCTCGCGAAAAAAGTAAAAACAAACCAGAAACTCTAACCCAATCATTACAGACTATTTTTGATATACCCAATATTAATAAAGTTATTTATGTGGGTTTACAAGCTTTAAATCCTGAAAAGCCGGGTAAGACTGCGGCTATTTTAGAAAACAATATTAAAGTCTTCTACGGAGATTCAGATGGCGATATAGCTGCTGCCCGTGCCGCTAATATTCGTGGAATCAGAGTCATTCGCGCGCCAAACTCACAAGATAATCATAATATGCCATTGAATGGCCGTTACGGTGAAGAAGTAATTATAGGATCGGATGTGTGAATTAGAGCTGCGCGCGTTCTGATCCACTTCTGAACGACAAATCGTTCACGCCCATAACTCTAAATAGTAAGTTATCTTCCCCTTCAGGGGAAGTGGCCACATATGAAGCGCAGCTGAATGTGTGGTCGATGGGGTGTCTATAATCTAGCACGTACTTGAAAGTATATAATATTTGGTGTCACGCTCAAATTGTTACAAGCATATCTACATTTTTAGATCTTGCAACGTTAGAGCAACCCCTTCCCCTTTTGCTGCGCAAAAGGTACTTCCCCTAATGGGGAAGATTAATTACTCACTATCAATGAACACTTGCGAACGACTTACCTACCGCCCAAATCCCTCAATCTAGCAATCCTTGCCGCAATCTGCGGATGAGTGGCAAATAGGCTGTTTTGAATCTTAGCAATTTTTTTAAAGGGATTTACGATAAACAAATTCTGATTAGCACGATTAGCGCCAGTAAACGGCTTAGTGCTCTCTTCTAATTTAGTTAAAGCAGAAATTAATCCTAACGGATTCCGAGTTAATTTTACGCTAGTCGCGTCAGCCATATATTCTCGCTGTCTTGAAACAGCCATCTGCACTACCAGGGACGCAATCGGTGCAACAATAGAAAATACTAATAAAATTAAACCTAAAATTAAAGCTGCGTTATTTTTTGATTGATCATTGCCTCTATTCCCTGAACGATAAAACATCATGCGGCGAGTAACGTCACTCAACAAGATTATTAAACCTACAATGACACTAACCAGGGTTTGGTATCTTATATCATAATTGATAACATGACCCATTTCATGAGCCATAACGCCTTGTAATTCATCGCGATCCAGTTCTTCTAATAATCCCCTGGTCACTGCAACTGCTGCATGATCAGGTGACATACCAGTGGCAAAGGCATTCAATGCGTCTGTTTCAATCACATAAACTTTTGGTGGTTGAATCCCAGAAGCTATAGACAATTCCTCGACAATATTATTAAGCATCAGATAATTTTTATCATCAGACTGTATTTCTGTTGCATTCGCAGAAGATAGTAAAATTCTCTTACCAAAAAACACTGCTACTACAGACCACAATATACTGATACATATAGCAATAAATGCAAAAGTTAAGCCAGTATTGCTAATAATAAATAGTTGTTCGCGAAAAGTTAT
>CAYLXL010000021.1:17261-23867 GCA_964387745.1 uncultured Gammaproteobacteria bacterium | reverse complement strand
GCTTGCTTATGATTTCGATAAGACTCAGCCTCGTAATAATCATTGTTGTAATTATAATCGCTATAAATCTCTGGAATAATCGTATTTTTAGTCTGCAGCTCTAAAAAAGCACCTAATAAATAGCCTAATAACGCCATTATAATGACTAAAAAACTCACTAAGTAAAAACAATTACGTTTATTCTTGCGAATTGCTTTAATAAAGTCCGTATTATATAGTAAACCAGACTCAGGCATAGATTAGCCTTGCAGATTAACGATTGGCACCGCTTTATCTGACTCAGCGATTTCAAAATACTCTTGTTGTTTAAAAGAAAACATCCCCGCTATAATATTTGACGGGAATGACTGCACTCTATTATTCATGTTCATAACGCTATCATTATAATACTGACGAGCAAATGCAATTTTATTTTCTGTGCCACGTAATTCTTCCATCAATTGCGCAACATTTTGCTGGGCCTTAAGATCAGGATAATTCTCCATGAGAGCAAACATTTTCCCTAGCGCCTGTGATAAACCATTCTCAGCAGCAATAGCATCATGTACATTACCGGCTGTCATTGCTTTGCCACGGGCTTCAATAACTCGATTAAGAGTATCTTGCTCATACTTCATATAATCTTTAGTCGCATTAACCAAATTAGGAATCAAATCATGACGACGTTTTAATTGCACATCAATTTGCTTCCAGGCATTTGCCACTTGGTTACTTATAGCAACTAAATTGTTATATATAAAAACAACTGCAACAGCTACGACAACTATAATTACTAATATTGTTAGCATATCAAATACCACTCCAAGTTATTTTGCTTTACTTTTTTTAACTCTTTTCTTTTTAGCCTGAATATTTAGGCTTTCTACCAATAATGAGAATGCTATTGCGAAATATAAATACCCTTTCTCAACATGATAGCCAATACTTTGTGCCATTAGCATGGTGCCTATTAATATTAAAAAGCTCAGCGCAAGCATTTTTACGGTTGGGTGTCTTTCAATAAATTTACTCAATGGATCACTAGCAAAAAGCATCATGATTACTGAGATAACAATAGCTACCGACATAATAAAATAATTATGGGTCATACCTACTGCTGTTATTACACTGTCGATTGAAAACACTATATCGATAATCATAACTTGTAAGACTACCATCCAAAATGCCATCGAATAAATAGTAGCTGATTTTTTCTTGGTTACGTGTGCTACTAATGGCCCTTGTGCAACTGCGTATTTGGCTCCGCCACCCTCAATGTCTTCATGGATCTCACCAACAGCTTTAAATAACAAAAACAAACCGCCAAAAAATAATACTAAAGTAGTTATGGTGATTTCTGTATTAAACAAGCTAAATAATACAATATGCGTCTGAGTAATCCAGTTGACCAATCCGAGTAGAACTAAGCGTGAAGCCATAGCAAATATCAAACCAATTTTTCGGCATAACGCACGTTGATGCTCTGGTAATTTATTAGCTAAAATTGATAAAAAAACTAAGTTATCTATACCTAATACTATTTCTAATATAGTAAGAGTCAATAAGCTTGCCATTGCATCCAAAGACATTAATGACATTAATGAAGCGATCAAATCCATATGGTCAAAAACCTATCTATCTATTTATTTATTTATTTATTTAGTGTATTTAATACCTTATCCGTTGCAGTAAGAGTATTATTAATAACTTCTTGGGTATGAACACTCGACACAAAACCTGCTTCAAAGGCAGATGGTGCCAAATATACCCCTTCATTTAACATAGCATGGAAAAAACGTTTAAAAAAGTCTAGATCACAATTTGTAGCATCAGTAAAATTATTGATCTCCGTTTTTTGTGTAAAGAAAAACCCAAACATTCCGCCCAAAAAATGACTCGTAAAACTAACTTTATACATGGTCATTATCTCTGTAATGCCTTTTGTTAATAAATCAGTTTTAGCAGTTAAATCAGAATAAAAGCCAGGCTTGCTGATCTTATCTAAAGTCGCTAGTCCTGCAGCTGACGCTAATGGGTTACCTGATAGCGTTCCTGCTTGGTACACTTTGCCAATCGGTGCTAAACAATCCA
Organism: uncultured Gammaproteobacteria bacterium; assembly: GCA_964387745.1. Classification (GTDB taxonomy): domain Bacteria; phylum Pseudomonadota; class Gammaproteobacteria; order JAGOUU01; family JAGOUU01; genus JAGOUU01. The sequence continues at coordinate 21,797 of CAYLXL010000021.1, read as the reverse complement.
TAATTTCTGATTTACCGCCAAAAGCGCCTACAGGCATGCCCCCTCCGATAACTTTTCCTAGAGTAGTTAGATCAGGATGTATCTTATAAATCTCCTGTGCGCCGCCTAAGGCCACTCTAAAGCCTGACATCACTTCGTCAAAAATTAAAACGGTATTATAATGAGTACATAAATCACGTAAGCCTTGCAAAAATTTTACATTCGGCAAAATCATATTCATATTGCCAGGCACTGGCTCGACTATTACTGCTGCAATATCATTTTTGTTATTAATAAATAATTGTTCCACAGAGTCTAAATCATTAAACTCGGCTAACAAAGTGTCTTGCACCACCGATTGGGGTACACCTGCTGAGCTCGCAGAATTATTCTGATCAAAAGTTAAAAGTCCAGAGCCTGCTTTCACTAAAAAACTGTCTGCATGTCCGTGATAACAGCCAATAAATTTAATAACTTTGTTTTTGTTAGTATAACCTCGAGCCAATCTTAAAGCGGACATAGTTGCTTCTGTACCAGAATTAACTAAGCGTACTTTTTCGATGCTCGGTACGCAGCTAATAATCTTTTCAGCTAATTCTATTTCATGAACAGTTGGAGCACCAAAGCTTAAACCATCATCTGCCGCCTGCTTAACTGCTGCAATTACATCTGGATCGCAATGGCCTAGAATCAAAGGCCCCCAAGATCCAATATAATCTATGTATTTGTTATTTTGTGTATCATAAACATAAGGCCCCATCCCCTTAGCTATAAAAATAGGCTCCCCTCCAACACCATTGAATGACCGTACTGGAGAATTGACACCGCCTGGAATAACTTGTCGGGCTCTATTAATTAATATTGAATTATTGCTCATTTGCTGCTCTAGATTAAAAACAATTATATTTTCAGCATAATAACTTATTTTGAGATGATTTAACAGCACCATTAAATCAATAAGTTATGACGTTTTGAGCCGATTAGAACCGCTAATCGGCTCAACTTTAGCTGTATTTTGAGCCGATTATTTACTATAATCAAATCATGAATAAATATAACTGGCAATTACCCGACTGGCCTAACTTTCGATATGATCTATCTCAATTTTTAGAGACTTTAGTTACTATTGCCGAAAAGACAGGGTTAGCTAACGGAAAAATATACCATTTAAATGAAAATCTACAGAGTGAAGCTTTAGTTAACTTTATAGTAGAAGAAGCCATCAAGACCTCTGAAATCGAAGGGGAATACCTTAGTCGAACAGATGTACGATCATCTATTATTAACAAATTAGGGTTGCATCAAGCAAAGATTCGAGTTAATGACCAAAGAGCTCAGGGTATTGCAGAGCTTTTGCTAAACATTCGTGATACGTTTCAGCAGCCTTTAACTGAAGAAACATTATTTAATTGGCATTTGATGTTGATGTCTGGATCTTATAATCCTAATTTGAGAGTCGGGTATTGGCGTACTGATGAAGAACCAATGCAAATAGTATCGGGCACACATGATCGATGGATAGTACACTTTGAAGCACCACCATCATCAATAGTGCCCGATCAGATGCAAAAATTTCTTCAATGGTTTAACGATACGGCACCTAATCGTAAAAATTCTATTAATTTTCCACCTATACGTGCAGCCATTGCACATTTATACTTTGAGAGCATCCATCCCTTTGCAGATGGGAATGGAAGAATTGGGCGAGCTATCGCCCAAAAAGCATTGTTTCAAGGATTCGGTTACCCTGCCTTACTGAGCCTATCCCAAGTTATCGAAGCTAATAAAAAAAATTACTACAATGCTCTACATGAAGCTTCAAGATCTAATGAAATAACCAAATGGCTACAGTATTTTATAAATGTTGTTCTACAAGCACAAATTGATGTTGAGAAACAAATCAACTTTATTCTAAAAAAATCTACTTACTTTAAGAAGTTTGAAGCTAAATTAAATTCCAGACAATTGAAAGTTATACAACGTATGCTAAAAGAAGGAATTGATGGCTTTGAAGGCGGAATGAGCGCAAAAAAATACACTAAAATTGCCAACACTTCGAAGGCTAGTGCTACTAGAGATCTGCAAGACTTAGTAACTAAAGGAGCATTAATTCAGATTGGTGAAGGTCGTAGCGTAAGATATGAATTAAACATAATTATTCACACTGTTTAAGTCGGACGGATTATTTCTTCCCAAGGGGAAGTACCTGGCGAAGCGAAGGGGATGGGGTTACTCTAACGCTGCAAGATCTAAAAATGTAGATATGCTTGTAATGATTTGAGCCTGACACCAAATATTATATATTTTTAAGTACGTGCTTGATTATAGACACCCCTTCGACCACACACTGCGCTACGCTCCATGTGTGGCCACTTCCCCTAAAGGGGAAGATAAATTACTATTTGAATTTATGGGGGTTAACAATTACCTATCTTAAATGGTGCCTGGGGCCGGAATCGAACCGGCATGGGAGTTTAAGTCCCGAGGGATTTTAAGTCCCTTGCGTCTACCTATTTCGCCACCCAGGCGTTTGCTTATTGAACCGAACATCGTCACACGATATGGAGGCTGAGGCCGGAATCGAACCGGCGTCAAAGGCTTTGCAGGCCTCCGCATAACCACTCTGCTACTCAGCCGATTGAAACTGGAGCGGGAAACGAGATTCGAACTCGCGACCCCAACCTTGGCAAGGTTGTGCTCTACCACTGAGCTATTCCCGCTTAACTGCAATCATTTTACTTTAATTTAATCTACTGTCAATATCTATCTTATTATTTTTATTTATTTTTTTGTTGTTATTATTAATTATTGTTGAGTATTTTTTTCAACAAATTGATTGTAATTCATAGACTTTTCTACGATAGTAATTTTTTTACTTATAGCTTCGATCACTAAATCTTCTAGTGCTAATGCTTGTACCTCTTGAATTCTTCTTTGATCACTGTAGTACCAATTAAGAACATCTTCTGATACGGTATTAGTCCCCATTAACTCGCCTAATTTGGCTTTAATAATTTCACGGGTTGTTTTAATATCATTTTGCTTAATAAATGCTAAAACTAGTAAACTAATATGTACGTTATCTTGCGCGCTTTGTGCAAACTTACTACGATCTAATTTTAAACTAGCGTTTTTATTACCCATGTACTTTTTATAACGCTCTTGTTGCTGATTAACCAGTGATGTTATCTCAGATTCAACAGCTGATTGCGGAACACTAATAGCTTTATTTTCTTTTAGAGCTTTTAATACAGCACTTTTATAAGCAACTGCTAATTTATTTTTTAATTCTTTTTCTAAGCTTTCTTTAAGCTTAGATTTGAATAGCGCAACATAATCAGTATGTTCCGACTCTACAACTTTCTCATCGTGAGAATGATCGCAATCTGCTGTATGCACATGATCATCTTGATCTGGCAATACACCAAACTTCTTGCAGAAATCAGCATCTACTTCTGGTAGTGTTGCATGTTTAATTTGTTTCAACGTAACATTAAAGACTGCCGGCTTACCAGCGTACGTAGTCTCATGATAATCAACTGGGAATTGTAGATTTAAGTCAAATTGATCGCCAACTGTATGCCCTACGATGCCGTCTTCAAATCCCTCAATAAGATGCTTACTACCAATTTCAATCTCGAAATCTTCAGCAGTGCCACCATCAATTTCTTTACCTTCTGATTGCCCCTTGAAATCAATAACAACTTTATCACCCTTCTTGGCTGTAGCATTTTCAGCATTAGTCCAAGTAGCGTTACCTTGACGCAGTTTTTGTAACTGGCTATCAACATCAGCATCTGTAACATTTACAATATCTTTTTCCACCGTGATACTGCTGAAGTCGCTATCAGCAAAAGTGATTTCAGGATAAACCTCAACGTCAACACTAAATTCAAGATCTTGACCAATTTGGTTTTTAGTAACATCAATATTATTAATGCCTGCAACTTCTATTTTTTTCTCAATACAGACTTTATCAAATGATTTACGGACGATTTCGTCAACAACTTCGGCTTGAATACCAGGGCCGTAATGTTTTTCAACATAGTTTAAAGGCACTTTACCAGGTCTAAATCCGTCAATTTTAGCTCTGCGAGCTACATCACTAACTTTTTTACCATACGCTACTGCTAATTCATTAGCAGGAACAGTTATGTTAACTTTACGTTTTAGATCACTGATTGATTCAACTGCAGACTGCATATTGTAAAACCTCAAACTACTTTAAAATATGGTGCGAAAGGAGAGACTCGAACTCTCACGGGTTGCCCCACTGGAACCTAAATCCAGCGTGTATACCAATTTCACCACTTTCGCGTGGACAATATTACCTATTCAATAACTGGGGTGAACGATGGGGATCGAACCCACGACAACCGGAATCACAATCCGGGACTCTACCAACTGAGTTACGTCCACCATTACATACTAGTTACATAGTGTATATAGATTGTTGGCGCGCCTGGCAGGACTCGAACCTGCTACCCTCGGCTTAGAAGGCCGATGCTCTATCCAACTGAGCTACGGGCGCGTGGGAAGCCCTGAGCACAATCATCC
>CAYLXL010000021.1:2749-17251 GCA_964387745.1 uncultured Gammaproteobacteria bacterium | reverse complement strand
AATTTAATTTAAAAATATGGTCGGGGTAGAGGGATTTGAACCCCCGACATCTTGGTCCCAAACCAAGTGCGCTACCAGACTGCGCTATACCCCGTGTATTTCTAAAAATGAATGATATCGTTAAAATGACTATTCGTCAATTACTTATCTTATTTTTATTAACTAATTTTAAACAATTTTGGCCAGGCACAGCAGAAATAACTCACCATTGACCAAATCGACAAGATTGCAGCTACTAACAATAACACAATGCCTAATTGCACAAAATTCGAAAAACTAGTGAACCCCTGTGAAACAATGGGTTCTTGGCTTAATAAGATTATTATAGATAACATCTGCACAGTGGTTTTTACTTTACCCAAATAGGCTACCGCAACTAGCTTGGCCTGCCCTATCCCCGCCATCCACTCACGCAAACCAGAGATTATAATCTCTCTACTGACAATAAATATAACAGGGACGGTAATCCAATAAGAATTATATTCCCCAAGTAATAACATTAAAGCAATGACAACAATGAGCTTATCAGCTATAGGATCAAAAAAAGCGCCAAAATTGGTTTCTTGCTGTAACTTACGCGCAATAAACCCATCTAACCAATCAGTCAAGCTGGCTATCGTAAAGACGAGAGCAGCAAGCTCATAGTGATAAGCCACAGGCAAATAGTACAGAATAATAAAAATTGGAATCAATATTATCCTTATAAGAGTTAGTCCATTAGGTAAATTTAAATTACTATTTTTACAATTATTACTATTAGGCATCTATTCAAGATTATTTAATTATATTTATATAGTTATATATTATCTGTGCTATTTGTTGCCATGTAAATGATCATAAATCATTTTTGCAGTGTTAGCACTAATGCCTGGTACAGTGGCTAACTGTTCCAGCGTTGCTTGCTGTATCTGCTGCCAACCACCTAAATGCGTCAATAAAATGCGTCGTCGCTTTGCACCAATCCGAGGTAAATCCTCTAAGACAGAATGCATCTGTTTTTTATCTCTTTTAGCGCGATGCCCTGTAATAGCAAAGCGATGTGCCTCATCTCTTATTTGCTGAAGCAAGTGCTTAGCCAAAGACTTATCTGAAATATTCACAAATTCCATCGTCTCAGCATCAAGAATCCTATCAAATTCTGCTCTTCTACCCTCGCCTTTAGTTATGCCATAAATTTTCGTCTTAATATCACCTAAATTAAGAGCATAATTTAAGTCAGCGAATACTTTTTTAGCAACATTCACTTGGGGTTTGCCGCCGTCAATTAATACTAATTCTGGCATTTCTACACGGGTTTCAGTATTTTCCTGAACAATTATTTTTTTATAACGTCGCATCAAAACTTCATACATAGCAGCAGTATCGTTTGGATTGTCGACGCTATTCACATTTTTAATATTATATTTTCTATAACTTGATTTATCAGGACCTGCTGGCGTATAAACCACACAGCTAGCTATAGTTTGATCGCCAAACGTATGGCTGACGTCGAAACATTCAATACGGTTTGGTATCTTAGCTAGATTGAGCTCTTGTTTTAATAAAATAAATTGATTTTCAAAAATAGCAGATTGTTTCTTATGCTTTTCTAATAAATTTTTTGCATTTTTTTCTGCTAATTGTAACCATTTTTTTTGGCTAGTTTTTAGTTGATCTATTACTACTAAATCAGGGCTGATTATGTCTTTCAATAAGTCTTTATTATGATCATCAAAAATGAAATTCAATACTATTTCATCAGGCATGGTAAGCCTAGATGATTGTGCCAAGTCTAAATAAAACTGGCTCAAAGCTGATAGTAATTCATCTTCGAATATATCTGGATTATGAATATCAAATAAAACTTTATCAATATATTCTTTACTGCCACGTAAAGAACCTTCCCTGAATTGTAAGATAGCAAGCACGAGGGTATGACCTGACGTCAGATAAGCAATAACATCGGTCGCCTTTTTGCTTAATTTTGCATTCTCAATATACTGTGGAGCAAAGATTGCTTGTAGCTTTTGAATTTTATCGCGTAAAACAGCCGCTTGTTCATAAGCTTGAACATCTGCCGCCTTATCCATTAATAGCGCAAAATTGCTAATAAGTTCCTGACTCTTACCTTCTAAGAATAACCTGGTATTTTTAATATTCTCTGCATAGTCTTGCTGGCTAATATTAGCCACGCATGGAGCGCTACAGCGATGAATCTGATAAAGCAAACATGGACGCGCCCTGTTTTTAAAATAACTATCTGTACAGGTTCTTAACAAGAATACTTGCTGGATAAGCTTAATTGTTTCTTTTGCTGCAACCGCATTCGGATAAGGACCAAAGTACAAAGCATCCTTAGTTTTTTTATTATTCTTGACTCTAGTTAAATATATTCTAGAAAAATTATGTTTTGATATACAAATATAAGGGTAACTTTTATCATCTCTTAATAAAATATTATATTTAGGCCGAAATTGTTTAATTAAATTACATTCTAAAATTAAAGCTTCAGCTTCTGTATTCGTAATTATGGTTTCTATCGCATGAATTTGCTTGACTAGCGCAGCTGTCTTGACCGAGGTGTCTTGTTTATTAAAATAGCTAGCGAGGCGTTTCTTAATATTGCGCGCCTTACCCACGTACAATATTTCTTCAGCAGCCGAAAACATTTTGTAAATACCAGGTGCGTCAGTAGTATTTTTTAAAAAATCTTTTATGTTTTCAGGATTAGTAATATCAATTAGCATTTATATTAGAATTATATAGGTGCTGTCACCCAATTAGAAATATTACACAATATTTTCTGTATCTAACATTCCATGTCTAATAGCTAGATGTGTCAATTCCACATCACTATTCACCCCAAGCTTTTCAAACAAGCGATAACGATAACTATTAACAGTTTTAGGGCTTAAGCATAACTTATCAGATATTGCTTGAACCTTTTGGCCATTAGTAATCATGATCATTACTTGTAACTCTCTTTCCGATAGGCTATCGAAGGGAGAATCATCTTGATCAGTGAGGTGCCTTAAAGCTAATTGTTGTGCCACTTCAGGGCTTAAATATTTTTGACCTGCATGCACATTACGAATGGCTTGCACCATTTCATCCAAGCTAGAACCTTTAGTAATGTAACCAACAGCACCAGCCTGTAATAATCTCGTCGGGAATGGCTCTTCACCATAGACAGTAACTGCTATAACTTTTACATCCGGATCAGAACGAAGCAGTTTACGTGTAGCTTCTAAGCCACCTATACCAGGCATCTTAACATCCATTAAGATAACTTGTGGTTTTAATTCTCTTGCTAATTTTAACGCTTCTTCACCGCTCTTAGCTTCACCTACTACTTTGATACCGCTAACATCAGTCAACAAACGACGAATCCCCACGCGCACAAGATCGTGGTCATCAACCAGTAATACGTTTATCAAGCATGGCTCCTTTGTATGTTAATTAAATTTTTCGTTTAAATTTAACTACTCTTCTAATCTCCAAATTCCATCATAATAAAAAATTATACCTATGTGCAACATTTAATTAATAATTATCAACTAGATTATGACTATTTGTTTTATATGAAAATTTATCATATAATACCGCCGCGATATGCATCAACTCGTTATTACTTTAGGACAATCACTTAAGACAAATAGGATATACAATGAATACAAACTCGAAACAAAAGTTAAATAATGCGATAAGACAAGTAGAACAATACATCACTGAGTTAAAACCCAAAAGTTACAACGAAATTAAATCTGCGACCCATGACATTTCAAAAGCTGCCATAAGCGCTTATCTTAGCGTTCACTCGATAACAGAAACCTTGGAGTTTATAAATCACCTAGCGCACATAATGGTAAATGATATATCAGAAAATATCCGAATTCCGGAAGAGTATAGAAACAAGATTCATTAAGCAGATACAAATTGACATGCCAACCGTTGCTTTAGCTTAGGTTGGCGGAGAGACTGGGATTCGAACCCAGGGAAGGTTGCCCTTCAACGGTTTTCAAGACCGCCGCATTCAACCGCTCTGCCATCTCTCCACAATGAAAAGCATTCTACCCTAAAATTTTATTAAATGAAATAATTAGATAATTTTTTCTTAAATAATTTATACTTATTTACTAAGCTATCTAAATCTCATGGGTAATTTATAAGCCAAATCAACAGATTATAAATCAAAAAAAAACTCCAGTAAAATCATATACTTTTGTTATAAAAAATCATTATAATTGATCTATAATATAATATAATTATGTCTATAAATAACGGAGATAGATATGTCTAACGAACGTTTTCAAGGCAGCACTGTAGTCAGTACGTCATCCTCGATGGCGATTAACTCAGTTCTGAAAAATACATATATGCTACTGGGCATGACACTCGTGTGGAGTGCGATAATGGCGTTTGTTGCTTACACGATGAACGTAGGAATGCTAAGCCCGTGGCTGTTTATTGGCGGAGCGATTGGCTTGCAATTACTCATCCACTTTACTGCAGACTCGTCTCTGGGTATCCTGGCAACCTTCTTGTTTACTGGCTTCCTGGGTTTTACTATGGGGCCATTTCTTAATGTGATCATTAACACATTAGCTAACGGCAGTCAGTTGGTTATGATAGCTGCTGGCGGTACCGGTTTGGTATTTTTTGGCTTATCGGGTTATATCTTAACCACCAAAAAAGACATGACCTGGTTATCAGGCGCACTTGTTGCTGGCGGGATGGTTGCATTAGTAGCTATGATAGTAGCAATGTTTTTAGATATTCCTGCTATCCAATTAACTTTATGCGTGTTTTTTATTATCTTATCTTCTGCAATGATTCTGTATCAAACCAGCTCTATAGTACATGGCGGTGAAACTAACTATGTTCTAGCTACGGTATCACTGTATTTATCTGTTTATAACTTATTCATGACAATGCTGCAGTTGCTTGTGGCTTTTTATGGAGATAGGTAATCTATTAAGCAATCCATAGGATGTGTAACAAAGCCGCGAAAAACGCGGCTTTGTTGTCTTATAGAGAAGAAAACTAAATTATCTCAACCCCACTCATATATTTCTTCAAGACCTCAGGAACTATGATACTCCCATCAGCTTGCTGGTAATTCTCAACTACCGCCACTAGAGCTCTACCCACAGCCAACCCAGAGCCATTTAACGTATGGACTAATTCAGGCTTACCGGTTTGTGGGTTACGAAATCTTGCTTTCATTCTACGAGCTTGAAAATCCCCACAATTACTACAAGAAGAAATTTCACGATAAGTATTTTGTGAAGGCAACCACACTTCCAAATCATAAGTCTTACTAGAAGCAAACCCGATGTCGCCGCTACATAATTGCACTACTCTATAAGGCAACTCTAGTAATTGTAAGACTTTTTCTGCACATTTCACCATCTCTTCCAAGCACTGATCAGACTGCTCGGGTAGAGCAATATTAACCATTTCGACTTTTTCAAATTGATGTACTCTAATCATACCTCGAGTATCTTTACCATAAGATCCGGCTTCTTTACGAAAGCATGCAGAATGAGCAGTTAATTTGAGTGGTAAATTTTTAGAATCCAAAATTTCATCCGCTACTAAATTAGTTAATGAAACTTCTGAAGTGGGTATTAATCCCAAAGAATGTGACGAGGTTTTATCCTGCTCATTAGAAGTTGCGCTCGTGTAAAATAAATCATCTTCCATATTAGGAAGCTGGCATGTGCCTTGAAGTGCCTCTACACCTACAATATATGGTACATTAACTTCTGTATATCCATGCTCGCCTATATGTAGGTCTAACATAAACTGAGCGAGCGCACGATGTAAACGAGCCATTTTGTCGCGTAAAACTACAAAGCGCGAGCCGGAAAGTTTGACCCCAGCTTGCATGTCAATCCCATTATTATGAGCACCAAGATCAACATGATCCTTTGGTGTGAATTCAAATTTTTTAGGTGTTCCCCACTTTCTGATTTCTAGATTCTCTGTTTCGTCTTTGCCAAATGGAACATCTTCAGCAAGCATATTAGGGATACGTAGACAGAAATCATTTAATTGTTCTTGAATCTTATTTAAATTATCATTTTTTGCCTTGAGATCCTCACTAATATTATTGACTTCGGCCATTAATTTAGCGACTTCTGTTTCTTCAGCATTTTTTGATTTAGCTATACCTATCGCTTTAGACTTCGTATTTCTAATATTTTGTAAACTCTCAAGATCCACCTGTAAAGATTTACGCTGCTCTTCTAATCTAGAATAAATAGACAAATCAGTCTTTTTACGACGTAGTTCAAGCATCTTTTGTACAACAGGTAAATTTTCTCGTAGTAATTTTGGATCTAACATAACAGCACCTATTTTAATTTCTCTAAACTTCTAAGGTATTCTAATTTCTTCTTGATATTAATTTCAAAGCCGCGATCTACCGGTTCATAATAAATCTCTGGCTGCATGTGATCTGGGAAGTATTTTTCACCTACCGCATAACCTTCAGCTTCGTTATGAGCGTATCTGTATTCTTTACCATAATCTAAACTTTTCATCAATTTAGTAGCTGCATTACGAAATCTCTTAGGTACTTCTAAGCTACCATGTAACTTAACAGCATCCATTGCTTTTTTGAATGCTGTATAAACCGCATTACTCTTAGGTGCAACTGCTAAATAGACTACTAATTGCGCCAAAGCCAATTCCCCCTCTGGGCTGCCAAGCCGTTTTTGCACTTCCCATGCATTTAGACATAAATCAATTGCTCTGGGATCAGCATTACCAATGTCTTCACTGGCTACCCGAATCAAACGTCTGGCTAGATAAACAGGATCACAGCCACCATCGAGCATACGGCAAAGCCAATATAAAGCAGCATCTGGATCAGAACCACGTATCGATTTATGCAGTACAGAAATTAGATCGTAAAAAGCATCGCCCTGTTTATCAAAACGACGCTCTTCGCCGTTTAACATAGATTGGATGTGCTCAACAGTAATAACATTCGTCTTATCAGGATCCAGATTGCTAATTGAACATAACCATTCTAGACGATTAAGTAAGCGTCGCGCATCACCATCAGCCATATCAATCAACATAGTTTTAGCTGCAGCCTCAAAACTTAGTGTTTTATTATAACCTTGGACTTTATCTGCTACCGCGCGGTCTAATATCTCTTCTAGTTCTGATCGGCCCAAACGTTCTAAAACAAAAACTTTTGCACGCGATAATAACGCATAGATTAATTCAAACGATGGATTTTCAGTGGTAGCCCCAATAAATACAAAAGTCCCGTCTTCGATATACGGCAGAAAAGCATCTTGCTGAGTCTTATTAAATCGATGCACTTCGTCAACAAATAATATAGTTTGTTCGTTATTTAGCAATCTCGTCTGTGCGCGATTGACTACTTCACGGATATCTTTGATACTGGCCATGACTGCAGACAGTTGTTCAAAAGCAGCATTAAATTCTTTAGCAATTAATTTGGCAAGCGTGGTCTTGCCTATGCCTGGAGGCCCCCATAAGATCATCGAATAAATTTTTTTATTTTTAATCATTGATGACAGAGGCTTGCCTGGCGCCAATAAATGCTTTTGTCCAACAAATTCGGCTATATCTTTTGGACGCATACGCGCTGCTAAAGGGGAACTTGGCTTCATTACATTATTTCATCACTATTGATGACATCAACACCTTTTGGCGGCACAAAATTAAAAGTACTAGCACCCATAGGATTATTAACTACACTATTGCTCAAATCAATTAGCATGTGTTTATGTTCTGCAGCTATAAAACTAATATTTTTAATAGCGGCTGAGTTATTATTTAAGAAAACAATTTTAAGATCTGTAATATAGTTATCTCCAGTGACCTTATTCTTCGGCTTGAGCTCAAAACTATTCTCAGCAACTTTTTTTACAGAGTAATTAGTAGTTATACTATACAGATCATCTAATAATATTGAAAAAGGCGAATGAGCTAGCTTCTTCATATTAAAATTATCTACGACCACCTGCTCCAAGCCAACATCATAGTGCCAAAATTTTGTACCATTAGAAATGTAACTTTGCTTTTCTTTTTCTGGGCTTGTTATAGACCAAAGAAACTTACCGGGACGAGCTAATTTTAATCTACCACTGATTTGCTTGAACTTGCTTTTATCATCACCCCGTTCAGACTGCTTAAAATCTGCACTATAAGAATCTATTTTTCGAATCTTATTAATAAACTCCAAAGTATCCTTGTCTAGATTTTGGACATTAATTCTCTTTTTAGCTATATCAGCCTCTGCTTGCAGCTTTTTTTTAGCTGCATCATAAGCCCGACTACCATCATCTATATTTTGTAAAAATGCGATCTCTTTAGGCATATTGGCTGCAATAAGACTAAAATTTAAAAAAAACACTGCACTTAATAAAACAACACGCATAATTTACAATTTACCAATATAATTTATTCATTATTAATCTATTCCCTGCCCCTCAGGAACTAGTATTTCTCGTCCACCACGAGTCCCCACTGGACTAATGATGCCAGCGGTTTCCATTTGTTCAACAATATTTGCGGCTCTATTATAGCCTATTTTGAATCTTCTCTGTACGGATGATATCGAAACTTTTCGTGTTTCTAAGACAAATTGCACGGCTTGGTCGTATAACTGATCATTTTCAGAGCCAGAATCATAATCATCGGTAGCTAAACGAGGTATACCCGGCACGCCCATACTAAAATTGCTGTTAGTAATATCCTCATTATAATCTGGAGCTTGTCTTGCTCGCCAATCATCTGCAACCGCATGAACCTCTTGATCAGAAACGAACGCGCCATGCACTCGCACCGGCAAACCACTGCCCGGAGGTAAATATAGCATATCGCCTTGCCCCAGCAATTGCTCTGCCCCTTGCTGATCTAAAATAGTACGTGAATCAATTTTTGACGAAACCTGAAAAGCTATTCTGGTTGGCACATTGGCTTTAATAAGACCAGTAATAACATCCACAGATGGTCTTTGGGTTGCAAGAATCATATGAATACCCGCTGCGCGCGCTTTTTGGGCGATACGAGCAATAAGCTCTTCAACTTTACGGCCAACTACCATGATCATATCAGCAAATTCATCAACGACGACCACAATAAACGGCAAGGTTTCTAGTGGAGGCGCTTTTTCATCGATATCAGCTGGCCACAGTGGATCTAAAATTGGCTCATTGTTTAAAATAGCATCTTCAACTTTGCGGTTATAACTTGCTAAATTGCGCACACCAAGATGGGCCATCAATTTATACCTACGATCCATCTCAGCAACACACCATTTTAGTGCATTAGCAGCATCACGCATGTCTGTCACAACGGGTGCCAACAAATGTGGGATACCATCATAAACTGATAGCTCCAGCATTTTTGGATCAATCATAATCAGGCGCACTTCTTTAGGTGTTGCTTTGAATAATATACTAAGCAACATAGCGTTAACGCCCACTGATTTACCTGAACCAGTCGTACCTGCTACTAAAAGATGTGGCATCTTAGATAAATCTGCTAATTTAATTCGGCCAGATATGTCTTTACCTAAAACTAAAGTTAGCGGCGATTTATTCTTACTGTATTCAGGATGTTCTAATAGCTCCCGTAAACGCACTATTTCTCTTTGTGTATTAGGCACCTCTAAGCCAACATACGGCTTGCCAGGGATAACCTCAACTACTCGTACGCTCACAATAGCCAAACTTCTAGCAATATCTTTAGCTAGCCCTGAAATCTTACTCACTTTTATACCAGGCGCGAGTGACAATTCAAAGCGCACCACAACAGGCCCTGGTTGCACCCCAACTACTTGCGCTTCCACGCCAAAATCTAATAGCTTATGTTCTACTAATCTTGATAAATCATGTAATTCTTGATCGGTATAACCTAATTCAGTATGCGCAGCTGGCATTTCTAATAAACTAACATCTGGTAAGCCTTCTGCTGTCCCTGTGCTGACAGTGCTTATTGACAATTGTTTTGCCTTTGCTAAATTTTTAGGCTGAGTAACAATCTTGTCTAATTTGTTTTCTAATTTTGGCTTGAGTGTGTCAGTAAGCGTTTGCAAATTGAATTTTTTAGGTATAGATAACTCGCTGACAACTGGTTCTTTTTTTGCTGCTGGCTTTAAATAATTGTCAGTTTCGAATGGATCTGGTTTATTCTTAATTGTAAATGTATCACGTTTAATTAACTCATTATTTCTTGAATCTCTATATTGAATAATACGAGTTTTGACATTCGCACCTTGAGTTAGAACTTTTTTACCAACATAATCTAATACTTGCACCCATGATAGGCCGGTCAACAATGTTACGCCAATAAAAAACCCGGCTAATAACAACAATGTTGCACCAATGGGACTAAACATATTAACGAATAGATGATTGAATATCTTTCCCAATAATCCATCTGGCCCCATAATTAATGGCTCAAGGCTCAAGATATGCATATGTAGATCAGCTAACGCAGCTCCTGAAAGCAATGTTGCAATAAAACCAAAAGCTTTAACGCCGATATCAAATCTTTTTGGTGGTTCCAATTTGGTAGACTTTCTCGTATAGCTTTTATAAGCTCCGTAAGATAAGCAAATAGGTATCCAAAAAGACAGATAACCAAAAAAATAATACATGACATCAGAAAACCATGCTCCTAGCTTACCACCATAGTTATGAATAGACTCTGAGCTGCTGATATGGGTAAAACCAGGATCTAATATACTATAAGTCATCAAGCACATTAATAAATAGCCGGTTAACGCAAATAAAAAAATTGCCCCTGCTTCGTACAATCTTTGATCGAGGTTGGTGTATTTAATATTGTCTTCTTTTTCAACTTTTTTGCGTTTTCTAGCCTGTGCCAAAATAATCTCCAATTTATTTTAACTAATTTATAATTATTTTTAGTCAATCATCGTCAACTATAACTTATTATTATCTTTAATTATATATTTATGTAAGCTATTATGGTAACCACTAAATTTAAATCTTATTAATACTTACAGAAGTAGCAAATTCTTATGCATCACAGATTACTTATTCTTGGTTCCGGCCCTGCTGGTTACACCGCTGCTCTTTACGCCGCTCGAGCTAATTTAAAACCAACCTTAATAACAGGCATGGAACCAGGTGGACAGCTTACTACCACTACTGATGTTGACAACTGGCCTGGCGATATTGAAGGCTTGCAAGGCCCGGCATTAATGGAAAGAATGCGTGAGCATGCTTTAAGATTTGAAACTAATATTATTAACGACCATATAACCAAAACTGATTTAAGCAAAAGACCTTTTCAGCTCTATGGAGACAATAACACTCTATATACATGTGATGCGTTAATTATAACTACCGGTGCAAGCGCCATGTATCTGGGCCTGCCTTCAGAGCAAGAATTTATGGGGCGTGGTGTTTCTGGTTGTGCAACCTGTGATGGCTTTTTTTACAAAAACAAAAATGTTGCCGTGATAGGCGGCGGTAACACTGCCGTTGAAGAAGCTTTATACTTAGCAAATATTTGTAAACATGTGACACTCATTCACCGCCGTGACAAACTGCGCGCAGAAAAAATGCTCCAAGATAAATTATTTGCCAAAGAGAAAAACGGTAATATTAATATTTTATGGGATCATGAGCTTCATGAAGTTTTAGGTGATAAATTAGGCGTAACTGGCCTAAAAGCTAAATCAACTAAAAACTCTGAAGTAAAACAATTAGATCTTGATGGCATTTTCATTGCGATTGGTCACAAACCTAATACAGATATATTTACCGGCCAACTAGATATGAAAAACGGTTATATACTAGTCAAAAGCGGCAATACGGGCAATGCAACAGCTACTAGTATACCAGGCGTGTTTGCTGCTGGTGATGTGATGGACTCAGTTTATCGCCAAGCAATAACTTCTGCTGGAACTGGTTGTATGGCAGCACTTGATGCAGAAAAATATTTAGACAGTCTCGAATAAATATAATCTCATGTTCATATTAGCTATCGATCAAGGTACTACAAGTAGTCGTGTGGTTATATATAACCAAAAGCTTGAAGTTGTAACTAAAACTCAACAAGAAATTACGCAAATTTACCCACAAAAAGGATGGGTAGAACATGATCCAGTGCAAATATTCGATGGGATCATTTTTTTAATTAATCAATGTTTAGACCAAGCATGTGTGCTACTAAATTTATCTAAAACTGAATTATTGAGTCAAATCTTATCTATAGGCATCACTAATCAGCGTGAAACTACTATTTTATGGGATAAAACAACAGGGGCACCTGTTCATAATGCTATTGTCTGGCAAGATCGTCGCACCGCAGACTTCTGTTATAATTTAAAAAATAAACAAGACGATGATTATGAAAAAATAATTCAGGATAAAACTGGTCTGTTAATCGACCCCTATTTTTCGGCTAGCAAAATAAATTGGTTATTAAACAAATATAATCTTTACGATAATAAAAATACTCTGTTTGGCACTATTGATACTTATCTTATTTGGCGCTTAACTAACGGTAAATCACACGTGACTGATGCTACAAATGCTTCACGCACGCAGCTTTACAATATTAAGACTCTTACTTGGGACAAAGATTTATTAAATATCTTTAATATACCTCCTTCACTTTTACCACAAGTTAAAAATTGTATTGATGACTTTGGAGTTACTGATCCGCAATACTTTGGAGCCAGTATACCCATAAGAGCGGTTGCTGGCGATCAACAGGCAGCAGCCATCGGTCAGTTATGCATCACCCCTGGGTCTTGTAAAATTACTTATGGTACAGGCTGTTTTGTTATGCAAAATACTGGTGACACCCCGGTTATGTCCAATCATAAATTAATTACCACCATCGGCTATTTAATTAATAATAAAGCTAGCTATGCTTTAGAAGGCAGTATTTTTGTTGCAGGAGCCACTATTCAGTGGCTTCGTGATGCAGTCAAATTAATTAGCAACGCTGAAGATACTGAGCATATTGCTAGACAATTAGAACATACTGACGGTGTTTATTTGGTTCCAGCGTTCACTGGCTTAGGTGCGCCCTACTGGGACCCGCAAGCTCGTGGAGCTATATTAGGTCTGACTCGAGAAACTGGCCTTGAGCACATCGTCCGAGCTGCTTTAGAATCTGTCTGTTACCAAACCATGGACTTATTGTCAGCTTTTAAATTAGACTATGATTTACCAGTAAATATTAAGGTCGATGGTGGCATGACTGCTAATAATTGGCTCATGCAATTCTTGGCCGATATCACGAGAATTAAAGTACATAAACCAGCAGATATCGAGTCCACTATCAAGGGAATTGCTATGTTAGCGGGTATTGGGTCAGGTATTCTAGAACCTCTAGATAAACTCGTCTTAACTCAAACTAGCCAAGGGTCGCAGAAATACACGCCTACGATGCCAGTTGAAATGAGTAATCATTTATACCAAGGCTGGCTTAATGCCGTGCATAGACTCTTGCAAAAGTAAAAATACTGTTTATACTGTTGACTGCATTACTGGCAAACGGAGCATGATTAAAATATGTCAAAAGAAGAAAACTTTACTATGAAAGGCGTGGTTATTGACACTTTGCCTAACACCATGTTTAAAGTAAAACTTGAGAATGATTTTGAAATTATTGCCCATATCTCTGGAAAAATGCGCAAAAACAACATTCGTGTATTCACCGGCGATAAAGTTACCGTTGAACTTACTCCTTATGATCTCTCCAAAGGCCGCATCACTTTCAGAGATTAATGATTCGCCTACAATCGTTATTTTATCAATATTATCATACTGGTTAGAGATAGATTAGATTACGATATAGATTAGCCTTAAATAATCTGTATAATCATTAATACATTAACTATCTATAAGCTGTATTACTATGTCAAATTCTTCTCATTATCAGCATACAACTTGGTCTTCTAGCCGCAGCTTTATTTTAGCTGCAACTGGCGCAGCGGTTGGCTTAGGCAATATCTGGAAATTCCCCTATATGGCTGGAGATAATGGTGGTTCAGCTTTTGTAATCGTTTATATTCTAGCTATTTTAGCTATAGGCATGCCTCTTATGATTGCAGAAATATTATTAGGCAGAATGGGGCGTGAAAACCCTATCAATACTATGCTAAAACTAGCTAAAGCAAATCATCGCAGTCCTAAATGGCAATTAGTTGGATTTTGGGGAGCAGCCGGGCTAATTTTAGCCCTATCCTTTTATAGTGTCGTAGGCGGTTGGACAGTAGGCTATTTTTTTAAATACATTGGGTATATTTCACATCTTGGCGATGCGCAACCTACCGCGACCGCTGATATCTTAACTGCTTGGCAGGTTTTCTTGAGCTCTGCTTCTACTTTAACTATTTATCATAGCATTTTCATGTTGTTAACTATTGGTGTTGTTATGGCTGGGGTAACCAAAGGAATAGAACGTGCAGCTAACATAATGATGCCAATGTTATTTGGAATATTAATAATCCTAGTAATCTATGCTGGCATCTACGGTGATATT
>CAYLXL010000021.1:0-2739 GCA_964387745.1 uncultured Gammaproteobacteria bacterium | reverse complement strand
AACCAGACTTTAGCAAAATCAACTCAACGGTCATCATCGATGCCTTGGGTCATGCATTTTTCACCCTTGCCGTGGGCGCGGGGTGTATGTTGACTTATGGCGCCTATCTACCAGAGCACACCTCTATTATTAAAAGCGTATTTATTATTACTGCTTTAGATGTATTAGTCGCATTCTTATCAGGCATGACTATATTTCCACTAGTATTTGCTAACAACTTAGCACCGGATAGTGGTGCGGATCTAATGTTTAAAATTTTACCTCTAGCTTTTGCGGTTATCCCCTTTGGTAATTTTATAGGTGTTTTGTTCTTTTTGTTATTAATTTTTGCTGCATGGACTTCTTCTATTTCTATGGTTGAACCATTAGTAATGATCTTAATAGAACGTGCTCGGCTATCAAGAGCTACCAGTTGTATTCTAATTGGTGCTATTTGTTGGACTATAGGTATGTGCGCCCTACTCTCATTTAATGAATGGCAAAATGTACTATTACTTAATCATTGGACTTTTTTTGGTGCAATTACAAGTTTAACCACCAATATCTTTTTACCTATTGGTTGTTTATTGTTTGCTATCTTTGCCGGGTGGAAAGTTAATCCACTTAGTGCCAGAAATATTCTAGCAAGACAAACTGATCATCATTTTAAAGCGTGGCAGTTTTTAATTAGATATATTGCACCGATTGGAATTGTGATAGTCCTCATGAATAGTTTTTTAAGTTATTTTTGAGATTTCTCTCCTCGCTGCCCTTAAAGTAATCAGAGCAGTACGCGGCTCTGATTATCCCGACTTCTTGCTAGCAAGAAATTAAACAAATGGTTTGAATTTAGGGTCATTGCTCCAATCATCTTGAACAACTCTCGGAGAAGAATATATAGGTGCACTGTTTCTTCTATACATTCTTACAGTATCAGCTAAAGGCGCACTATCATGAGCTGGTACAACAAACGGAGAGAATATTTCTTGTGATCGAGCACGTGCCATCAGATCTCCTAAATACAGCGGTTCATGATCATGCATAAGGGCTGGCGGTTGCCGTAGTCCAGATGATGGCATCGGTGGTGACGGTGGTAAATATGGTAATGGACCAACCGAAGGGGTACCCCTTCTTGAGGTTGTCCTAGATAATACTGGAGTTGCTACTCTACTAGATGAACAAGATGGCACATCAAAAAATATTGACGATGGGCTATGCGATCTGGCTGGTGGACAAGACGGCAGAGGCATTGTTAGCTGCGGAGTACCTGGTCTACTAGATAGACAAGGCATCATAGGCACTGATTGGAATGATGGCAACGGCATCACTGCTGCTGCACTACTAGGTGAGCACGATGGCATTAACAATTCTCGTGGTGGTAATGGTGGCGGTGGCAAAAGAGGTAACACTGGCAAACATTCTGGATCTGCGCATTCCTCAATGACATGATGAATTACTTGAGCTGGAGGTGGAGCACATTCTGGATTTATACAGGGTACTTCCTCTATCACATCCATACATACTGATATGGGTGGTGGACAAGGTTCCCCCATAGCAACCATGGTAGTAGTTGCCACACAGGGAGGCTCATAAAAAACTTGTGTAATAACTTGAGTATCGATTAATCCCGGTAGAAACTCCCGCTCTCTCTCACGACAGCATCTTAAGTAACATAATATGATTGCTAAAACCACGCTTGAACTTGGAATCAACAGAAGTAAACCTAGCAAACCTAATAATCCAGATTTACTTGAATCAGTCTCCTTAGGAGCAGAAAATGGGTAGAATGGTTTTGGTACTAATATAGGACTAGGAAGAGGTATAACCACGGGCACAGGATTTTGTACTGGAACCGGTGGATGCACCGGTGGTAACAAAGGTATTACCGGTGTTATTGTACGCGACTGCTCAGTATTATTACCGGTACTAGCGCTGTGTGTTCTTGTTAGTGTTACTTCCCTATTTGAAGTCTGTGTCGAATTCGTATTTATTGATTGAGTAACCATTAGTGTTTCAGTTGTAGTTGGTGCTTTAGTTACTGTATGAGCACGTGTTACTGTACTAATTAGATCTGCTGTACCAGTTTCAGTTGGTGCATGTGTTACTGTCCTAGTTGTATCTCGCGTATCAGTTGCAGTTGGTGCACCTGTTACTGTACTAGTTATATCTCTCGTACCAGTTGCAGTCGGTGCATATGTTACCGTCCTAGTTGTATCTCGCGTACTAGTCGCAGTTGGTGCATGTGTTACCGTACTAGTTGTATCTCGCGTACCAGTTGCCGTTGGCGCATGTGTTACTGTACTAGTTATATCTCGCGTACCAGTTGCCGTTGGTGCGCGTGTTACTGTCCTAGTTACAGCTGGCGTACCAGTTGCCGTTGGTGCTTTAGTTACTGTAGTAGTTACATCTGGCGTACCAGTTGCCGTTGGTGCGCGTGTTACTGTCCTAGTTGCATCTGGCGTAACAGTTGCTGTTGGCGCATGTGTTACTGTACTAGTTACATCTGGTGTACTAGTTGCAGTTAGTGCTTTAGTT
Source organism: uncultured Gammaproteobacteria bacterium (assembly GCA_964387745.1). Classification (GTDB taxonomy): domain Bacteria; phylum Pseudomonadota; class Gammaproteobacteria; order JAGOUU01; family JAGOUU01; genus JAGOUU01. The sequence goes on along the minus strand of CAYLXL010000021.1, from coordinate 225 downwards.
ACTGTAGTAGTTACATCTGGCGTATCAGTTTCAGTTGGCGCATGTGTTACTGTTCTAGTTGTATCTCGCGTACTAATTGTTATTGGTGCATGCGTTACCGTACTAGTCACAGCTGGTGTATCAGTTGCACTTGGTGCTTTAGTTACTGTAGTAGTTACATCTGGTGTACTAGTTGCAGTTGGTGCACCTGTTATCGTACTAGTCACAGCTTGTGTATTAGTTTCA
>CAYLXL010000020.1:0-35280 GCA_964387745.1 uncultured Gammaproteobacteria bacterium | reverse complement strand
ATTCTCTTTACTACAGCAGCATGTCCATTTTGAGCTGCAATCATTAAAGCTGTAACGCCTTGAGCATTTACTTGATTAACATTAACGCCTTCTGCTGCTAAAATTCTCTTTACTACAGCAGCATGTCCATTTTGAGCTGCAATCATTAAAGCTGTAAACCCAACAGCATTTACTTGATTAACATTAACGCCTTGCGCTGCTAAAATTCTCCGTACTGCAGTGACATGACCATACACCGCAGCCGTGAATAGAATGTGGTTGCCTCTTGTAATAACTGCATCGTCTAATTCATCGAGTAATACCCCAAGCCTATTCCATACTTCTATTCGGTTTTTATATGCAAATTTACAAAGATCTTGAAACTCACTCATTTCCGCCGAACATAAACCTAGCATCTGTTGGATAACATCTAAGCTTATCTCACTCAAATCGCGATCAATAAAATCATTAAATCTTCTTATAACTTCGCCTTGATTCTCAAAAACAAAATAATTTATATTTAGTAATCTTTGGAATAGTTTTTTATTTATAGCTGGCCAATTTAAGTAATAGCCGCCGTCATCACGCTCAGAAATATAATCACCCAGCTCCAACTCTTCACCTTCTTCTTTTAGATACCTGGACAATGTGGTAATATAGTTTTCACCTATTACTTGACCATCGTAACTATCCATTCCTCCCTCTACAACTTCATCCATAATCCTTTGCTGTATATCTTTCAAGATAATAATAAACGTATACGATTTACTAAACTCTACAGATAAATCTTGTAAAACCTTTGATCTATTCATTGACACGGTATAAGGATCTTGCATATTAGGAACAGAAACACCGTACCCCTGTTCTGCTGCTATTCTAAATACACGATTATAGGCGTGTACTTCACTCGAAATAGACCGAGCCACCTTGGTTACCAAACTGATTCTATACTTAAATAAACAATCGATTATATTTTTAGGCTTATTTATACCCCTCTCTAGATCAGCTATACGGTTATAATAACCAGGCGAACAAGCATCTATGCCAATTAGCAAAGACTGTTGCCAAGCTGCTTGATCACCAGCCCCTAAACGAGACCAGTGCCCATAAATTATCCTCAACAAATTAATTAGGGCATCCCTGCCAGAAAAAGTAGGGCGGCCATCGCTGTCAGTACCTATGTGCCTTTGTAATTGCGCCCTATCGCCTTCCGCAGGAAACAGTAACTCTTGCCAGTTATCAGGAACTGCTCCAGTTGATACTGTGAGAGCCGAACCTAATGGAATTGCGAAACAATTTTCTCTGTTTAATCGTGGCATAAAATTTATCTCCTAACTTACCCTATATGACATAAAACCCAGCTTTATAACTATCCACCTAACTCAATACTATAGAGCATAAAAATAGTTCTGACTTACTTACAATAGCCTTTAATGATATTTACTAACTCCAGAACAATGTATGTGTCTGGCTAAATATTACACTCTAAACTAGTAACCTTAAGTAATACTTAAGTTTTATTTAAAATCTTGATAACATATGGTTTTTTAATAACTTATAGGTTCATATGTCTACAAAAAACATCTTTTATGCTCAATCTGGCGGTGTGACCGCTGTTATTAATGCTACTGCTTGTGGGCTTATAGAGGCTGCCCGCCAACATCCCGATAAATTCGGCAAAGTCCTAGTCGGTAAAAATGGAATCATTGGCGCACTCAATGAGCAGATTATAGATACCAGCCATGAGTCTGATGCTGACATAGCTAAGTTAAGACATACTCCAGCAGGCGCTTTTGGCTCTTGCCGACATAAATTACCTGATCCACAAAAAGACATGGCGCCCTATAAAAAACTTATTGAAGTTTTTAAGAAATATAATATTGGCTATTTTTTCTATAATGGCGGTGGGGATTCCCAAGATACCAGCCATAAGATTTCGCAAGTGAGCAAACAATTGGGTTATGACTTGGTTTGTATCGGCCTACCTAAGACTATAGATAACGATTTACCTGTAACTGATACTTGTCCAGGCTTTGGTTCTGTTGCCAAGTACGTAGCAGTATCAATTCGTGAAGCAGGTTTAGACGTATTATCAATGGCAGAAAGCTCTACTAAAGTTTTTGTTATGGAAGTGATGGGACGTCATACCGGCTGGATAGCTGCAGCTGGTGGTTTAGCGGCCGAATCGTCCCAACAAGCACCGCATATTATTTTGTTTCCGGAAGTACCCTTTGACCAAGAAAAGTTTTTAGCCAAAGTAAAACATTCTGTAGAAAAATACAACCACTGCGCCATAGTGGTATCAGAAGGCCTAAAAGATAAAAATAATAATTTATTACAAAAAAGCGCTAATAAAGATTCTTTTGGTCATGCACAATTAGGCGGTATCGGCCCATTAATTGCTAATATGGTAACTGATAACCTTGGTTATAAAAACCATTGGGCGGTTTGTGACTATTTACAACGTGCTGCACGCCATATAGCCTCTAAGACCGATGTCGAACAATCTTATATGCTAGGAAAAATAGCTATTAAAGCTGCTTTAGATGGTTTAGATAACGTCATGTTAACTATAAAACGTGAAAGTTCTGAGCCGTATAAATGGTCTATTGGTAATGTGAATTTGGCAGAAGTCGCTAACGTTGAAAAAAACTTACCGAAAGAATTTATCAGTCTAGATGGTTTTCATATTACTGATAAATGTCGTGATTATTTACTACCATTGATACAGGGCGAGGATTATCCGCCTTATAAAAATGGCTTACCTGATTATGTGATGCTTAAAAACATATTAATGAGCATATAAATCAGTTTAAACAAGCGCTGCATGTTTTTAGCGTGCAGCTCACACTCTTTCTACAGAAGCTTCCATTAACTTTAAGATCTTATTTACATTCAACAATAAATTTTCAGAATTAATTCCGCGACACTCGCTTAAAAATTGGCGCCATAATCTTGCCCCAGGTTGATCTTTAAATAGCCCCATGTAATGTCTAGATAACTGTTTCCATGGGGTACCAAAATTTAATTCTTCTATCAGATAAGAATACAATTTTTCTAAAATTTCTAAACGCGTCTTAGATTGGTTATTGAATATTTCTTGATCAATCTGAGCAAGTAAATAAGGCGTATAGTAAGCAGCGCGGCCAATCATCACGCCATCGGTGTGCACAAGACTAGCTTTAATTTGCTCTATAGTTTCAAAGCCACCGTTAATATCTATATGCAAATTATTGAAATCTCGTTTTAAGCGATAGACCGTCTCGTAATTTAATTCTGGAATCGTTCTGTTCTGTTTGGGGTTCAGCCCTGTTAACCATGCTTTGCGTGCATGAATAATAAAAGTACTGCAGCCTGCTGATCTTACTTTATCAATGAAATCTGCTAAAAACTCATAACTGTCTTGATTATCTATGCCTATTCTAGTTTTGACCGTAATTGGGATATCTACGGCATCTATCATGGCTTTGACACAATCAGCAACTAGTTCTGGTTCAGCCATCAAGCAGGCCCCTATTTTGGCTTTTTGTACACGGTCACTTGGACAGCCTACATTGAGGTTTACTTCACAAAAGCCTCGGGCTTCAGCAAGTTTGGCACAAGATGCTAAATCCTTTGGTACACTTCCACCCAATTGTATAGCCACTGGATCTTCAGCTTTATGATAGTTTAGAAATCTATTTTGATCACCATAAATCAAAGCGTTAGCAGTAATCATTTCTGTATACAGCTTAATTTTTGGCGAAAATAGGCGCAGAAAATAACGGCAGTGACGGTCGGTTAAGTCCATCATTGGCGCCACAGAGATTGTTTTTTGACTCAGATCCAAATCACTAACTTTAATCTGATTGTCTGATGCTATCAACATCGTGCGCCCATATATCTAATTTATCTATTTTAAAACTCGTGGTATTATATACAATCTTGATGCAAACCTAAATAAGTAAGTAACTAATAAAGTAATAGAGTAAAAAAGCTTGGAACTAAGAAATGTTTGATAAAATCAGCCCGGGTAATAATATTCCCCATGAATTCAACGTGGTAATTGAAATAGCCGCTCATCAAAACCCCATCAAATATGAAGTAGATAAGACATCTGGTGCCATCTTCGTGGATAGATTTATGAGCACTTGCATGCACTATCCTTGTAATTATGGGTATATACCTCATACTCTGGCTCAAGATGGTGATCCTGCAGATATTTTAGTGGTCACGCCGTTCCCGGTGATTCCCGGTTCAGTGGTGAGAGCTCGGCCTTTAGGTTGTTTAATGATGACCGATGAAGCTGGTGTTGACTTTAAAATTTTAGCTGTGCCTATCTCTAAACTCTGTACCATATATGATAATGTTCAAAGTTATACAGATATGCCAAGTTTATTATTAAAACAAATTGAACACTTCTTCACGCATTATAAAGATCTTGAAAACAATAAATGGACTAAAGTTGAAGGCTGGCAAAGTAAAGAAGTTGCTATGCAACAGATTATGGATTCGGTTTCTAGCTACGCTAAAAACTAATCTATCTTCGATTATAAAAAGCCTAGTTATGACTAGGCTTTTTTATTCTGATTATATTTTTACAAATTGAACAATGTCATCATTTATGACTAAAAAAGTCTTAACAGTACTTTTATAATCTAATAACGTACTATAAGAATCTGTAAACGTGTGAGTCGCTTTTAATGATTCCGTATGATTAACAAAAACTGCATCAAATTGTTTTGCTGTAAGATTATAATAATAAGTATTGTCATGATTATCTGTAGTCAACATATAGTATTGACCGTTATGGTAGGCTAACTGTTCTAGCCACTGACCTTCAATTTCTGTCAAAGGTGACCAAGTCTTACCATGATCTTTACTGAGCCATAATAAGTTTTTGCCTGTTGAATAAGCAGCACTTGCTATTAACTTATTATCTACACTGAACATTTGTTCTACATAATCTAAAAGCTTTGCAGATTTATCATTCTTAAAGTTATGACTTAATAATGCTGATATATCAACTTCAACAGGAATTGATTTACCATCAGTATAATATAAGCTTGTTTTATCTGATGACCAACTAGGTTTCATATTCATGAAGAATTGTTTATTCAATATAAACGGTCCATCAGTGATGAATAATCCTTCTGGTAAACCAAAGTTATCCCAGGTAACACCATTATCTTTAGAAAAATATACTATCTGAGTTCTATTCAGGTTTTTGCCATTAAAATCCATAGTGACAATACCTACTGTATTATCATCCGTTGATTCATGGAAATACCAGTAGCTATCAGAATTCTCACTCAGCAGAGGAAATGTATGATTCATTGTCCATATTTGACCGTCAGTTGAGCTTAAAAGATAATGATACATGTTACCATCAGGTTTGGTACCTTGGAAAATAACAAAGATATTACTATCACTAAAGCCTACATCAATGTAAGATTTCAGAACATTGCCTTTAGTCATACCAGTTAAACTAGTTAATGATGTTGAGCTCTTAACTAGTTTATAATTTTTATCAACTGTTGTTGTAGCAAGCTCAAAGTTGGTGCCAGCCACTTGCAATTCCAATGTGTATGGCTGATCTTTGAAAGTGATTAGTGAGTAATCATTATCTTCATCGCTAACAAAATCTGAAAAGTCATAATTTGATATAACCGCCATGTCTTGTTTAGCCCAACCAAGGTTACAAAACCAGAGTGCTTGTATAAATAAAATATATAATAATGAACGTTGCAGACGCATAGTTACAGCTCCTTTTGATTAGTATAAGAAAAGTGTCTCAACATACGTGAGACTTGGCGCATTATATACTCAACAAAACCAGAAGTCTAAGCGTTATTATATATACCATCCCTCATAACCACTACCTCGGTGCTCTAGGATCAAAATCAGCTGTATGTCTATTAAACTCTTTAGACTTTCTTGCTTCCCTGGCCGGTGATGTAAAGATATAGTTCTGGATAAAACTACCAGCATACGATATAAATCTATCTGAGCGAGAATCATCAGCGAAAACAGCAGCGTCCCTTCTGTGCCAGCCCGTCCCCTGACTCAAATATCTTAATCGACTTATGGGAGCCGAAGTGGTTGTTCTACTTTCAGGAACAAGTGGTGTTGATGTTGGAACTCGATTAGCTTCTCCACTTTCAGTAACAGCGTCAGTTAATGTTTGTTGCATTAGTTGCATTGGAAGAAAGCCGCCATAATTAAGTTGCGTACTTGGATAGATAGACCGATGAGGCCAAGAAGTGTCATAAGGCGATTGAGGTGCAGAGACTGTAGGATATGGGCTCATTGCAGTTAGATTATTTATCACACCACTTGGATTAAACATGTACATAAAAACATCCTTTATTATTAGTATAATTGCACTGTATATAAAAACGAAAGCCTTAATCAAACGGATTTTGAATCACAACCGTCTCAGCGCGATCAGGGCCCGTTGAAATTAAATGTACCGGCACACCGGATAGCTCTTCAATTCTTTTGATATATTTAACAGCATTAATAGGTAATTGATCAAAGTTTTTGACACGAGCCGTGCTCTCAGACCAACCTGGCAATGTTTCATATACAGGCTCGCAACGAGCTAATTCATCAGTATCTAATAATGGCGAATCAATAGTTTTATTATTATATTTATAAGCCACACAAATTTTTACTTCTGGCAGATTATCTAAAACATCAAGTTTAGTAATACATATCCCTGTTGTGCTGTTAATTAAACATGAACGACGAAAAGCCACCATATCAAACCAACCGCAACGGCGTTTACGACCAGTATTAGTTCCTACTTCTTTACCTTTAGTTGATAAAATCTCACCTACTTCATCAAATAATTCTGTTACAAATGGCCCGCTACCTACGCGAGTAGTATAAGCTTTTGCTATGGCTAAAACATAATTTAAATATCTTGGACCTATACCACTACCATTAGCAATGGCACCAGCTGTAGTATTAGAAGATGTTACGAATGGGAAAGTACCATGATCATTGTCTAATAAAGCACCTTGCGCTGCTTCAAATAAAATATTGTGTTTATTATGCAAATGTTTTTCTAAATCAGCTGCAACATCTGACAAGATAGGTAAAATATCCTGTACCTGTTCTAGAGCTTGATCAGCTAATTGATTTAATTCAAAACCTTTATGATTATAATAATTTTTTAAAACGAAATTATGGTAGTCTAAAATTTTTGCTAATTTATCAGTAAATTTTTGCGGGTTAGTAAGATCTAATAATCTTAAACCACGACGTGAAACTTTATCTTCATAAGCAGGACCAATGCCCCTGACCGTTGTACCAATAGCAGCTTGTCCTAAGGCCTGCTCACGAGCTCTGTCTAATTCAGCATGGTAAGGCATAATTAAAGGACAGGCACCACTAATTTTTAATCTAGAAAAGACATCAATATTTTTATCCACTAACATCTTTAATTCTTGCAGTAAAGCAGCAAGATCAACAACGACGCCATTACCAATGTAGCAATTTAGATGTTTATGCAGTATACCTGAAGGGACTAGTTTTAATATAGTTTTTTCGCCATCAACAATTAGGGTATGACCAGCATTATGGCCTCCTTGATAGCGCGCAACAGCATTTGCTTTTTCACTTAATAAATCTACTAGCTTTCCTTTACCTTCATCTCCCCACTGACTACCAATTACTGCGACTACACGACCAAAATTCATTACTACATCCTAACTATTATTACTAATATTATTAATATTATTACTTCTTATGAAAATATTTAAAAAACTCTGAGTCCGGACTTAACACCAAGACATTATTATCAGCAGCAAATATACTATCATAGGCTGATAAGCTGCGATAAAATTGATAGAACTCTGGATCTTTATTATAAGAACTGCCATAGATACTAGCGGCTTTGGCATCAGCTTCACCACGCATGATTTCGGATTTTTTAGCCGCTTCAGCTATAATCTTTTTACTGTTAAAATCTGCCGTTGCTCGCATTTGTTCAGCTTTCTTTTGACCTTCATAACGATGGCCATTAGCAACAGTTTGTCTTTTTGTCCGCATACGGTTATATACAGATTCCCTAACTTCTTCAGGCAGATCGATACGTTTAATACGCATATCAATGATATCCACACCTAAAGTAGTTGCTTTTGTTTTTAAAGTATCTCTAATTTTGAGCATTATTTCTGTACGATTCTCAGAAACAACCTCTTCCAAAGACTTTCTACCGAATTCTGCTTTTAATGAGTCAGAGACTTGTGGCTTTAACAAGTCAATGACACGATCAAACTCATTACCTGTTGTAAGATAAAATTGATAATAATCTCTAATGCGCCACTTAACAAAATAATCTACATAAACGTATTTTTGGTCTTTGGTAGGAATACGTTCAGGTGTTGAACCAAGGGTTTGTAATCTGGTATCAAATAAAACTACGGAAGTAATTAACGGCAATTTCATTTGTAAGCCTGCTGTTTTAACTATAGGCTGATTAGCTTTAACTAATCTTATTTTACCAAGCAATTTTTCCATAGCCACGAATCGTTGATCAACAACATAGAAGCAGCTAAAAAATAGGACTAAAACTGCTATACTTAGGCCCGCAATAAACTTAGGATTTAATTTCATATTATTCTTCTCTCGCTCAATTCCTATTAATTAAGGCCACCACGCGCCACGCTTGGTACTCTTCTAGAACCAGGTGATCGACTAGGTTCTTCAATTCTATCGCGCAAACTACCATACCTTGATGAATCATCCCCTGAATTTTTCGACGGCTCTCTTGATAAGCGCTCATCTAATGCTTGCTTACCACTCATACTACTATCTGCATCATCTAGTAATAATTGATTTTCACTTTTAGATGTCGCTTTCACTCTTGGTTGCAACGCACTAGTCAAATTAAATTTATCTAATGGCAGCACTAGGACATTATTTGCTTTACTGTCAACAAAAATCTTTGGTGTAGCTTTAAGCGTTTTTTCAATCGCACCTAGATATAATCTATTGCGAGTTACATCTTTTGCTCGAGAATATTCTGGCAAAATTGCATTAAACTTAGATACATCACCCTCTGCAGCTAAAACAGTTTGCGCTACATATGTATTAGCATCTTGAATAATGCGTGCTGCGTGACCTTCTGCCACGGGAACTACTTTGCGCTCGTAGGCCTCTGCTTCATTTTGGTAACGTATTTCGTCTTCTTGCGCTTGTATTGCATCATTGAAGGCTTCTTTAACTTGCTGTGGCGGTAATACTGATAAGATTTCTACACCACGAATTTCCAATCCAGCTTGATAATAATTCAAATTCTGTTCCACCAACGCCCTGATCTGATCACCTATTCCCCTAGTCGATAACACTTGATCGAGGGTTGATCCAGCTACCACTTGACGAATCGCTGACTTACTTGCTTCCGACAAGCTATCTTCAGCGCTACGCACTTTAAATAAATAATTCTGTAAATGATTAATTTTATATTGCACAGCAACAGCAACTGTAACAAGATCAACATCTTTAGTGATTAAATCTTCTTCAAAGTTTTTCTGGTGGACAACACTAGTATTAACAATTTCTTTTGAATAAACTCCTGGAAGCAACCAATGTGGACCAGGCCCCTGAATTCCAATATATTTACCAAATCTATAATTTACAGCTTGCTCACCTGGCTCAACTTTATAAAAACCAATTATAGCTAAGAATAAAACAGTGATGGCTACAAAAATAGCTAAGAAGGTTTTGCCCTGCTTATCAAAATCATCTTTTTTAAAGTTAAAATTTCCAGAACCAAAGTCTGGCTTTTTCTTATCACTAACGATATCTGAAAACCATTTTTGTGCTTTTTTAAATAATTCGTCTAAATCTGGAGGGCCCTGACGATTACCACCATTGTTTCCTGGTTTATTAGAATCACGACGACCCTTAGTATCGTTATCATCTTCATTCCAAGATAAATGATTATTTGCATCCATATAATTTCTCGAGTTTGTTAATTAATCTAATATATAATCTTGCCAGCTATTATCTTCATGAGCAAATATTCTTTGAATCTCTAAAATAGGGACCCTAATAGCTATAACCCATGCCTGCTCTTCTTCTATCATATCTTCAGTTTTAACCGCACCGATAGAAAACAGTTTTGATCGAATATCTCCACGAGAAAACGGAATTTTAAGTTTTAACTGTACGATTCCTTTACTCAATCTTTCAACAATTGCTTTACGTAATAAGTCTAGTCCAAGATTATCTTGCGCGGAAATAAATACTTTAGTTATAATTCCAGCATCATTATATTCTACCTTTGGCTTGAAACCAGCTATATTGTCAATTTTATTGTATACCTGAATAGTAGGCAATTTATCCGCGCCTATCTCTGCCAAAACTAGTTCGACTTGATCTAACTTTGCACGGTATTCTGGGTCACTTAAATCAATAACTAATAATAATAAATCAGAGCTAGCTGTTTCTTCAAGAGTTGCTTTAAAAGCTTCTACCAAATCATGTGGCAAATGCCGAATAAAACCCACTGTATCAACAAAGATAACTTTCCCCACATCTGGGATATGCATACCACGTAAAGTCGGATCTAATGTTGCAAATAATTTATCAGCGGCATAAACATGCTCTCCTAATAATTGATTGAATAACGTAGATTTACCAGCGTTGGTGTAACCAACAAATGAGACAGTCGGAATAGCCACTTTACGGCGAGCTTGTCTATTTTGCTCGCGCTGCTGTCTTACTTTATCAAGCTTGTTATTAATATGCTCTATTCGAGCACGCAGCAAACGACGATCCGTTTCGAGCTGAGTCTCCCCTGGGCCACGTAAACCAATACCACCCTTTTGTCGTTCTAAGTGAGTCCACCCCCTCACTAGGCGAGTCGCCATATAATTTAATTGTGCTAATTCAACCTGAAGCTTGCCTTCAAAAGTTTTGGCGCGTTGCGCAAATATATCAAGAATTAACCCAGTACGATCTAAAACCCGACATTGTAGAACTTTTTCAAGATTACGAGCTTGAGAGGGTGATAAACTATGATTAAAAATAGCGACGTTAGCTTTAGTTGCCTGCACAAGCAAACGAACTTCTTCTAACTTACCCGTACCTATAAAATATTTGCTATCGGGAGAAGTCCTACTACCAGAAATACTGCCAGTGATATAAACACCTGCTGATAGAACTAAGGTTTTGAACTCGGTGTAATCTTCAATATTGTGCTGTTTGGCAAAATCAATATGAACTAATACGGCAATGTCACCGCCTTCGGGACGATCAAACAATTTCTACTCCAAGTTATTTTATAGATCTCCAAAAAAATAAACCCATCTATAAATATTCTATAAAATATAGATAATGTTTATTGCTTAGAGATTAGAGATTAAGGTCTTAATAATCGTTTTGATTAAAATCTTGCATGAAATCATCTGGTCCTGATAATTGTCCAGATGCTGACGACATTCCACCTTGCCCTAACATACCACTTACCGGGCCACCGATAACGGCACCAGTAGTTTGACCATTTGTTGATGTCAATTTTACGTTGCGCGCAGGCACAATAGTAGAAATAGCATGCTTGTAGACCATTTGGCTAACTGTGTTCTTTAATAAAACAACGAACTGATCAAAAGACTCTACCTGACCTTGCAGTTTAATACCATTTACGAGATAAATTGCTACGGGTACACGTTCCTTGCGTAAAGTATTTAAAAAAGGATCTTGTAACGACTGTCCTTTCGACATCATATTCTCCTTCATTGAATTAACCGGGTTTGGCGTATTTGACATGGCGTTATCTTATTATCTGTTGTTATTATTACTTATTAATTATTATCCCGTTGATAATTATATACTATAAAATAATAAATCAAAACTTTAGTAATTTTATTATTTCAGCTTTGTAATCAGTTTCATAGACATTTAACCAATGCGTGTTACCCCATAATCGCAGGCCGTTTCTCAACCAAGTTAACTGCCTTTTTGCCAGCTGCCGAGTTGCAGATATGCTATTTTCGACCATACCTTCATACTTTAACTCACCTGCTAAATATTGGCATATCTGCTGATAACCACAAGATTTCATTGCCGGCAGGACTGGCGAAATATTTGGATTTTTATACAATGATTCAACCTCTGCAATAAATCCATCATCTAGCATCATATGAAATCGAGCAGCTATGACTTCGTGCAGCTTTATTCGAGGGCTAAGCTGGTTTTTATATACATTAATTTCTGGTGGCTCAGGTGCCAGAATTACATTCGTGCAGGCAAAATTTTTGAATTCGCTAAACGTACCTGCAGTTTGTTTTAATAATTCACTCATAGGTTGCCCAGTTGCGATGAAAACTTCCAGCGCACGGATAATTCTCTGAGTATCATTGGCATTAATTTTTTGGGCTGTAATGGGATCAATAACTGCTAGATCATTATAAATCTTTTGCAGACCATGTTCCCTGATCAAGTTACCAATGTGCGAGCGAATAGCTGGATCACTACTTGGTAACTTCGCTAAACCATTAAAAAGTGCATTAAAATACATCATGGTACCACCAACCAAACACGGAACGCGGTTATTAGCATGTGATTGACGTACTAATGTTAAAACATCTTGATAAAAGTCAGCAACAGTATAAACATCAAAAGGCTCTCTGATGTCCACTAGACCATGTGGCACCCTATTTAGTATATCTTGAGTCGGTTTACCACTACCTATGTCTAAACCTTTATAGACCATAGCTGAGTCAACAGAAATAATATCAATGGGGAACCCTAGATCATATAATTCTATTGCCAAACTGGTTTTGCCAATGGCAGTGGGGCCCATGATGCAGATGACTTGTGGCTTATTAATAGACATAGTGCTGGAATATTATACAGTCAAAAAAATTTCGAGATCAGCAGGCAATAATTTTTTATACAAATGCCGACCATTAAACTCTGGACCATCATACTGAATATTAGCCAACTTATCAAGTATATTAACTTGCTCAGATATTAATAAATTACCCTCTAAACGGCCTAACGCTAGATTGGCTAATTTCTTAAATAAACTTTCATAAGATCCCAATGAACCTAAACTTGAACTTGCACTGAAATAATCATACATGACTTCAAATATAAGCTGAGGCTCAGCAAACTGCAGTACAGCCGGCACTGCTATAATTTTATTGTCCTGAAGAACAACACCCAGTTGCTCTAAGTTTGCTATAAATTCAGCTGAGAGGTCCCCGGTTCGATAACTAGATACAATATTTAGATGATGACTAATTAATTTTTTATTTGCTTGCCATTGGCTTTGTAGTTCTTGCCAAGCAAAATATTGATAACTGCGCGCCAGATCAACCAAATAATAAATATTTGCTGTCTTATCGAAAGTTATCACCAGACTATTATTAATATTAGCTATAATTTCACCCAGTAGAAGCCGCGGGGAGGTTGTCTTTGCTGGTTGAGTATTGTGCTCCACAAAAAAATTAGCTGAATTGGCAAAATTTTTACTAGATTGAACTTTTTGCAATATAGCAGGAATATTCAAACGAGCTGAACGATAAACATCACAATTTGTTATTACCTTGGGTTCAATTTTACTTTTAGTTTCAAACTGACTGCCAAAATTATTATCACTAATATCAATAATACCACTAGTATCTTTATGTTCTAATAAAACCTTACTTAACTGTTGAGTGATAAACTGATGTATCCAACGCGAATCATAAAATCTCACTTCATGTTTAGTTGGGTGGACATTGATATCAAATTGATCAGGATCTATTGTTAAATATAATATATAACACGGGTGGCGACCAGCTGGGATCAACGTTTCATAAACATATTTAACCGCATGCAGAATCAACTTATCACGAATAATTCGATTATTTAGAAAAAAATATTGTTGATCGGTTTGGCTACGGTGATAATTACAGTTACCAACCCAACCCTCAAGCTTAATACCTTGTCCTTGACTGGTAAAATGTACCGCATTCTCAATAAAATTTTTACCAAATATTTTTTGCACACGTTGATGATTACCATTAGCGTGAGTATTAATCAGTTTATAAACCAGCTTCCCCTCATCAATCAAAGTAAAGCTACAGTTAAAATTACTCAAAGCTAGTTTTTGGAAGATATCAATAATATGAATAAGCTCTGTCTTATCCGCTTTTAAGAATCTTCGGCGTACCGGTGTACTGTAAAATAAATCTTGGACAGTTATCGTCGTACCAACCGGATGCGCATCTTCAACAATTTTATAATTTTCAGGATTTTCATGATCAACTATCAAGCTATAAGCCTTATCACTGTCAACCTGGCGCGATGTAATCTGAACTCTTGCAACAGCACAAATACTCGCTAAAGCTTCACCACGAAAACCAAGGCTTGTGATATTATCGAGATCTGCAAGTTCTTTTAGTTTACTTGTAGCATGCTGACAAATAGCTAATGGCAGATCATTTTTACTTATACCAGAACCATTATCACGAACACTAATTAAATTATTACCAGACTTTCTGATACTAACAACAATTTCTGTACTCCCAGCATCCAAACTATTTTCAATAAGTTCTTTTATAATTGAAGATGGACGCTCTATCACTTCTCCAGCTGCTATTTGATTAGCAATTAATGGTGGCAATAATTGAATGATATCAGCCATAGTTATCGTTTCGCTTGAATCAATTCATCTGACCACGAAGGCCTTGGGTACATTTTGAAATAAGATTTAATACCTTTATAGATACTATAAGCAATTTTCTTTTGATGCACTGAAGATAATAAGTCACGTTCGCCACGTGGATTCGAGATAAAACCTGTTTCGACTAATATAGATGGTATATCAGGTGAACGTAAGACCATAAATGCTGCTTTTTCTACACTCGATTTATGCAAATCGGTTATTACAGCCATTTGCTGAAGAACTTTATTGGCCACTTGGTAGCTTGCACGATTAGATGCTGTTTGCGACAAATCTAGCAATACAGTGGTTAACATTGGATCTTTATTCTCTAAATGCACGCCACCAACAAGATCAGAAGCGTTCTCATGTGCAGCCAACCACTTAGCCATTTCACTCGTCGCCCCGCGCTCAGAGAGTACAAAGACAGAAGAGCCTGAAGCACGTGTATCTTTAAAACCATCTGCATGAATAGACACAAATAAATCTGCTTGGTTAGCACGGGCTTTTTCTGTTCTTTCTCTTAAACCAATATAGTAATCACTCGTGCGTGTTAATACTCCCCTGATATCTTCATCTTGATCAATATAGCGCTTCAAATAATAAGCAACTGAAAGCGCCACATCTTTTTCCCTTGTACCTGATTGGCCAATGGCACCTGGATCCTCGCCACCATGGCCTGGATCAATAACAACCGTAAATTTTTTCTTAACATAACTATCTATTGAAGTTAAACGAGGCAAAGGAGCATCAGATCCGTTTACTTTAGCTAGATCATTATTTTTAAATTTATTGGTCTGTCTTAACACCGCCGCTTGTGTTTTATCTTCAGGAAAAACAGTCGGAGACACCGACTGAGAAACTGTTTGACTACTGCTAATTACGGTGTCAGGTATAAATTTATTTTTAACATCAATAACTAGTCTATGGCTGGTGACACTACTGACTGGCGGTATGGTAAATAATTTGGTTGCTACTTGGCTTTTTAAGTCGAACACTAAACGTAAATTATTATTTTGTTTCGAATAACGTAACGTATTAATTTGGGTGTTATTAAAACTTATATTTTTTATTACTTGCGGGCTAGCTAGCACAGCATTTTTTATATCAACTACTAATCTATTAGGACTTTCTAAAGTAAAATTGGTATATTCTAATTTATCCGGCCTTAACAATTTTACAACTTTACTATTTTTTTTTACTGGCTTAGGCGCTTCCACCTCAATATCAACAACGATACGTGTATTATTTTGCCCTGGCCAAAGCCTAATACTATTAATGGTCGTCTGCGCAAAAAGCGCTTGGGTCATAAATAATAATACTACAGAAATATTTATTCTCGCCATTAAAACTTCAATCCTTTTGCTACAACAAAACAGGTTTATAAATGCTGATAATTGACTTCAACACTTCTTGCTGAATCTTTAAACTCAACATAATCAAATTTTAAATTTATATCTGCATTTGGCAATACGTCTGCTGCTTTTTCCGCCCATTCAATTAATATAATTGAAACATTATCTAGACTGTTATAGATTTCTTCTAACCCTAAAAAGTTAACTTCTTCTGGGGCTGAAAGCCTGTATAAATCCAAATGATACACATTTATCCCGCCGAAATCATAATGCTCCACCAACGTATAAGTAGGACTTTTTACCTTACCTTCCCAACCAAATGCCTGTATAAAATACCTACTAAAAGTTGTCTTACCCGTACCTAAATCACCCGATAAGTAAACCAGTAAATTTCTATTATACTTTTTACAATCTTTAGCCATTTTTTCGGCAAAAGATTGCATATCGTCTTCATTTTCTAAAATTATTGGCTTCATACAAAATTTAACAACTTTCTTAACTCTAATAATAAATCTGTTGCGACCATGCCTCGCTCACCATATTTTTTTGCCTGTAGATCACCTGCTTTAGCATGCAGATAAACTCCTAAACAACTAGCCTCAAATGTATTAATCTCCTGGCTCACTAAACCAGCAATGATTCCAGACAGTATGTCCCCCGTACCAGCAGTAGCCATACCAGGATTACCCAATGTACATAGTGCAAGATTATTCCCTTTACAGATCAAACTACCTGCTCCTTTAAGAACAGTCGTAGCTTTATAATCAGCGGATATTTTTTGTACAGTGGTCAGACGGTCATGAGGTAGATTATCATCAGTCAATGGCGCTAAAAGTGCTTCTGCCTCACCAGCATGAGGTGTCAAAATTAATTTATCTTTTAAGATATCTGATAACCCATCTGATAAACCATTTAAGACTTTTATTTTTTCATTATAGCTTTCAGCTAATAGTCTTAACCCATCGGCATCAATAATTATTGCTTTAAGTTTTTTAGTATTTTCATTGTTTTCTAAAATACGCTCTAGACAGTTTATACTAAAATCAAAAATTTCTTTCGCAGTGACATCAGTTCCTAAACCTGGCCCTAGGATGACTACTGAAGCTTTGAGTAATAATGCTTCTATAGCTACTTTATTATCAGAGCTCACAACCATCATCTCTGGATGAGTCTGATTTAGCCAAACATTATGTGCATGATCTGCAACTAAAGTCACTAGACCTGCCCCAACTCTTAACGCTGCTGTCCCTGCCATAATAATAGCGCCTGCCATGTTACGACTGCCGCCAATAACTACAACATGTCCAAACTGATGTTTATAACTATCTTTAGGTCTATCGGGTAGCTTTCTTTTAATTAAATCATCAACCCACTCTTGAGTTATAGCCCACGGTTTATTTAAACCTTTGTCTTCACTATTTATAGTTATAGCTGGCATAACTACAGCTGATTCTTCTAATTCACTCTCAAAATTTTCTGGTTTATTTTTGATTAAAAAATTACCAATATAATATTTAAGTTCTTCAATACTATCTTCTATGTCTTCCAGAGCTAAATGAGAATTGCGTTTTGCATAAGCTTTAATGTCTGGTCGCCATCTTAAAGCTAGTTCTTTAATAGTCGAGACGTCAATTATTCTGTAATGAAAATAATTTTCTAACTTAGGCATATATTTATGCATAAAGCGACGATCTGTACCTATACTATTGCCGCATAACGGCGATTGACGTTCTGGAATCCATTGCTTAATAAACTCTAAAGTAAGCATTTCAGCTTCTTCAACACTCACTTTACTTTCTCGCACTCTATTTACCAAACCACTATTGGTATGAGTTTTAATACACCAATCATCCATTAAAGCTAATTTAGCTTCTGGCTGATAAATTGCCAGCATAGGGCCACGCGCGATAATTTCAAGATTTTTATTCGTTACTATTGTGGCTATTTCTATAATTACATTTGTGTTGTGATCTAAGCCCGTCATTTCTAAATCGAGCCAGACTAGGTTACTAGCTGATTTTTTGTGGTTCATTTTCAGTTGATGCCCAGTTTATGTATCAAGTTTTATATTATTTGCATAAATTTTAATTTATAATAGCCTGATCTAGTACTAAAAATAGACCACTTTGTAAATTTTAAGCTAGATTTAGGGCAGAAGCCAGATAAAATGTCGAAAAGAAAACTTAGCCTCAATCAACAACGTCGCATTAACAAGAACCAAGATAAAATCCTTATTAATGCTGATTACAATACTGGTTTAGTTGGCTTGATAGTAAGCCACTATGGTGACTTGGTCAGCGTTGAAAATAATCTTGGTAAAATTATCAAATGTAATTTACGTCAGAACTTGCCGGCGTTAGCTGTGGGTGATCAAGTTCTATATCAAGTAGATGATCCTACAAAAAAAGTCGGTATTGTTAATAAATTATTACCAAGAAAATCATTATTAACTAGAACCAACTCCACTGCTCAGACTAACAAACCGATTGCCGCTAATCTTGATCAAATGTTTATTATTTTTAGTTTTGAACCTGAGCCGCAGAGTCTGCTGATTGATCAATTTCTGATCACTGCCCATGTTTGCAACATTGAACCTATTTTAGTATTCAACAAACTTGATTTGTTCGAAAGGTTGGATGAACACAATAAAGATGATTTCAATAAAATTACACAAATAAATAATCTAATTAATATCTATGAGAGTATAGGTTATTCGGTTCTAAAAACTAGTCTACATAATGCCTCGACTATTAAAATACTAGAAAAACATCTAGCTGATAAAAAATCATTATTAATCGGGGCTTCTGGGGTTGGAAAATCTAGCCTATCTCAACAATTACTCCCTAACGCAGTAATTAAAACTGGCGAAATTAATGAAAAAACTTTGTTGGGACGGCACACCACTAGCGTATCAAAACTATATCACCTGCCCAACAATGGCGATTTAATAGATGCCCCGGGGATCCGTGAGCTTGAAGTTGCACATATGTCCCAACAGGAAATCGAAGCTGCTTATCCTGAATTTGCCCCTTTCTTAAAAAAATGTAAGTTTCGTGATTGTATCCACGAAAAAGAACCTGATTGTGCATTTAAGACGGCGGTAGCCGAGGGGTTGATTCACAAAACCCGCTGGGATAACTATAAAAGATTGCGATCCAGCTAACATATGGTAAAATTCTCTGATGGCTTACACCCATTAACTAAATCCGAGAACTATATGCTAGAAAACCTTCAAGACAATCTTAGTCGATATCACGCCAAACTAAAAAATCAAGTAAATAACCTAGACAATTCAACAAGTTACCAGATAATGGCTTTTTACAAATTTGTAACTAAACCTATCGAAGCAGACGACGTAGCCAAACTACGTGAGGTTTTTTTAGACAAGCTAAAAGCTTTAAATATAAAAGGCACTATTTTACTAGCTTCTGAGGGTATTAATGGCACGATAAGCGCAAATTCTCTTGATAACCTTCATGCTACATTAGCATTTATTAACTCTACCACTGAGATCGGTGAAATCCCTGCTAAAGACGTTAAGTACTCAACAGCCCTATTTGATCCTTTCCGTAAACTAAAAGTTAAAGCGCGTGCTGAGATTGTAACTTTAGGTTTAGGCAAAATAGACGTCATTAATAAAACTGGTGAGCATCTTAATGCTGAACAATGGAACGAATTGATAGAAGACCCTAATACTATTATTATTGATACACGCAATAGTTTTGAATATAAAATGGGGACATTTAAAAACTCGATTAATCCTGATACCAAGACTTTTCGAGAATTACCTGAATACATCAAAAATAATTTAGATAAAAATAAAGATACTAAAATAGCCATGTTTTGTACAGGTGGTGTTAGATGCGAAAAATCTACTGCTTATCTTAAAGAACAGGGTTACACCAACGTCTATCATTTACAGGGTGGTATTTTAAACTATTTTGAACAGACTACCGCTGAAAATAGTTTATGGGATGGACGCTGTTTTATCTTCGATGATCGCATAGCGGTTGATCAAAATCTAAATCCTGTAGGAATTCCTGAAGATTATATTAATTACGGCCGTCGCGATTTAATAGCCAAAGATAGTGAGTATTAATACCATTCACGCTAATCATAACCTTTAGGGCGAATGACCATTCGCCCTACAAAAGATCTGTAATTAACCTAAACTATTTTACCGAGGCCCCAATCTGTATCTAAATGAAGGCATTGCAGTAAATTCTTCGCATTCGGTGACCATCATACAATCTTTAGATTCTATAGGATCTATAGGAACATCGGTGCCGGATACGCAGATACCATGCTCAAACTTCTTAAATAAGTTCATGATATCCAAATTAAAACCTTTTAACCTAGTATAAGTGGCACAAAAACTATTAGTAACCACTGACTGATTTAGAAAAACAATTTCTGATGGTAGATCTTTGTAGAGTTTATAATAATTATTAATATAGTCTATATCAGCAAGTTCAATTTTACTTATATCTAGGAGCTCGATAAACTTTAAATATTTTGGGTCATATAATCTAGGTTCTAAACTCAGCAAACAAGTTAATTTACCATATGTAAACCAGTCTTCACTTACTATGTCGATTAGTCCAGTGCTCTTCAAACGTAGAATATTTATAAATCTTCTCAAGAGTTTTTTATTAACTCTTTTAGAAACAGCATCAGGAGCTAAACAAACTATATCTTTATAAGTTGCATCACATCTATATTGACCAACCCATTTGGTAAACTCTTGTAGCTCATAAGCATTAATACCACATGTACCTATTTTAGAGTTTAAACATGCTAATGATGGCTGGGTATATAAATTGAGTTTTATAATAGGCGTCTCATCGTCATAAAATGACATGAACTTATTAAGAGTAATAGGACAACAATCATCTATTAATTTTTTCGCTAATAGCCTGCTATTTTTAGCATTGAGCGTTAATCTTGATGGACCTTGACTATAATTATCTAATGCGATTACTCGACTTGCATTACGTTCTATAATTTCATCTGGGGTTTTTGAGTATACTGATTTATAAAATTTATTGAACAATAACTCAACAGCCTCTATCGCTTTAAATATGTTATAATCTTTTTCAGTATCTTGATAGACAGTTATTATTTCTTTTAAGATATCAGTGGATAGCTTTGCAACATCTAATTTATTAAAAATAAAGTATGCTAATTCAGGCTTATTTTTAATGAATTCCGATACAATTTTAAGTTTTTCTTCATGTTTTTTAATATACCATTCCGGATTCAATATTGGCCTTTTATAGGCTGATAAACTTCTCAATATTTTCTTATCAAATATTGATTGCTTACCTAACCAGAAAATTGCATTAGCTAACAATTCTTTCTTGTTTTGATATTCAATCATTGTTTGTGGCTTGATATTTTTACAAAGCTTAAATAACTTGCCACCGAAATTTCCGTGATTAATTTTCGTACTTGCAGCAAGTATATAATCCCAGACATCGATCCTATATAGGCTATCAACAACATCAGCCCTGGGTGAAGACAATGAGAAAAAACAAATATCATTAGTCAGCTTATAAAGCATATTAAAATCTGGTCTTGCATAATCAAAAAATGATTGTAATTTATCTATAGCATTCCCCGGTAGAGTCTCTGATGTATTTAAATAAGCCCTTAGAAGAATATTTTCAATACTTATTTTTAAAATATCTTGTACTTCATTATCAGCAAAATATCTGTTTAAATAAAGAAGATTCACCTCTTTATACAGCTGCTCAAACTCCAGGTTATTTAAGGGCTTACTACTGATTGATAAAGCCAGTTTAGTAATAGAAACTAATATTTTTCTTGTGTATGCAGTTTTCCTGCAACTGCCTATCAATGGTAATTTATCTAAAAAGTTAATCGTCCTGCTTGATGTATCATACCGCGACATCAGCGACTCTAATGTTGGTATCTTAAAACATCTATATTGATGATTTGACCGCGCTAAATTAAATGATGTAACTAATTCTTCTGGTGATAGAGATCTATTAACCATACTCGCATATTGAGTATGCCTATATGCAATATAAAGCAAAACCGTATTCTTATTCATTAACAATCCTTGTTTTAGTTCCAACTCCTGTGGACTTAAATATTATATCCTATCTAGAATATTAGTGAATAAATTAGCCGCAGATAATGATCAGAAGATAAGGGCGAGAAATGCTATCTATAAGATCTAATCTGTGCGTTATCGTCTTGGTTTATCTTCGAGTTCGTCTTGTTTTGGAGAATTTTTTTCAGCAGAGTTATCTTCAGAAAGAACTTTCGGTGATGTATAAGCCGTTGTCAACGGCTTTTTTACTGAGTAAATGTTCAGCTATTAGAATTTTTGTCATCCAGAGCGAAGCGAAGGATCTCTTAATCTTCAATCTGAGATTCCTCGACAAGATCGGAATGACAGGGGCGTAGATTCCTATACGGTGAACGCGTACTATCAATCAGTTAAGAGTGAATATTACTAAAGAAAAAAACCAACAAAGATATAATAATTTACGCTTTTTTAACAAACTCTGACTTTAAGTTCATAGCTCCAAAGCCATCAATTTTACAACTTATATCATGACCCGCGCCAAAATCGCCGAGCTTAATATTTTTAACCTTTGTGCCTATCTTTATAGCTGAAGATGAACCTTTGACTTTCAGTTCTTTAATCAACAACACTGTATCGCCGTCCGTCAGCTTAGTTCCATAAGCATCTTTTATACTATCATCAGTCGACTTTTCAGCATCTGCAGCATTCCAGGCATGAAAACAATCTAGACAATTCCAAAGTTCACCATCAAAATATATATTTTTTAAACCACATTTTAAACATTGATCAAAAGCCATACTACCTCTTTAATTAAAAAATTTATAATTCAAAATAAATCTAGCTGCTTTCATTATATCTTGATGAAAAAATCTATCTGCTTCATAAAAAGCGACTTCATTACGTAAAGATTGCATAATCTTTTCTAACTGAGGTGATGACTTTAACGGTCGTCTGAAGTCTATACCCTGTGCAGTTGCTAGCAATTCAATAGCAATAATATGAGTATAATTGTCAAGCATTTGAATTAAACGACGAGCACCATAAGTAGCCATACTCACATGATCTTCTTGATTAGCTGATGTAGGTATGCTGTCTGTTACGGTGGGTGTAGCTAACGCTTTATTTTCACTCACTAAACTTGCCGAAGTTACTTGCGCTATCATGAATCCAGAATTTATCCCACTATTTTTAACAAGAAAAGCTGGTAAACCACTAAAATTAGGATCTACCAATAAAGCAACACGACGCTCGGATATCGAACCCAATTCTGCAATAACTAAAGCTAAATTATCCACTGCAAAGCCTATTGGCTCAGCATGAAAATTGCCGCCAAATAAAATTTTATCTTCCGTAACAAAAACTAAAGGATTATCTGTAACAGCATTAATTTCATTAGTGATGATCGATTTAGCGAATTCATACTGCTGCCAACAAGCACCGACTACTTGTGGCTGGCACCTAACCGAATAAGGATCTTGAACTTTATCACATAAATTACCTAATGATTTATCGTGTGATGCCAAAATTTCACTACCTTCTAATAACTTGTGTAACTTTTCAGCGACTAAAACTTGCCCCGGTTGATTTCTTACTTTAGAGATTAAGGGATCAAATGGCATGCGGCTACCCGCTATAGCATCGACCGCCATTGCACCTATACAAAATGTAGCATTAAATAACTGTTGTAATTTTATTACGCTATATACTGCTAAAGCTGTGGTAACCTGTGTGCCATTTAGTAATGCCAACCCTTCTTTCGAAGTAAAATTATATGGGCTACGTTTAGCTATTTCTAGCCACTGACTCGCAGCAATAATTTTACCGTCATATAAAACCTCTCCATAGCCAATTAATGGCGCAACTAAATGCGCTAAGGGCGCAAGATCTCCTGATGCACCAACAGAACCTTTTTCAGGGATACAAGGCAAAACGTCGTTATTAAACAAATACATTAATTGTTCTATGGTCTCTAACTGCACTGCAGAATAGCCCATCGCTAGCGTATTAATTTTTAAGACCAAAATTAAACGTGTTACTTCAGGACTAAGATAAGATCCAACACCTGTAGCGTGTGAAAGAATTAAGTTAACCTGGAGCTTACTTAAATCTTCGTCATTAATTTTTTGTTTGGCCAATATACCAAAACCTGTATTCACGCCATAAATTACGTCATCGTCATTAAGCGCATTTAATAAATACTCTCTACTTGCTAATATATTACTTATAGCTGTTTTTTCTATATTAATATTATAGCCACCATGCATAAGTTGACTTAAATCTTCTAACGTTAAATTACCTGGCTTCAATACAAAATTGATTTTGTTATTCATTCTTTACTGCTTATTTTTTTATTTTTTTATTTTTTACTATTATTTAATCATTGGTAAATTTAAATTATTTTCACGAGCACATTGAATCGCTATATCATATCCAGCATCAGCATGGCGCATGACACCTGTTGCAGGGTCATTAAATAACACGCGGCGCAATCTCATTTCAGCATCACTTGTGCCATCAGCAACTATAACAAAGCCAGAATGCTGTGAAAAGCCCATACCAACACCACCACCATGGTGAAAACTTACCCAAGAAGCACCACTTGCTGTATTTAATAATACATTCAATAATGGCCAATCAGATACGGCATCTGACCCATCTTGCATGCTTTCTGTTTCACGATTAGGACTAGCAACAGAACCAGAATCCAAATGATCTCGACCAATAGCAATCGGTGCACTTAACTCACCTGTTCTTACCATATTATTAAACTCAACACCTAATCTGTAGCGATCCTCTAGACCTACCCAACAAATTCTTGCTGGTAGGCCTTGAAATTTAATCTGCTTGCCTGCCATATCAAGCCAAGTGTGTAAGCTCTTATGACTAGGTAATAATTCTTTTACTTTTTGGTCTGTCTTATAGATATCTTCCGGATCACCTGATAACGCCACCCATCTAAACGGACCGATGCCCTTGCAAAATAATGGTCTTATATAAGCCGGCACAAAACCAGGAAAATCAAAAGCATTTTTTACGCCCTCGTCAAAAGCAACTTGTCTTATATTATTGCCATAATCCACAGTAGGTATGCCGAGTTTATTAAACTCTAACATAGCTTGTAATTGAATTTTAATCGACTCACGCGCAGCCATTTCAACTTTTCGTGGATCACTTTTGCGCAAATCTGCGGTTTGTTGTAAGGTCCAACCAATAGGCAAATAACCATTTAATGGATCATGCGCACTAGTCTGATCAGTAACCAGATCTGGTCTTACTCCACGCTTAATTAATTCCGGGTAAACTTCTGCTGCATTACCCAACAACCCAACAGAGACCATCTGTTTATTCTTACATGCTTGGTTAATAATACTCAAAGCTTCATCTAGATTTTCAGTTGCTATCTGCAAATAACCTGTTTTAAGTCGCTTTTGAATTTTTTCTGGATCACATTCTATAGCTAAAATACTTGCTCCAGCCATGGTTGCTGCTAGTGGTTGCGCACCACCCATACCGCCTAAACCGGCAGTTAAAATCCATCTTCCAGATAAATTATTATCAAAGTGCTGCCTGCCCATTTCAACAAAAGTCTCATAGGTCCCCTGGACAATACCCTGGCTTCCTATATAAATCCACGAACCTGCGGTCATTTGACCGTACATCATTAAATCTTTTTGATCTAATTGATTAAAATGCTGCCAGCTTGCCCAATTAGGTACTAAATTAGAATTAGCAATCAACACCCGCGGTGCATCAACATGAGTTTCGAAAACTCCGACAGGCTTGCCAGATTGAATTAGTAAACTTTGATTTTTTTCTAGCTTTTGTAATGATAATAAAATTTGATCAAAACATTCCCAATTGCGAGCTGCACGTCCTATACCGCCATACACGACTAATTCTTTCGGATTCTCAGCAACATCTGGATCTAAATTATTTTGAATTAAGCGATAAGCCCCCTCTATCTGCCAATTAGCTGTGTTTAAATTAAGTCCCCTAGGAGCTTTAACAATACAGTCACGATATCTTGTAGCCATGGATTACTTCACCATTTTTTATTATAGTTTTTTCAAAATTATATCCCAAATAATAACAAAGATCATAAGGGTGATTAACATCCCAGATAATTAAATCTGCTTGTTTATTAATCTCTATACTACCCAATGTATTATGCATCCCTAAAGCACGGGCAGCATTGATGGTAACCGCCTGCCATACTTCTTGTGGAGTTAAGCGAAAAAGCACACAGGCCATATTCATAATAGTAATTAAAGATAATACAGGCGATGTCCCAGGATTAAAGTCTGATCCGATAGCAATAGGAATATTTGCAGCACGTAATAGATCAATTGGAGGTAATTTATATTGCCCTAAATAATAATACGCACCCGGCAACAAAACAGCTGTGACTTGATGCTTTTGCATTAAATCAATAATACTTTGATCTGCATATTCTAGGTGATCGCATGACAGGCCATTAAACTCGCAGACCAATTCAGCACCACCTATTTTCGCTAATTGTTCTGTATGGCCTTTTATCACTAAGTTATATTCTTGCGCTTTTTTATACAATGGCCGTAACTGTTCTGGCGTAAACGCAATATTTTCGCAAAAACTATCAATAGCATCTATTAGATTATTTTTTATTAAATCTGGTAATATGTTATTTATTAAATAATTAATATAATCATCAGGTCTGTTCTTATATTCTGGCGGGACTGTGTGTGCACCTAAAAAAGTTTTTTGAATTGTAACCGGGTAATTATTAACCAAATAATTAATAACTTCGAGAATTTTTTTCTCTGAAGCAAAATCTAAGCCATAGCCAGATTTAATCTCTACCGTTGTCACCCCATTTAATAACATTTGTTTTAAACGTGCTTCAGCTAAACTTAACAACTCCTCAAAGCTAGCTTCACGAGTTTTCTTCACAGTAAAACTTATACCGCCACCTGTATGAGAAATTTCTTCGTATGTTTTACCTTTTATGCGATCAGTAAATTCTGCTTGGCGATCCCCAGCAAATACTAGATGTGTATGACAATCAATAAGGCCAGGTGTAATCCATTGCTGTTTTACATCTATAGCTTTATTACTGCTCTGAATCAATTTTTTTAACTCTGTTGGATCTTTAATTTCAACTAAATCAACTATTTTGCTATTATTGATAACAATGGCATTAAAAGCAGAAGTATTTTTAGCATCAACACTACAGGAAAAAATTTTAGCATTGTACAACAGTAAATCATTCATTATTATTCATCAGTCATACAAGCTGTATTAATATAATCTGCCAGTAAATGAGCACCTAAACGTGCTGTATTATTATCTTTATCCAAATTAGGTGCAAGTTCAACTAAATCAATTGTAATCACTTTGCCACTTGCTGCTAATAAACGTAAATAAGGCAAAATATGTTGTGGCATGACACCTAACGGTTGTGGTGCACTTACACCAGGGGCCGTGCAACTTGAGAACACATCTAAACATATTGATAAATAAATACTATCTTGATCTTGTAAGAAATCTGAAAATTCTTCTAGATGCGAATTACTAGAAGGATTAATCAATTCTTGTGCTTCAATAAATTTAACATCTAACTCTTGCGCTTGCTCATATAAACTTAAAGTATTAGCCGTTGGTTGAATACCGATACAAAAATAATTAAAATCTAAATTTTCAGTTTCACGGTCCAAAGCGATTTGGGTAAATGGCGTTCCAGAACTCCCTAGGTTACCATTCAACATTGGCCTTAGATCAAAGTGTGCATCAAAGTTAATAATGCCCAAATCTTGGGAATAGTCGGTATTAGCAATGCCTTGGTAATGCCCCCAAGCTGTTTCATGACCACCACCTAAAACTATAGGATGACAACCTGCCAATAAAATTTTTTCGACAACAAATCCTAAAGCTTTTTGTGCTGCTTCTAAATTTTTATCTGTACAATCAATATTACCAATATCATAGACGTTAATATAATTTGCGTAATTAAAAGGCAGATTAGCCAAATAATCTCTTAATTTATCTGGCCCTTGTGCAGCACCTATTCTACCCAGGTTGCGGGCAACACCTTCATCACAGGCAAAGCCAACAATCACAAAACTATAGTTATCATCTTCAGGAATTAACTCTTCGGATAAATCTATAAACTTAATAACCTGATGGTAACGTTCTGGAACATAGCTATCTACTCGTCCTTGCCAGTGACCTCTATTAGGAGGAGTATAATATTTGATCCAATTATTTTTAACTTCATTCACTAGGAGTAAATTCCAGGTAGATTAAAAATTATGATATAAAAAACGAATATTAAATGTAACGCTATTGCGGCATATAAGTTCCTTGTTCTAGCAAAAATACCACCTATTGCCAGATCAGCTATAAATGTAATTAAACTAAACTCCTGAAACATGGTTAGATTAAATTGCATACCTATACAACTGGCAGCAAAAACACTTACCCAAAAAACAAAGTTTTCTGAGCCATTCAAGGTTTTCAGAAACAAATTTTGCACAATCCCACGCACACAAAATTCATAGATTATAATATAAACCAAGTATATACAATAAACTAAACCCAAACTAGCCACGAGGTGAATATTGCGATTGATGGCTATTATATCTGGTATTAAAGCTATTTTGAATAATGGATCGGGCGGCAAAACAAGATTAAAATAGTTTGATACTAACTTTATCCCTACTGTCAACAAAGGTACTATAAGTATCAACATAATGCTCATAAAACCTACATCCATCATGTGTTTACTTAAATTCTTTGTATGCAAGCCAAAATAATCCAAATGGACGTCAAAATTTTTTATTGCATACGCAATAAATACACCTGCAATGACTGCTAAGATTACATGATAAACTAATAAGACATCAGAATTTAAAGTAAAACTAGCGTTTAGATAATTATTAAATCTACTTAATAAACCAATTACGGCTGTAGCAAGTATGATAAAAAAACTTAAATTAAGATAAGTTAAATATTCATGCGATGATCGAATATTAAGAGCCTTAAACTTTGCAAGCTTATACTCTAGATTATTTACCCTGTTATTGAAAAAACCTAAAACCTGTGCAAATACACTGTCTTTTGGGACTAATTCAACTATATTTATCTCTAGTAAGCAACATGGTGATAGGGTTTTGGCGGTGAGTTCAATTGAACTAAATTTATTAAGATTTTCCTCACCAATCGTGCCATATCGGTAAACTTCTTCTGTGATAGTAACTTTTTTCGCCATATCTTGCGACATGCTCTCTAAGTCAGCGTTTTTTAATTGCCTTTTGAAATCATAATAAGCATGCTTATATCTAGTGACATTTTTTAGACTATCAAAGTCACGTACTATTTTATTATTAGCGTAGACAATATCAACTTTACTTAAATTACTGTCTTCGATATAGGCCAAGCCCTGCGTAGCTGTTAAATACGTTTTTGTTTGTTCTACACTTCCTGATTCAATTATATATAAATGTTGTTTATTTGCAGGCTCTAATAATAATTGATTTTTTGATACAAAAATATACTTCATGCTTTCTGTTAAGTTAGCTAATTCTTTTGCACCCAACTCGGTTAAACTTGCAAACAAATTATGCTTACCTAATAAATCGTTGAGATCTATTTTATTTTTTAACATATGGTTGAAAATATCTGTACACAGCTCGCCAGTCTCAGTATATAGCAAGTCTATCAACTCAGAATACATTTGTGTATCTGTTTCGATGTTCTCAATAGCAACCAAATCGATAGCAACTACGGCACAGTCCTCTACCGCATGTAAACCATAATGCCATGGCGAATTGAACAGCGCAGCAAGTTCTGAAATCAACTCATTTGCTTTGAACTCATGTACAGAGGTTAGTTTCAAATCATCGCTGATCACATAAGCAGAGACCACACCTGAAATTAATAAATAAACTTTACGGGTTATCTCATCATGCTTAACGAAAAACACATCTTTATGGTAGTTTTCTAATCTAATATGGCGTTGGATACTAGACCAGTATTTTTTAAAGAAATCACCATAAGAACTATGGCTGAATAAATAATTTTTAAGATAAATTAAATCATTTTGACGCTGAATCTCTAGAGGATCGCGCTTGGCTACGAATTCGTCCATGTTAAACGTCCATGTTTTATTTGGAATATCTATAGTATAACTAATTGGCTAATATTGTCATATTTTTGCTAAGAGTTCATCATTGCAACAGCTGTATCCAACATTCGATTAGAAAATCCCCACTCATTGTCATACCAAGCAAGAACTTTTACCAAGCGACCATTAACTTTAGTTTGCAGAGAATCAACCACACTAGATTCTTTAGTATGATTATAATCGCAAGATACTAATGGCTCCTCAGAATAACCTAAAATATTTTTAAGTTCGCCATTAGCAGCATTTTTTAATACTTCGTTAACTTTGGCTGCCGTTAAATCTTTTTGCGCGATAAAAGTTAAATCAACAACTGACACATTCATCACTGGCACCCTAATAGCAAAACCATCCAGTTTGCCTTCTAGTTCTGGGATTACTAAACCTATAGCTGCCGCAGCGCCAGTTTTAGTTGGAATCATAGAATTAGCCGCTGCGCGAGCACGGCGCCAGTCCTCATGATGAGCATCAATAATACGCTGATCACTAGTGTAAGCATGCACTGTATTCATTAAACCTGACTCAATCCCAAAGTTATCCATCAATGGCTTTACTAACGGCGCCAAACAATTAGTTGTACACGATGCATTAGATACTATTGTGTCAGACCGCTTTAAAATATGATGATTTATACCATAAACAATGGTCGCATCGACATGTTTATCACCTGGTGCTGAGATCAAAACTTTTTTTGCACCTGCTTTAATATGTGCCATAGCTTTGTCACGGCTAGTAAAAGCGCCCGTACACTCGAAGACTACGTCAATTCCTAAATCAGCCCACGGTAAGTTACTAGGATCCCTTTCTCTAAACAACTTAATATTATCTTTATTAACAATAAGATAATCACCTTCTGTTTCCACCGTTCCTTGAAATTTACCATGGGTAGAATCATAGCGAGTGATGTGAGCATTTTGTTTAGCATCTGCTAAATCATTAATAGCAACAAGTTGAATTTCATGGGTCCTATTAGCCTCATATAGAGCCCTTAAAATATTCTTGCCTATTCTACCATAGCCATTAATAGCAACTTTAATTGTCATCACATTACCCCACTACTTTTTTAACTACTTTATCAATTGTAAAACCAAAATGGTCTAATAATATATTACCAGGCGCCGACTCCCCAAAGGTATCAATGCCAATTATGTTTTCTGTTTTAGGAATGAATTCATGCCATGGCATAGCACAGCCTGCTTCTATTGAAAATTTATTTATATTGTTTGTATCGTTTTTATAATTGGCTAAAACAAAATCTTTATATTGTTTATCTTGTTCTTTAAACTTATCAACACACGGCATCGATACAATTCTAATATTATATGATTGTTCTTTTAATCTAGCCTTTACCGCCATTGCTAACTCAACTTCTGAACCTGTAGCAATAATTAATATATTTTTATCACTATTCAATTCTTGATCAAAGTCTGACAGTATATATCCGCCTTTTGAGACGTTTTTTAATACATCGGGTTGACGCACCATCGATTTAACATTCTGTCTTGTTAATATAATAGCTGATGGTGTTGTTTTATTAAGTATTGCCTGCTGCCAAGCTACGGCTGTTTCAACGCTATCGCACGGGCGCCAACAATCTAGATTAGGGGTCGCTCTTAACATTGCTAAATGCTCAATAGGCTGATGAGTCGGACCATCCTCGCCCAACGCTATAGAATCATGAGTGTATACAAAAATATTTTGTATACGCATCAATGCTGCCATGCGCACCGCATTACGACCATAGTCTAAAAAAGTTAAGAAAGTTCCACTGTAGGGAATGAAACCTCCATATAAACTCAAGCCATTACAAATTGCCGCCATGCCAAACTCACGCACCCCATAATGTAAGTACTCACCTTGCCAGTTATTTTTATTAACAATTTTTGCACCTTTCCACAAAGTGCCATTTGATCCAGTTAAATCTGCAGAGCCACCAAATAATTCAGGTAAAGCTGGCCCAAACTGGGTTAATACATTTTGTGAATGTTGTCTAGTAGCTAGTTCTTTAATGTTATCATTGCTGTTCTGATTACTTTGCAAAGAATAAATAAAATCATCCGAACTGGTCAAAAAGTCGTCAGATAAATCGCCTTGCATACGTCGTACATACTCAGCAGCTAAGTCTGGAAATTTAGTTTTATACTGATTAAATAAATTTTGCCAAACTTGTTCTTGAGCAGCACCATTATCAACTGCATCCCATGCCTGGTAATAATCAGCTGGAATATAAAAAGGCTCAAACGCCCAATCTAAGCTTTCTCGAGCTGCTTGAATCTCTGCGCTTCCCAAGGGTGAACCATGAGTCGCAGCAGTATTTTGTTTATTTGGTGCACCAAAACCAATAATCGTTTTACAGCAAATTAATGTTGGTTGCGATAAATTAGCGCGGGCTTTTTTTATCGCCTCTTCAATTTGTGAGCTATTATGTCCATCGACACTCTCAATCACTTGCCAACCATAAGCTCGAAATCTTTCTGCTGTGTTATCACTAAACCAAGGGGTAACCACGCCGTCTATTGATATATTATTATCATCCCAAAATGCGATTAATTTACCTAAGCCTAGAGTTCCAGCTAAAGATGCAGCTTCATGCGAAACACCTTCCATCATGCAGCCATCACCTAAAAACACATAGGTATAATTATCAACAATAGGAAACTGGTCTTTATTAAATCTCTTAGCTAATAGTTGCTCAGCAATGCTAAAACCAACTGCATTGGCAAAACCCTGGCCTAATGGACCGGTTGAAGTTTCAACACCTGGGGTAATTGCGTACTCAGGATGCCCTGGAGTTTTAGATTTTAATTGTCTAAAATTTTTCAAATCTTCTATAGATAAATCATAGCCACTTAGATGCAACAAACTATACAATAACATTGAGGCATGACCATTGGACAACACAAAACGATCACGATTATACCATTTAGGATTTCTAGGATTATGTTTTAAAAAGCTATTCCATAATACTTCTGCTACATCAGCCATACCCATGGGTGCGCCAGGATGTCCAGAATTAGCTCGTTCAACCCCATCCATTGACAGTGCTCTAATAGCATTAGCTTTTTGTCTGCGAGTCAATATATTATCTCTAGTCATTTTATTATCTTATACCTCTAATTACTCGCGCCATTTAATTGAACAACCCACGCTTGCTTTTTGTTCCATCGGTCCCGCTCCCGTTTTAGCGATTAATAACATCGCTTGTTCTAATTCGCTTTGATGTGAGTTATCACTTGGTGCTGCTTCACGACCACGTGCATCAAAACGTCCGCGATATTGTAATTCTAATTTATTGTTGTAGCCAAAAAAGTCTGGGGTACAAACTGCCCCGTATTTTTTTGCTATTTCTTGAGTTTCATCTATTAGATAAGGGAAACTAAAATCCAGTTTCTTTTTTAATTCTTGCATTTTTTCTGGGCTATCATCAGGATAGTCCTGCCAGTTATTAGACATGATCGCAACTGTATTAACTCCTGCAGATTTTAATTTTTTAGTAGCAACCACTAAGTCCATGAGTATAGATTGCACATAGGGACAGTGATTACATATAAACATTACAAGTAAACCATTAGGCCCAACACAATCCTGTAATGTAACCTGCTTACCACAACAATCTATTAAACAAAAATCTACAGCCTTAGTACCAAACTCACATACAGGGGTTGTTAATTTTACCATTGTCATATTCCCTGATAATTATATTTATATTAAGATAATTCAGCTAATGTTCGTGCCGACAGCACAATTCTCGTGCAATTTTACAACAAAATGTGTACTATTGCTTGTTATATTTAAAGAAAATTCTAGCCAGGTAGCACTATGCATAGCAAAGCCAATAACTATATTTTCACTTCTGAGTCTGTATCCGAAGGTCATCCCGATAAAATTGCTGATCAAATTTCCGATGCCATTTTAGATGCACTACTGAAACAAGACGTAAACTCACGTGTTGCCTGTGAAACCTTTGTTAAGACAGGCATGGTATTAATTGGCGGTGAAATCACTACTACAGCTTGGGTAGATATGGAAAAGATAGCTCGCGAAGTAGTTCGTGAAATTGGCTATGATAATTCAGCCATGGGTTTTGATTGGGAATCATGCGCTGTGCTAACTGCTATCGGCAAGCAATCCCCTGACATCGCTATGGGCGTAGACAGAGCTGATAATAATCTTGGCGCTGGCGATCAAGGAATCATGTTTGGCTATGCATCAAATGAAACTGAAGTGCTTATGCCTGCACCTATTACTATGGCTCACAACTTAGTCAAGCGACAAGCTTTTTGCCGCAAAAATAATATTCTGCCATGGCTGCGCCCGGATGCTAAAAGCCAAGTATCTTTTTATTATGAAGATGGCATTGCTAAAACTATTGATACTATTGTTCTATCGACTCAGCACTCGCCTGAGATCAATCAGGCAAATTTAGTTGAAGCCGTAATTGAAGAAATTATCAGACCTGTGATACCTGCCAAATTTATTAATCAGAAAACAAAATTTCTAATTAATCCAACTGGGCGCTTCGTTATTGGCGGCCCACAAGGTGATACTGGTCTTACTGGCCGTAAAATTATTGTCGATACTTACGGCGGAATGGCTAGACATGGTGGTGGTGCCTTCTCCGGTAAAGATCCTTCTAAAGTAGATAGATCAGCTACCTATGCTTGTCGCTATGTTGCAAAAAACATAGTTGCAGCAGGTCTTGCCGATAAATGCGAAATCCAAGTAGCTTATGCTATTGGTGTCGCTGAACCTGTTTCTATTCATGTAGAAACCTTTGGTACGGGTAAAATTTCTCATGAAAAGATTGAGCAATTGATAGCCAAGCATTTTGATCTAACCCCTAGGGGAATAATTCATCATCTTGATCTCTTAAAGCCTATTTATTGCCGTACAGCCTCTTATGGTCACTTTGGCCGTGAAGAAGATGGCTTTACATGGGAATTATTAGATAAAAAAGAAGCTTTGGCAGCTGAGATGTAAAGTAAGATGCTAAAACTCAACTAAAGAAAAATATACTATTTCTGTTTTTGGTAAATGTTCACGCAGGGGCTAGAGGTCCGTCATCCTGAGCTTTTGTCGTCCA
>CAYLXL010000019.1:26158-35377 GCA_964387745.1 uncultured Gammaproteobacteria bacterium | reverse complement strand
GGCTTTAATATGAAATCAAAGTCAACCAACATTAAAGTTGACGCCTATGCCCTTTAGGGGAAGTGGCCTGAAGCGTAGCGAAGGTCGAAGGGGTTGATTTGAGTTTTGCAAGGTGTTTGAAAATTCAGATCGCTCCAAATTTAAGTCACCCCATCCCCTTTTGCTTACGCAAAAGGTACTTTCCCTGAAGGGGAAGATCAGTACCGACCACCTCTATAAAAACTACCAATCTTAAACCCTAGAGTCTATAATTATTATAAAAATACAAAATAATAATTATAAATATTCTAGGAACTCCCATGGACAACAGAATCATGACAAGAAGAATTGGTATTATTTGCATACTATTAGTAAGCTTAATTACATTTTTCTTTGGTATTTCTACTGCGCAGGCCGCTGATAAATTAGATATTCGTTTTATTATTGACTCTTCTGCGACTATGAAGTCTGCCGATCCAGATAACATCCGGATCAGATCACTACAAAAAATGATAAGGAGCTTGCCCAATGACGCACGCAGCGGCGTTTGGACTTATGGTAAATATGTAAATATGTTAGTACCGATAGGGACTAGTGATGCAAAATGGAAAAAACAAGCGATTTATAATTTAGATAAAATGAATGCTTATGGAACATCCAGTAACTTAGCAGGGGCTATTCAAGCAGCGAGTCATGGCTGGCAAGATAAAGCAGGATATAAAAAACATATAATAGTTGTGACTAACTCAAAAAATACAGAAGAAAGGGCTGTTTTGTTAAATAAAACATTACCTAAGTTAAAAGCAGCAGGGATAAGGCTACAGACAATAAGTTTATCTAATAGCAATAATCCTGATCATAGATTGTTAAAATTATTAGCTTTCCAAACACATGGTAAATGGTATCAGGTGTCCGATGCGAAATTTATCGACAAAGTTATAAATCATGCTTATAAACAAGTTAGAAAACAAGACACAGTTTAATTGAAAGCTCTGCACAGAGTTCGAAGATAGGCATAGGATATCCAGTAAGTGTATAAAATGGACAATTATAAATTATTTTGCTTAGAAATCAAACTGTTATAGATTGCAAGGCAGAAGATTTATAAGTGCAGCGGATGAGTTCAATATTTAATAATTAATTAACCTATAGTATATTTATGAAGTATATTATTATTAATTAACATACTCACATAACTTTATAAAAATGGAGTTTTATAATGGCCGCAAAAAATTATAGTCACATTCTTTACGCAACTGATCTAGGACCGCACGAAAAAATAGTCAGAGGTCGTTTAAAAGCAATGCTTGGAGAAAATAATACTAAGGTTTCTATTGTACATGTAGTAGAATCAATGCCAGTGTTTATGGATATGAGTGGTTATCTAAATACTGCTGAGATTATTGAAAAAATGCAAGACGAAGCTAGTAACCTTGTTAATAAAATAAGTAAAGATCTTGAAATCTCAGAAAGTCATCAATATATTATTGTTGGATCGCCAAAAACTTCAATTGTGGAATTAGCAAAAAAAATAAAAGCTGATCTAATCGTTATTGGTGCACACAATAGGCACATAATTGATAACTTGTTAGGCTCAACAACAGATGCGGTTTTAAGAGCTGCGCACTGTGATGTGCTAGCAGTAAGATATAAAGAATAAATTGTAGAATAGATTTAAACGGGGGTTAGTCTTGGCTAGTGAAATGTCATTACTTGGTTTGTTCGCTGATGCGACATTAGTCGTAAAGTTAATTATGTTAACTTTAGTGGGGATTTCAATTGTTTCTTGGAGTTTTATTATTCAAAAAACGAGATACTATAATGCTATTGAGCAATTAGAAGAGCGTTTTGAGCATGATTATTCTACTACCCATGATTTAATCGAGCTGTATAAAAGCATTACTTACAATAAAGATATGAGTTTTGGTTTGATCCAAATCTTCAAATCAGGTTTGCATGAATACTTTGTCAATAAAAAGCATGGTGGCATTGAACCAACGCAAATGCTAGAAAATAGCAAACGTGCGATGGATGCGGCAATGCGAGATGAAATTGATAGCTTAGAAAAAAACTTATCATTTTTAGCTACAGTCGGATCTGTAAGTCCATACGTAGGTTTATTAGGTACGGTGTGGGGAATAATGCATTCATTTATAGCACTTGGAAGTGTGCAACAAGCTACACTATCAATGGTAGCGCCTGGTATAGCAGAGGCTTTGATTGCAACGGCAATGGGCTTGTTTGCAGCTATTCCGGCAGTAGTTGCTTATAACCGCTGTGCGAACCGAGTTAACGAGATGGTCAATAAATACGAAAGGTTCCAAATTACTTTTACAAACGCACTATCTAGACAAATTTACAGCTGATTTTACTTAAAAAATAATATGCGTGTTAAAAAAAAACTAAACTCTGAAATGAATGTTGTGCCCTATGTGGACGTAATGTTAGTTTTGCTAGTAATCTTCATGACAACTGCGCCGTTGTTATTACAAGGCATAGAAATAGATTTACCTAATGCAAAAGCAAAAGTTATTGAGACGAAAGCTGAGCCGCCCATGATTGTGTCTATTGATAAAGAAGGCGTGTATTATTTAAATATTTCCGACAAACCTAAAGCAGAAATTACTCCAAATGATTTAGCTATACGTATAACAGCTGAATTAAATCGTACGCCAAAAAGACCCGTCTTAGTCAAAGGTGATAAAGCAGTTGATTATGGTAAGATAGTCACTGCCATGGCATTATTACAAAGTGCTGGCGCGCCAAGTGTAGGATTAATGACCGATAATAATGATTAGTTTTAATAGAGAAGATAAATTTTCTAAAGACATCACAGCATCAGCGCTCGCTCATGGTTTACTGTTTTTATTATTAATAGTTAATATTGATTTTGATCCGGTTAAAAAGATTCGCGTAGCAGCTGTTAACCCGGTTAATCATCAACAAAAGACTAATGAGCCAGAAATAATCAAAGCTACTATAGTTGATCAAACTTTAATTCAAGCTGAAGCAGCTAGATTAGAAGAACAAGCTAAGCTGGAACAAGAAAATAAAAAACAACTTGAAAAAGCTGAACTTGAAAAAGTTAAGCAACAAAAAATTGCAGAACAAAAACAGTTAGCTTTGATTCAAGAGCAAACCAAACAATTAGAAGAAAAACGTAAAAGCGATGAGCTGAAAATTAAAGCAGCCAAAGAAAAGGCATTAGAAAAAGCTCGAGAAATAGAAAAGCAAGAAAAATTAGCCAAGCTAAAAGCAGAAAAAGCCAAAGAACAAGAAAAATTAGAAAAGCTAGCTAAAATTGCTGAGCAACAAAAAGCTGATTTGGCCAAAAAACTACAAGATGAAATGGACAAAGAGTTTGCTAAGCTAGAAAAAACCAATAAAGCTAAAGAGGAGCTTGCAAAGAAAAAGCAAGCAAAACAACAGGAAGAATTATTAGCCAAATTAAAAAAAGAACAAGAACAGAAATTACAAAACTCTATATTAAACGAAGACGAGAACTTGAGTCAGTCTAGACAGCGTTTGGCTCTCAAACAAAGAGAAATTGAAAGATACATTAGCCTACAGCAGGCGAAAGTTTCCCGTAATTGGAATTCAAGAGAAAACTTTATGGGTAGAGACTTGAGCACCAAATTAGAAATTCGCCTAGAACGAGACGGGCGAGTGATTAGCGCGGAAGTTATTAAATCGAGTGGTGATTATGCACTAGATATGTCAGCTAAAAATGCGGTGCTCAAAGCTTCTCCTTTGCCTGTGCCCGAAAATGATGAATTATTTAAGACGTTTATTAATTACAATTTTACTTTTAGACCAGATGAGTTGAGTTAATTATGAAAATATACAAGCACTATAAAATTATTTTAACTTTAGTAACTTCTTTATTTTTTGACAGCCTTGCTTATGCAGGCTTAGACATTGAGATTACTCAAGGGGTGGATGCATCTGTACCAGTGGCTATTTATCCATTTAATAGTGCTGCTAATGCTGGACCAAATGCTAATTCGGTCATATTAAATAAAGTTATTGCTTCTGATTTATATAGATGCGGACTGTTCAAGCCATTAGAGCAAATGGCTTTGCCATATAATAGCGCGGATAAGTTACCGGTAACTACACTGCAAAATCAAGCTGTAGAATATGTTGTCCGTGGAATAGTTGAAGGTAATAAAATTAAATTTGAATTAATTGATTTATTTCAATTAGCTAATAAAAACTCTCCAACGCCAGAGCAAGAGAGTTTTTCGGTAACTAAACCTATCTTACTATCAAAAACATTTACTGCTAATCCTAGCAGCTATCGTAGTCTTGCTCATCATATAAGTGATTTAATCTATGAAAAATTAACTGGCGTAAAGGGCGTATTTTCTACCAGAATTGCTTATGTCAATGTCAAATGGATTCCTGGCAAAAAACGTGAGTATGTTTTAGAGATTGCTGATTCGGATGGTTATAATCCGCAACCATTATTTATGAGTAAAGAGCCTATTATGTCACCGACATGGAGTCCGAATGGTAAATTGATAGCTTTTGTAACTTTTGAGGGACACCGTTCTAAAATAAAGGTCGTTGAATTAGCTACCGGTAAAAGCAGGGTGTTGTCTTCATTCAAAGGCATCAACGGTGCGCCATCTTGGTCGCCAGACGGTTCAAAAATGGCAGTAGTATTATCAAAAGAAAGCGTGCCAAAAGTATATATCTTAAATTTAGCAGACAATAAACTTAAACAAATAACCTTTGGTACATCAATAGATACAGAGCCGCGTTGGTCTCCAGATGGTAGCTCTATTATTTTTACTTCTAGTCGAGGCGGTGGTCCACAAATTTATAAATATGATCTAGCTAGTGCACAGATTTCGCGCTTAACATATGAAGGTAATTATAATGCGCGAGCGTCTTTTACTCCCGATGGTAAAAAAATTGTGATGGTACATCGTAATCCAGATAGTAATTTTAAGATTGCAGTGCAAGATTTGGGTACTTCTAATTTAGATATATTAACTACTTCTGCGCTAGATGAATCACCAAGTATTTCTGCAAATGGCCAACAAATTATTTACGCAACGCGTGATGGCCAAAAAGGTATTTTGGGTGAAGTTTCTATTGATGGTCGTGTAAAATTAAAACGACCAGCGAGAGAAGGTGATGTGCAAGAACCATCATGGTCACCATTTTTACAATAGCTTGAATAATGTTTGAAAATGCGCACTAAGATGTTATATTATTACATCGAAGATTGAACGCCCGCGAAAAATTATTATTTAATATATTGGAGTACAAAATGAAAATAAAGAATATGTTATTAACGACCGTGTCGGTTGTTATGCTTGGTGGAATGTTGACTGGCTGTACTGATGGTACATTTGCTGGTGATAGCAGTGATGATCTTGGTTATTCTTCAAGTAAAGGTATTAATGGTTCACAAACATTTGTTGGTTCTAATGGAACTGGCGAAGATGCTCAAAACGCAAATACTTATTATTTTGCTTATGACAACAGTGAATTAACGCCAGAAGCAAAAGTTGAAGTGGGCAAGCATGCTAAATATTTATTAGAGCACCCAAGCGTAAAAGTAAGAATCGAAGGTCATACTGACGAACGTGGTAGCCGTGAATACAATGTTGCTTTAGGTGAACGTCGTGCTAAATCTGTTAGCAGCACACTAGCAAGCGAAGGCGTTTTAGACAACCAGGTTGCAGTTGTTAGCTATGGCGAAGAAAAGCCTGCTGTTCAAGGTCATGATGAAAGCGCTTGGCAGTGGAATCGTCGTGCTAAATTAGTATACGAACAAGGTTAATTTTTTATAATTAATTCGAACGTAGCCGTTTACGTTCACTAAAAAGTCCGTTATTGTAAAAAACTAGAATATAGTCTTTTGCAATGCGGACTTTTTACTATGGCGGATAAATTATAAACTGTAACAATAAATTATATATTTGGGATATTGAATTATGAAAATGCGTTCAAAAACTATTTTGTTACTTCTGGCTTGTTCTCTAACCAATAATTTATTATTCGCACAAGCCGCAGTAGAAGATAGAAGTATTTCACTTGACTCTGATCCTAGAAGCACAGCTAATTCAATCAACGCTATAAATCCTATTAATCCCCATCAGCCGGTTAGTAGTTTCCAAGAGTTTGATACACCAATCCAGAACCCTAGTGAAGTACCAAATTTAGTGACTCAGCCAGTGTATGATCCTGCTGCTAATCAACCACCAAGATCTGGCCGTGCCCAGGTAAAAACACAATTACCAACAGCTGATGTTTCATTCACACAAGATAGTTCTTTGAATGAAGAAATCAGAATACTAGAACAAGAAATAGAAGCTGATAATTCTTTTTTTCAACAGCCTAAAAAAAAGACGATGGATCTGCAGTCGTTATCAAGTGAAGCTAGGTTACAAAGATTAGAAAACATCTACGAGCAGCAACAGAAACTTAAATTTGAAAAGAAAATTAGACTGCTGCAGTTACAAATGCAGGCCTTAAATGGGGTTATTGAAGCACAGCAACATAAATTACAGCAATATCAGTCTCAAGAAAAAGTAGCACGTGAAAGTTTAGAGCGTAGAGTAGCTGAATTGAGCAATAAAGCAGTATCCCAGTCAAGCGTCTCAGAACTGGTTGCTTCCAGCCCCAAAATAGCTACACCTGCTAAAGGTTTTGAAAGCCCAGGCAAAACGGCAGCGGTTGTTCAACCTAAAGCTCCAGAAGCCAAAAAGTCGTATACTTTAAAAGATTCTGAAGCTGAGCAACAGGCTTTATACAACGCAGCCTATGAGCAAATTAAAGGCAGAAAGTATAATCAAGCTATAGAAAAACTTAATCAATATATTGTCAAATACCCACAAGGACAATTTACTGAGGGAGCCAACTATTGGTT
The DNA here is from genome assembly GCA_964387745.1 of uncultured Gammaproteobacteria bacterium. Taxonomy (GTDB): domain Bacteria; phylum Pseudomonadota; class Gammaproteobacteria; order JAGOUU01; family JAGOUU01; genus JAGOUU01. The sequence continues at coordinate 28,512 of CAYLXL010000019.1, read as the reverse complement.
GGGTGAAATATATATGTTACAATCCAAATACGATAAAGCATTGACTGCTTTTGACCAGGTGGTTACCAAGTATCCAAAAGGCCAAAAATCAGCAGATGCGTTATATAAAAAGGGTTTAGTTTATCTCTATAAAAAAGATTTCAATCAAGCTAAAGCCATTTTATCTAATGTAATAAAAAAGTATGCGAATACTGAAGCAGCTGGCCTTGCAGCCAAGCAGTTAAAGACCATTGAAAGTATAAATAATGCAGCGTGATTTAAACAATACATTACGAATAACAGAAATTTTCTATTCTATACAGGGCGAATCCGCCACTGTAGGGTGGCCTACAGTCTTTATTCGACTAACTGGCTGCCCCTTAAGATGCCAATACTGTGATACTGCGTACGCCTTCACTGGTGGCACTATCTACACGCTTGAAGACATTGTTGAACGTACCAAGCAGCTGCACGCTGGCCATTATGATAATAGACATATTACTATTACTGGCGGAGAGCCGCTTGCTCAAGTCGGCTGTAAGAATCTTATAGCTCAATTGTGTGAGCTTGGTTATAAAGTGTCAATTGAGACAAGCGGTGCTTTTGATATATCTAGTTTGGATGACAGGCTTATGATCGTCATGGATCTTAAAACTCCAGATTCCAAAGAATGTGACAAAAACTTATGGAAAAATGTAGAGCATCTTAAGCCGCAGGATCAGATTAAATTTGTTATATGCAGCGATCAAGATTATCTCTGGGCTAAAAATGTTGTATTAGAACAAAAGCTCTATCAGAAATGCCAGATACTATTTTCACCCAGTTATAAACAAGTAAGCTTGCGCGACCTTGCTGAAAAAGTTCTAGCTGATAATCTGCCTGTGCGTTTGCAAACCCAGCTACATAAACATATTTGGGGTGAAGAGCAAGGTAGGTAGACTATTATGTTATCTATGTTATCGTGTACCTACGAAATATAAATAATAAAAAATATTGAATTAATTCTTGACTTTACGAGCCTAGAATTTATAATAACCAAATATTCGTGGGGCCGTTAGCTCAGTCGGTAGAGCAGAAGGCTTTTAACCTTTGTGTCATAAGTTCGATTCTTATACGGCCCACCAATACTTATCAAATCTTTTCTAGTATAATATCCCTGCAAGCTTTTTTTATTTTTAACTGAATATGGTTCATTTATGAATTTATCAAATTATGTTCGTGACATTGCCGACTTTCCAAATCCTGGTGTAGTCTATAAAGATATTACTCCCTTGTTGCAAGATAGGGTGGCATTTAAACAGATGATAGACGGTTTTGCAGCTCACTATCGCGATCAAAAAATAGATTTAATTTTAGGTATTGAATCAAGAGGCTTCTTACTTGCAGCAGCTTTAGCTTATGCCCTAAATACTGGTTTAATCATTGCGCGTAAACCCGGAAAGTTACCTTATCATGTGGTTAATAGTAATCAGTATACTACAGAGTATTCAGTAGACGTTTTACATATGCACAAAGATTCAATTAGCAAAGATCAAAATGTATTAATTATCGATGACGTTTTAGCAACTGGTGGAACAGCTAACGCTGCTCAGCAGTTAGTGACTAAATCAGGTGGGAATGTTGTGGGATTTGCTTTCTTGCTGGAACTTGGTTTTTTAAATGGGCGTACGATTCTAGGTGCCCCAGTGCATAGTTTGCTACAATACTAGAGTAAGGAATAGTAAAGCGTTCACCGGTTGTGAATCATCCCCTGTTGGGGAGGATCACAAAACTACTATCGGTGAACGATCTACACTGCTAGTCCACTTATGACCAATTACTACCAATTACTACTCGAGAAGAGCAAACATATCCATAGTTCCCTAGCCATTGACATGGGTATAGCGTTGATTCTGGCGTATACCAAGGCCAAGGCCACGGGCTCGGATCTGGCATAGGCCAAGGCCAAGGGCTCGGATCTGGCATAGGCCAAGGCCATGGATTTGGATCAGGGTATGGATACGGCCAAGGGTCCGGGTTTGGATTCGGGTTAGGATCTGGGTCTGGATTCGGGTTAGGATCTGGATCCGGATTTGGGTTAGGATCTCTTGCATCACAGCTTGCATCCACGCCTACAGTTTTGAAAGCATCAACTACATCAGCTGTTTTATAACCCAAATCTTTTGCAGCTGTAAAGACACCACAACCACCTTGATCAAAAGTAGAGTTTTGTGTCCAATATAATTGGTTCGCTGCTACAAAAGCTTCAAACGCTTTTTTAGTTCCCCAGCCTTCTTTATTAGCTAATAAATAAAACGCACGATTGAAGACACCAGAGCTGCTATGCACTTCCATGCCTGGAGTGTAGTCTTTAGCATGACCTATAGAATAGCCAT
>CAYLXL010000019.1:5663-26148 GCA_964387745.1 uncultured Gammaproteobacteria bacterium | reverse complement strand
TGTTGGGTCATCCATGTAACGCATTGCTTTACCATTAGCGCCTTTGAAGATATCAGCTCCAACCATCCAGTCATTACGTTTGTCTTCTGGTTTGCCTTCATTAAAGAAGTACTGAGTGGCTTGACCTGCCATATCAGAGAATGCTTCATTCATACCACCAGACATATTTTCATAAACTAAACCAGAGTTTTGTTCAGTGAAACCATGACTTACTTCATGACCAACAACGTCTTGTGATACAAGTGGGTAGAACGTACTCGCACCATCACCAAATGTCATTTGGCTGCCATCCCAGAATGCATTTTCATAACTATTGTCATAATGTACACGCATTTTTAGTTTGAACTTTAATGGAGCTGCATTAAACCATGCTTTATACATATCATAGACAACGTTACCAAAATAATGAGCATCGTTGATTGGCGAGAAAGCACCATTTATTTCTTTATAAGTATTTTCTGGGCAATTGAACTTGAATAATACTTCGCCGCTTTTTTTATTTCTCATATCGTAAGTAGCGACATTAGGACTATCCATTGTGCAAGAGTTACCCGCTTGGGTAACTACTAATGGGCCGTGATCGGTACCGTAGTAGTATTTACCAGTTTTTTGGTTACCACCTGGGCCTTTGCCTTCAGCAGTGGTTAAACCTTCCCAGGAATGTAATACTGCGCCAGAATGAGCATCTACTATAGTGTATGGTCTGCTTGGCGCATCTTCGTCGATGAAAAAGTTAACCACATAAACTAAAGTCGCTTTACCCTGATGATTCTTGACATAGAGAGCAGCAGTTTCGCGAGCAAGCGATGTAGTAATTCCTGTTACATTATGAGCAGTTTTAGCAATCTCGATGGCTTGATTAGCGTCTATTGCAGGAGTTACATCTGATAAGTCTTGCTCAATTTCTTTGATAAAGCTACCACCAACCACATCTGTATCAGTAAGATCTCTGATAGTATCTTTGGTAGCAACAACAGCTGTGTCCCATACTGGAACATTTTTATAAAATTCTGCTAACTTATATCTAACTTGACCATTTGGTAATGTTACTTGAATAGAATTACCAAAATGATATTCATTTGATAATCCTTGAAAATCACCGAAAGAGTCTTTTTCATTATTAAACATTACTTTCTCGGCGGCAAACCCGCTGCCCGCCAGGAGATAAAGCAAACTTACTCCTATTATAAATTTTTTCTTTTGCATTAAATTAACTCCATTATTAAAATAAGATCATATTAATATATAGTTATATAGAGATTTATATATATTAATGTACGAACAGATATGTAGTTAGTTATACGCGTTTTGAAATGACACACGAGGTATAAATCTACATATAAAAAAGTATAGAATTAGATTCATAGAATACTAGAAGATAATTAAATATTTTATTTAGAGGTGAACTACAACTTTATTTATCATTAAATTTTTAATAATTTTTAATGATAACTTTTATTAATGGCGTGAAGTTTTATTGTATCGGTAAATGTTCAGCTATCAGAATTCTTGTCATCCCGAGCTGTTGCGAGGTACGCGTTCACCGTATAGGAATTCTGCCCCTGTCATCCCGAGCTTTTGCGAGGGATCTCAGTAGCTGAAGATTAATTGAGATCCTTCGACTACGCTCAGGATGACAAGAATTCTGATAGCTGAACATTTACCATCTAGCATGTAGATTTGCAGTTACTTATTAACGATAACTTTATTTATAATAACATTTTCCATCGGGACGTCTTGATGGTAGCTTTTGCTAGTAGTTTTGACAGCTTTAATTTTATTTACCACATCCATGCCTGAAGTAACTTTACCAAATACACAGTAACCCCAGCCCTGGCTGTCTTTTGATTTGAAGTTTAAAAAACTATTATTATTCACATTTATAAAAAATTGTGAAGTGGCAGAATGTGGATCATTAGTTCTAGCCATAGCTATAGTACCTGAATCATTAGTGCCACCTTTATCGGCTTCATTTTTAATAGGCTCCATAGTGTCTTTATCAGACATATCTAAATTTAAACCACCACCTTGAATCATAAAGCCATTAATAACTCTATGGAATAAAGTGTTTTCATAATGGCCGCTATTGGCGTAGTTAATAAAGTTCTGACAAGTAACTGGCGTATTGTTTATATCAAGTTCAATTTCAATATTGCCGTGGTTGGTTTCGATAATAGCTTTTGGATTTTCTAACATATGATTATTCTTAAATTTTAGTAGTGGTTAATATGATTAATACCAATAGGCATGTAAAAGTTTTTTGATACTGTCACTGTCTATATCTAGACAAACATTAATTTTAGGTTTATCAGTCCAATGATGGGTACTAGGGCCATTTTTGCGTCCGTCAAAAATTGTCATGCCGGCAAACATACTTTCTGGATCTGTACCAACTCGTACTGGTCCTCGTTCACAGGTAAAATATTCTGGGTTGGTGATGTAAGCTAAAGCTGTTGCATCATGGCACGCAAAGCCATCGTAACCACTAGCGCTGCGATAAAAGTTGTCGTAAAAACGAGACATGTCGTAAAGAACTTTACCTCTAACACCTGTGTTTTTAACTTTATTCATAAATGGTTCATCAAGAATAACTTTTAAGGTGACATCCAACCCTACTAAAGTAACTGGCCAGCCTGCATTTAAAACTATATCTGCTGCATGTGGGTCGTTGTGAATATTAGCTTCAGCAACAGGCGATACATTGCCATTTACTCGTATAGCCCCACCCATAATAACTACTTCTTTAATTAAACTTGCTATTTTAGGTTCTAATTTCAAAGCTAAAGCTAAATTAGTTAATGGTGCTATTGCACAGATAGTTACTTGTTGAGGGTGTTTTAAGGCCTGCTCGATAATAAATTCAGCAGCAGATAAATCATGAGTATTGAGCTCAGATTTTGGTATAGTAATTTCACCAAAACCATTTTTCCCGTGCACAAAATCTGGAAAGGTACCTAAAGTTTTTTCTAAAGGTTTATCTGCGCCTTTGGCTACAGGAATTTCTGGTGAGCCAAAGTGTTCCAAAAGATCAATAGCATTAGTAGTAGCGCCATCAACGTGTAAATTACCAAAAACGGTTGTTAGTCCTAATAATTCAATCTGTGGATGATTAAGAGCTAATAAAATAGCCATCGCATCATCAATACCAGGATCGGTGTCAATTATAACTTTATGTTTTTGCTGAGAATTGGACATTTTTTGCTCTTTTTAAATTAGATAAGATTCTTAAAAAGAGCATGGTACCATATTTTGGTTATTTTGACTAACGCCACATCCTTTGCAGAATATTATTTTTGTCAATATAGTAATGTTTTAACGCACCAGCCATGTGCAGAGAAAATAATACTAGAACAAGATAAGAGATATAAACATGGCTGTTGTAGAACAAACTAGCAATATATTCATTTTTGGGCAACATGTTAGGAATAGGGTGACCGAACCATTTAATGCCTTTACCACTCGACATGGACATTACTGTACCTGTTACAGGCATCAAAAGTATTACAAGATAGAGTAAATGATGAGTGGCTGTGGCTAGAATGATTTCCCAGCGTGGCATTTTTGCTGGATAACGAGGTTTCGTGTTAACGACACGCCATAGTAAAAACGCTAAGCCTACAAATACTAAACTAAAGCCTACAGATTTATGTAAGAGAGTGAAGCTTAATTTACTTGTATCATCAGCTAGCAAATAGTGTTTAGCGTAAATTAAGCCAAATTGTATTATAAATGCAATTGCTATAATCGCATGCAATACTTTCGTTACAAATCCGTATGAGGCAGAAGTATTCTTTAAGGGCATAATATGAATTATTATTAATTAGTTTGTTTTGGTTCAGTAGTTCCAGAGTTTGATTTAGCTTTATATGTTGGATCGATAATAATTTTAACTATTAGATCATCTTTGTCTTTCGAAGACAAGCTATTATTAGCATCCCAAGGTCTTAAATGCACAAAGCTTATTTGGGTAATAGTCGGCACAGCAAAAGCCTGATCGTCTATTTTAAACTCCCAAACTTGATTGACACTAGCGCCTAAGTTTTGCGCTTTAGGTAATTTTGGATCTTCATGGTAACTTGATTTAACAGGTGTTAATAAGTCTGCATTGTAATTATGAAGCAACCATTGATAGCCTGTGGATGGGTTAGCTTTAATTGTTATTTTTACATCTGGATTGTCAGGGCCTACAAAAATAACCCCCTGATCACCAATATTTGATGATGCTTCCTGTGTTAGCGATGTTTGCTGAGCAAAGGCTGCTCCACTGGCAATCATGCTGATTAATAGAGATTGTGTTAATAGTGAGCGTGTTAATTGTGATTGTAAAAAAGAATAGTAAGTACTTGCCATGTTTAACTCCTGCACTGCTATCAATCATATATAAGATTATATATAAACAGTATCTTAAGGTACATTAGTAATGAAATCAATAAGTACTTGACATTAAGAACACATATTGGGAAAATACGTGCCAATGGCTATGTAGCTCAGTCGGTTAGAGCACAGCATTCATAATGCTGGTGTCGGTGGTTCGAGTCCACCCATAGCCACCATCACTAGGCTTTTTTCAAGGCGTTTTCTTTCAGAGTTTTTTGCTTCGCAAAAGCAGCTTCAATTAATTTCCTGCGATTCGATAGATTATCCATTTCTTGCTGTACTTGCGCTAACGCGATGTGTGGGTTTTCACTGGCTTGTTTAATGATATCTTCATAGTGCAAGTAGTGTAACTTGACTATCTCTTCTACTTTGGATAACTGCAATTCAGTGATTAATAATTTCTTTTCTTGCAGGTTAAATAAATCTTCAGAAATGCATTCTATTTGGGGTAGGGCAACTGCTACTTCTTTACGATGTAGGCTCTCTAAGCAATCTACTAGCGCATGATGCATAGAAAAAGACAGTATTGATAAATCAAACTTTAATAGATTGACTAATAAAGGTTCGATTGACTGCTCTGGTGAAGGCTTGGTTGCCAAAAATTCTGCGGTTAAGACTTTTATAGTTGACAGCAATCCTAATTGTTCATATTGCAGGCCCAAGAATTGAATTCTTTGCTCTATATCTTCAGTCATTATCTTTAGAATATTGCGGTCGTTAGTTAATAACGATTCAAGTTCTTGCGCTTTACGACGCTCAATATGATCGGCTAAAAATATTAGATTCGAACAATTACTGCTTTGGTTAGAATTAGTGTCCATCTAAGCCCTCTATATACTGCGAGTTTTTATTATAGTCAATACTAATGTTAGTATTAAAACTAAATAACCTCAAGGCTCTCGACTTATCTTATTTTCTTATTTAGCTCTTTGTATAAGAATCAATGTCTTATTGCTTTGTTGAAAGTCTAATTGATGCAAAGCTCCCATTCCTAATAAAGCGGTATTACCTGGAAGGCTAGGGTTAATAGTTGCTTTGACATTTTTTAATAAAATATTATCGCCTATATATAATTTATTTATGGTCGTTAAATAAGCAGTATTATGACCACCAGCTGTTTCAGTGGTAATTGGCATGCCTTTTTTCAATTTAGCTTTGATAGCAACTTTTTCTGGGATAGCTATTGATGAGGCTCCTGTGTCTACTAAGAAATGAGCACTTACACCGTTTATTTTCCCATAAAGCTCATAGGTATGATCTCTGGACAAGGGAATGTGTAGTTCAACGTCGCCATTACTACCAGTAACAGTAGTAACTTTGTCCTGATCAAATATATAAAATATTATAAAAATTATAAATAACAATAGCCCCCAGGCTATAGCTAACATCCCAGTGCCTAATTTCTTATGGTTGTCAGGGGTGTTATCTGGTTGATTTGGTTGCATATTCAAATTTTGGCTCATTCGAAACCTATGTCAATAAGAGATGTGTTAGCTTAATTATAGTCGACAATTTAGATTTTTCTTCTGGGTTATTTAGGTTAGGTTATTTAGGTTATTCAGTATTTGTTCTGCTCGTTTAATAACAACATCGGGGACCCCGGCGAGCCTAGCAACAGATAAACCATAGCTTTTATTGGTAGGGCCGGCTTCAACTTTATAATGAAAGACCAATTTATTATTTTGCTGCAGTGCATTTAAATGTACATTTTCGGCCGTTGATATACTATCTGCGAGTTTGGTTACTTCAAAAAAATGCGTGGCAAATAATGTGAAACTATGTAAATCATTGCATAAATAATCAAAGCAGGCAGATGCAAGTGCTAAGCCATCGTAAGTGCTGGTACCTCGTCCGATTTCATCTAATAAGACTAGGCTATGATTTGTCGCATAACGCAATAAATTAGCTGTTTCTGACATTTCAACCATAAAGGTTGAGCGGCCGCCGGCAAGATCATCGCTAGCACCGATACGGGTAAAGATGCGGTCGATAGGACCAATAGTGCAGTTAGTGGCAGGTACGAAGCAACCTATATGGGCTAATATAACTATGAGTGCAGTTTGCCGCATATAAGTGGATTTACCGCCCATATTTGGCCCAGTTATTAACAAGGCTTTAACTTGTTCGTTAAGCTTTAAATCATTAGCAATAAAAGGTGTGCTCTGAAGTTTTTCTTCCACAACTAAATGACGGCCATTTGTATAATTAATTTGAGCGTCTACAGATAGACGAGGTCTGCTTAAGCGTAATGAAATAGCGCGTTCAGCAAAATTGGCTAAGACATCTAATTCAGCGATTGCATTAGCGGTAACTTGTAATGATGGTATTTGGTTATTTAAGAATTGTAATAACTGCCCATATAGCAGTTTTTCGCGTTCCAAGGCAGCATCACGGCTGATCAAATATTTTTCTTCGAAGGATTTTAGTTCAGGGGTAATATAACGTTCAGCATTTTTTAAGGTTTGACGTCGTTGATAATAGGCTGGAAGAGAGTTATTGGCATTGAAACTTTGTGCTTTTGAAATTTCAATATAAAAACCATGAACATTATTAAAGCCAACTTTAAGATTGCTAATCTTAGTCTTTGCTTGTTCTTGTAGCTCTATATCTTTTAATAAGCTTTCTGTGTTATTAAAAATATTTCTTAAGTCATCAAGCTCTGGGTCATAGCCATCAGCAATAATATTGCCTTCACGAATCAGTAAGCTAGGGTTGTCTTTTAGCGCTGTATTTAATCGCTCGAGCTCTTGTGTAAATAATTTAATATTATTATTTATTTGGGAAATTAAACGGCAATTATTTTTTTCTAAATGAGTGCTTAATAGTGTTTTTAAACCCGGGAATAACGATATGGAGTTTTTTATATTAATAAGATCACGCGGGTTGGCTGAGTATAAGCTAATTCTGGTCAAAATCCTCGGTAGATCACTAATAGATTGTAATGTTTCTTGCAGGGTTTCTATTAATGATAATGAAATACTGTGTTGCTGATTATGAAGTATAAAAAAGTCTATGGCATCATAACGAGCAGTAAGTAATTGTTGATCGCAAGAAGGATTATGTAAGTAATTTTGTAGTAATCTAACGCCCATGGGTGTCTGGCAGCGATTAATAATATAAAATAGGCTGTTTTTTGGATCGCCATGTTGACTGATAGTTAACTCTAGATTTCTCCTAGTTACGGGATCTAGAATGATACTGTTTTGCTGTGTTAATAATTTAATATTATTAATGTGTGCTAAAGCAGTTTTATGCATTTTGCTTGCATATTGTAATAGACAGCCGGCTGCAACTATAGCATCAGGTTTATCTGCTAATTCAAAAGCTCTTAAATCTTGTGACTTAAATTGTTGGCATAATTTTAATCTTGCTGGATCAAACTCGAATTCCCAGGGCGGCCTTTTGACAATAGAAATATTTAAATTTTGAGCAGCAACAAGATGACTATTTTTTAAATTATTATAAATATAGTCATAGAGTTCAGAATTAAGAATTTCGAGATTTTCCTGAATCAGAATTTCTTTGGGGTTTAACTTATGGATTTCAGCGATTAATAAATTAAGTTTGTCTGCAGGGTTTGCGCCGCTATTAGCTGTGTTGATTTCAAGAACATTAAAACTTCCTGTGCTAAGCTCAAGACTAGCAATACTAAAGTCTCCCTTCTTTTGAGCAAATACACAGATGAGTAAATTCTCAAGGCTAGACTCTAGTAAGGCTTCTTCAGTTATAGTCCCTGGAGTAATAATCCTTACTACTTCTCTTTGCAACGGTTGGTTTTTTCTGGCGAATTTAGGATCAGAAACTTGTTCGCAGATAGCAACAGCTTTTGTATTATTAGGATGCTTAATTAACTTAGATAAATAATTATCTACTGCATGAAAGGGTACTCCAGCCATGGGAATAGGCTTTCCTGCTGATGAACCGCGCTGCGTTAATGTTATATCTAAAAGTTTACTAACTGCAATTGCGTCGTCATAAAATAATTCATAGAAGTCACCCATGCGATAAAATAAATAATAATCTGTATATTCTTTTTTGATTTGCCAGTATTGTTGCATCATGGGCGTATGTGCAGTTACGTCATCAGTACAGGAGTTTTCTAATTGTATACAGTCTATTGGCATAAGTATGATTTTAAAGTATAGTGATTTACATTAAAGTAAAAATATAAAAAAATAAAAAACGTAAAAAAAGTGTTAATATAATAATATAGATATGCATGATATTACTAGTAACCAAAAAATTGCAAATAAACTTGCCGGTGCATTAGGTAAAATTCTTTTAGAAAAAAAACTCAACATTGCTACTGCTGAATCTTGTACAGGTGGTTTGATGAGTGCGACAATTACCGAGATACCTGGAAGTTCAATGTGGTTTAAACAAGGGTGGGTTACTTACTCTAATAACTCAAAAGTAGTTGAGTTAAATGTACCAAAAGAATTTATAGCAAAACATGGTGCTGTGAGTGAACAAGTTGCTATAGCTATGGCTCGTGGTGCTTTAGATAAAAGTGGTGCCAGCATTAGTATTGCTACTACTGGTGTAGCAGGTCCAGATGGTGGTACGCCTGATAAGCCCGTAGGCACAGTTTGGATTGCAGTTGCTATAAAAAATAAACCAATCATACCTATGTTACTTACGTTAGAGGGTACACGAACAGTTGTTCGGGAATTAACAGTTCAGGCAGTTTTAAAAAAAGTATTAGAATTAGTTTAAATAAATAATTATTAAGGGGTCGATAGTGGACGCAAATAAACAAAAAGCATTAGTAGCAGCCTTAGGCCAAATTGATAAACAGTTTGGTACTGGTTCAGTTATTCGTTTGGGCGACAGCAAAGCGGTGCATAATATTGAAGCTATCTCAACAGGATCATTAGGTCTTGACGTAGCTTTAGGAATAGGTGGTTTACCGCGTGGTAGAATAGTTGAAATCTACGGACCAGAATCATCTGGTAAAACAACATTAACTCTTCAGGTTATAGCCGAGTGTCAAAAACTTGGTGGGGTTGCAGCATTCGTTGATGCTGAGCATGCTTTAGATCCAGAATATGCTAGAAAAATAGGCGTTGATGTCGATAATCTTTTAGTTTCACAGCCTGACACAGGTGAGCAAGGATTAGAAATTACTGACATGTTAGTACGCTCAGGTGCGGTAGATATGGTTGTGGTTGACTCAGTTGCTGCTCTTACACCAAAAGCTGAAATTGAAGGCGAGATGGGTGATCATCATATGGGCCTACAAGCAAGATTGATGTCGCAAGCGTTAAGAAAATTAACCGGTAATATTAAACGTTCGAATACTTTGGTTATTTTTATTAACCAAATTAGAATGAAAATAGGTGTCATGTTTGGTAACCCAGAAACGACAACTGGTGGTAATGCATTAAAGTTTTATGCTTCTGTGCGTTTAGATATCAGAAGAACTGGCGCTATCAAAAAAGGTGAAGAAGTAATTGGTAGCGAGACTAAAGTTAAAGTGGTTAAAAACAAAGTAGCACCGCCATTTACGACAGCTGATTTTGAAATATTATACGGAGAGGGTATCTCGCGCTTAGGCGAAGTTATTGATATAGGTTCTAAGTACGGGATTATTAACAAAGCTGGTGCATGGTATAGCTATAATAATGAACGTATCGGTCAGGGTAAAGACAATGCTCGTCAGTTCTTAAAAGAACATCCAGAAACAGCAAAAGAAATCGAAAGTTTGATCCGTGCAAAGCTTATGCCAGATCCTACTGTGGTACAAGCTCATCAATCTGCACAGGTTGAAGAAGAAGAGATGGAGATGGTGGATTAGCAGAAGTTTATAAGAGCCGCGACCGTCAGGGAGCGTTCACAAGAATTGCAAATTGTATGAACGCTTGGTATTTGTACTTCGTGTAGTGAACGCTCCCTGACGGTCGCGGCTCTGATAAATTGTTAAGACCTGATATATGACTGACCCACTCTACATCAAAGCCCGCAACTACGTTTTATATCTATTATCCCGACGGGAATATTCAGTAACTCAAATCACCACCAAACTCAAACAAAAAAAATACGCCCCAGAAGTAATTGAGCCGTTGCTTATTGAGATTAAAGCCAACAACTGGCAATCAGATATACGTTGTGCCTCAATGCTCTTAAGACACGGTATTAATTCTGGCCATGGTCCCATCAAAATCAAATTTCAAATGCAGCAAAAAGGCATTAACTTAGAAATTATTGAGAATATATTTAGTAGCTTATTAGATAGTAATGTTGAGGCTATGGATACAGAGCACTTTTGGCATAAAATGGCTCATAAAGCTTTTCTAAAAAAAGCTGGATCAAATTATAATAAAAATGACTTTAAAACTAGAGCTAAGTTAAAACAATTTCTATATAATAGGGGGTTTGAGTTAGAGCATATCAGTTATGCTACTGGCGGATTTCACGAAGCTTATCAAGAAGAAGACCTTACTATTCTATGAAATTAAATCAAATCAGAACAAAATTTTTAGAGTATTTCAAAACTAAAGGACACACGATTGTTAAAAGCAGTCCCTTGGTGCCTGGCAATGATCCGACCCTGTTATTTACTAACGCAGGGATGGTGCAATTTAAAGATGTATTTTTAGGCACTGATCAGCGAGCTTATAGTAAAGCGACATCGGTACAACGTTGCTTACGAGCGGGTGGCAAGCATAACGATCTAGAAAATGTTGGCTATACAGCAAGACATCATACTTTCTTTGAAATGTTGGGAAATTTTAGTTTTGGTGATTATTTCAAAGAAGATGCTATAAGATTTGCCTGGGAATTTCTCACCAAAGAGATTAAGTTACCGCCAGAAAAGCTTTGGGTGACTGTTTATGAGGAAGACCAGGAAGCTGAAGACATTTGGCTGAAAATAATAAAAGTTGATCCAACCAGATTTTCGCGTTGTGGCAAAAAAGATAATTTTTGGCAAATGGGTGATACGGGCCCATGTGGCCCATGTACCGAGATTTTTTATGATCACGGCCCAGATGTTCCAGGGGGGCCACCAGGTTCGCCAGAGGGTGACTTAGATAGATATATAGAAATCTGGAATCTCGTATTCATGCAATACGATAGGGATACTAATGGCAATTTGACCAAATTGCCTAAGCAAAGCGTTGATACCGGAATGGGCATTGAGCGCTTAGCTGCTGTAGTACAGGGCGTTCATAGCAATTATGAAATTGATTTATTTGCTAATTTAATTAAAGCTGCTGCTGAATTGCTAAAAGTCACTGATTTATCAAATCAATCTTTAAAGGTTTTAGCGGATCATATTCGTGCTTGTAGTTTTTTAATTACCGATGGTGTCATACCATCCAATGAAGGCCGCGGTTATGTATTACGACGTATTATTCGTCGTGCTATTAGACATGGTAATAAATTAGGGGCAACCGACGCTTTTTTCTATAAATTAGTCGAAGATTTATGTACAGAAATGGGTGAAGCCTACCCAGAATTGGAAGCTGCGAAAAAAACCATCAAAATAGTTCTGCAGCAAGAAGAAGAGCAGTTTGCTAGAACTTTAGATCAAGGTATAAAAAAGTTAGAGGCTGCAATCGAAGGTCAGATACAAGAAGATAAATCAATAAAAACTATTTCGAGTAGACTAGTTTTTGAATTATATGATACCTATGGTTTCCCGATAGATTTAACTGTTGATATCCTTCGTGAAAAAAATTGGACAGTTAATTTAGTAGAGGTTGAGCGTTTACTTTTAGAGCAACGTGAACGCTCTAAACAATCTAGTGGCTTTAAAAAAGCGGCTAATCAAGACAATAAATTACTTAATCTTAGTAACACCAAATTTACTGGATATGATAGTTTATCTGGTGATATCGTAGTTACAGCTATATTAGATGAACATTATCATCATGTTGACTCGATTAATGCAAAAGCTAACGGGCATGGTTATATCGTAACTGATAGCACACCGTTCTATGCCGAAGGTGGCGGTCAGGTAGGAGACGAAGGTCGATTAAGCTCGAATAATTTCGTGGCCGTTGTTTCGAATACTATTAAGATTAATAAGTCCCATCTGCATCAAATTAATATAGAATCAGGTGAGGTTAAAGTTGGTGATAAATTATTTGCCCAAGTTGATGCTTCTAAGCGAGCTGCGACTGCTCGTAACCATACTGGTACGCATTTATTACATGCTGCTCTTCGTAAGATTTTAGGTCCACAAGTACTGCAAAAAGGCTCGTATGTTGGACCCGAATATTTAAGATTTGATTTTGCTTATTATCAAGCGGTTAGTAAAGCTGATTTGGAATTAGTAGAACAAGAGGTTAATCAGCAAATATTAAAAAATACTGCAGCTGATCTTCGTCTTATGGACATTGAAGAAGCCATGAACAGCGGGGCTATGGCTTTGTTTGGTGAAAAGTACGATGAAAAAGTCAGAGTATTAAATTTAGGTGATGGTTATTCGGTTGAGCTTTGTGGTGGTACCCATACTGAGCGATCAGGAGATATTGGGTTATTTCTGATTACTTCTGAAAGCAGTGCAGCTAGCGGCATAAGAAGAATAGAAGCTATAACGGGTGAAACTGCTCGAAACTATCTTAAAGATCGTGATACGAAATTGAAACAGGCCGCAGATTTATTAAAAACATATCCGGCTTATGTTGTTGATAAAATTAAACAACTTCAACAAGACTATAATAAATTATTAAAAGAAGCTAATAGTTTCAAACAAAAACAAGAGCAGCAAAATACTAAAAGTCTTCATAGCCAAGCTTTTGAAATTAATGATATTAAAATTCTTATTGCTCGTTTAGAAAATAGTGATGAAACCGCCTTACGATTGACGCTCGATCAATTGAAAACGGAGCTTCAAAAAGCCGTGATTATTTTGGCGACCGTTGAACCGGCCAGTCAAAAGGTTAAATTGATTGCGGGGGTCACCAATAATTGTACAGATCGCGTTCATGCAGGTAAACTTATAAACATGATAGCTTTACAACTAGAAGGTAAAGGTGGCGGGAGAGCCGATATGGCTCAAGCTGGCGGCAAATGTCCTGATGAGCCTGATAGTATGGCAAAACTAGACGCGGTGCTTGCAAGCGCTTTGCCTTGGGTGAAAAATTTAATTAATCACTGAAAATAAGATTATGGCCTTAATTGTACAAAAGTTTGGCGGTAGCTCGGTTGCTAATATTGAGTGTATTAATAATGTTGCCGACATTGTTTGTAAAACAATAGCTGAGGGCCATAATGTTGTCGTTGTTTTATCTGCTATGGCAGGGGAAACAGATAGATTACTTAATTTAGCTCTTTCTATTGATCAAAACCCCAATTCTCGCGAGCTTGATGTCTTATTATCAACAGGTGAGCAGGTGAGTATTGCTATACTTACTATGGTTTTAACTAAGCGTGGCTTTCCAGCAAAGTCTTATACTGGTGGTCAAGTTCATATTTTGACTGATAGTGCTCATAACAAAGCTAGAATCGTTGATATAAACCATAAAAACCTTAAAAAAGACTTAGATCAAGGTTTTGTTGTCGTTGTTGCTGGTTTTCAAGGGGTAGATATAGATGGCAATATTACTACTTTAGGCCGAGGTGGTTCAGATACCACAGCTGTTGCACTTGCTGCTGCTTTAAAAGCGCAAGAATGCCAAATTTTTACAGATGTTGATGGTGTATATACTACTGATCCTCGAGTAGAGCCGGCGGCCCGCAAAATGAATAAGATAACATTCGAAGAAATGTTGGAGCTAGCGAGTCTAGGCGCTAAAGTGCTGCAAATTAGATCTGTAGAATTCGCGGGGCGCTATAATGTTCCGGTTAGAGTACTCTCCAGTTTTAAAGAAGGCTCTGGTACATTGATAACTTATGAGGATTCAAAGATGGAAAAGCCAATGGTTACGGGGATTGCCTTTAATCGTAATGAAGCCAAAATCTCTATATTAGGTGTTCCTGATCAACCAGGTATCGCAGCTAAGCTCATTAACCCGATCAGTGATGCTAATATTGTGATTGATATGATTGTTCAAAACAGTATGAAAGAAGGTTATACTGATTTCACTTTTACTGTTAATCGCGAAGATGTACCAAAGGCACAAAGAATAGTTAACGATGTAGCTAAGGATATTAGTGCTCGGGAAGTTATTATCGACAATAAAATTGTCAAGATTTCAGTTGTAGGCGTAGGAATGCGCTCACATGCAGGGATCGCTTCAAAAATGTTCACTACTCTAGGTAATGAAGGTATTAACATGCAGCTTATCTCCACCTCAGAAATTAAAGTTTCTGTGGCTGTGGACGAAAAATACTTAGAGTTAGGAGTTCGGGCTTTGCACGCAGCTTTTCAATTGGACAAAGTACCTCAAGAAGAACTAGATATATAAGAATTATAAATAGTTCCAACTCTAACTTGATATAATAAAAAAAATCTGTATCATGTCATAATCGTAAAAAATAGTTGGTTTACTTTTGTATTACTGATTAAGGTTTGTTGATTAGACTAACTAATATAAATACAGATTGTATAATAATATAGGAATAGTTGTAACTTTAAAGGAGAGAAGCAATGTTAATTTTGACTCGTCGCATTGGGGAAACCTTAATGATTGGTGATGAAGTAACGGTCACAGTATTAGGCATTAAAGGTAATCAGGTTAGAATTGGCGTTAACGCACCAAAAGATGTTTCTGTGCATCGTGAAGAGATTTACCAGCGCATTCAGCGTGAACGTTCTGGTCAAGCTGGTGAGACTACTGCGCGCCCAGCTAGTCAATATCAAGATGATCAAGATGAAGATTATGATAATAAGGGTAATTATTAATTAATTGTAAAAAACTTTTATAAATCAATTCACAAACGGTTTAAAAAAGTGTAGTATTACGCCTGTTCAGAGTAATTAATGTGTCCGGAGAGATGGCCGAGTGGCTGAAGGCACTCCCCTGCTAAGGGAGTATAGGAGTAATCTTATCAAGGGTTCGAATCCCTTTCTCTCCGCCAACCTACGCTTAAAGCTTCGGTTGGCAAGCCATCAAGGTCTGGATATGTTGATTAGGATAAATGTTTTCAATGCGCCCGTAGCTCAGCTGGATAGAGTACCTGGCTACGAACCAGGCGGTCGGGAGTTCGACTCTCTCCGGGCGCGCCATTTTATTTAATTCATCCAGCGATTAATAGTGTCTAACCTGATTCTAAAATCTTTTGTAAATTCATATTCAGATTCAAGCATTGCGCTTGTTGCATCGCCGTCCAAATCACAAACTTTAAGAGCCATATTATTTGCTAGCCTTGCTGTTAACGAAAAGCCGAGTATTATCAGAAATTATTTAGTCTCGCCAGATTGTGAAGCAATGATTACTGCCTGTCGATTGCTTGGTGCAACAATTCAGCAATACCCAGATCACTTAGAAATCTGGGGAGTTCATGGTAGTCCACAAGTCCCAACTAATATAGTAGATGCTGGGAATTCAGGTATTGTCTACAGATTTATAATGGCCATATCAGCCCTTATTGATGGCTATACGGTGATTACAGGTGATGAGTCTATACGTACTAGGCGCCCAGCAAGCGCTTTATTAAGCGGCTTACAGCAGCTGGGAGCGCTATGTATTTCTACTCAAGGCAACGATAAAGCACCTATTATAATAAAAGGGCCGATTAGCCCAGGCGTGGCTACGATCAATGGCGAGGATTCACAGCCAGTCTCGGCGTTGATCATTAGCAGTATATTTCTACCAGACCAAACTGAAATTAATATTTTGAATCCAGGTGAAACACCTTGGGTAAATGTTACTTTAGAATGGCTAAATAAATTTAATATTAAATATATTAATAATGATTTCAAAAAAATTACTATTTTTAATGTAAATAATAATAATAGAAACTTAATTAATAATTTCGATTACTATGTTCCTGGTGACTTTAGTTCAATTTTATATCCGGTTGCTGCTGCAATAATAACTGGTGTAAATCTTACTATCAAAAATTTAGATTTCACAGATAGCCAAGGTGATAAAGCAGTGCTTGATATCTTGATATCCATGGGTGCTGATATCTGTATTGATTCGGATCAGAAGAAACTTAACGTGAACAGCATAAACAAAGCATCTAAATTAAAAGGCAGAGTTATTGACGTTAATAATATAATAGACTCACTGCCTATATTAGCTGTAATTGCTTGTTATGCGTCAAGTGAAACGCAATTAATAAACTGTGAAATAGCTAGATATAAAGAAAGTGACCGTTTGAGTGCGATAACGCAAGAGCTCAGCAAAATGGGTGCTAGTATTATTGAACAAAAAGATAGGCTGATTATTAAGCCTAGCGTATTGCATCATGCTATTACAGATTCTCATTGTGATCATCGTATTGCCATGTCGATTGCGATTGCAGCATTGGGTGTAAAAGGGGTGAGTAAAAATAATTTAACGCATACTAAAATAAATAATACAGATTGCATCAATAAAAGTTATGCCAGTTTCGTCGACGACCTAAAGAAAATAGTAGGTCAATCTATTTTAGAATGCTGCGAGGAAGCTCATGCATTCACCAGCTAGTTTAATTTTAATTGGCTTTAAGTCTTGCGGTAAAACGTCGTTAGGAAAGCTCTATTGTCAGAAAAACCCACAATATAAATTTATTGATACGGATGATTTAATCAGATTAAATTATAATAATTGTTCTATCGGAGAGGTTTATGAGTTAATGGGTGATAAGGCTTTTCGAGAATTGGAAGCTAATATAATAGCTGATTTGGTCAAAATAAGGGATACAGGTAATTTAATCATTGCCACTGGGGGTGGGGGTGTACTTAACCCGAAAAATATTCTTAATCTAAAAAAAATTGGAAAAATTATTTATCTAAAATGTGCGCCTGAAGTTATTCGACAGCGCTGGGCAAGCAATAATATTAATCCAAGTTTTATAAGAAGTGACTATACATTTGAGAGCTATATACAGGATAGATCGAAAGTATACTGTGAGGCCGCTGATCAAATCATAGACGTTACAAATTTAAATCAAACAGAGGTATGTGATTTTGGCGAGTAATAGCTTTGGTAATATATTTAAAATAACCACATGGGGTGAGTCTCATGGTAAAGCTATCGGCGTGGTGATAGATGGTTGCCCAGCGGGTATAGAATTAAATATTGAAGATGTTAATTCGGCATTAGAGAAGCGTTCACCTGGGCGTAATATCTATACATCACCACGAGCAGAGTCCGATAGGGCTGAGATTTATTCTGGGGTTTTTGAAAATAAAACCACAGGTGCGCCTATTAGTATAATTATACCTAATAAAGATTACGACAGTAGTAAATACGAGCCTATTAAATACTTATATCGTCCTGGGCATGCTAATTATAGTTATCTAAAAAAATATGGAATTTTTGACTATAAGGGCGGCGGTAGGGCTTCGGCTCGTGAGACAGCTTGTCGCGTGGCAGCAGGCGCTGTAGCACAAAAAATTTTAGATAAATTTAATATTAAAGTCCTAAGCTATATTAAATCTATCAGCAGTATAAACAGCATTTCTGCAGAAGACCTTAAAGATTTAACTACTATAGAATCTGCTATTTATGATAGCCCAATTTTTTGCTTTGATCCGCAAGCTCAAACTTTAATGCAAGATAAAATTATAAAAGCTAAGCAAGAGGGTGAATCATTAGGTGGTATTGTTGAAGTAATAGTTAATGGCCTACCATTTGGTTTAGGCGATCCTGTGTATGAGAAATTAGAAGCAAATCTTGCAAAAGCTATGTTATCGATTCCTGCCTCTAAGAGTTTTGAAATAGGTGAGGGTATTAATGCTGCATTAATGCAGGGCTCAGAACATAATGACGAGTTTATAATTCATAGTGACAAGCCTTTGGCAAGTAATCATGCGGGCGGAACACTAGGTGGTATTAGTACTGGTATGGATGTTATCGCCCGGATCGCTTTTAAACCGACTTCTAGCATCAAAAAAAATCAAAATACAATTGATATCTATGGACAGCCCCAACAATTTATTTTACCTGATGGTTCACGACATGATCCTTGTGTGGCTATTAGAGCCGTGCCGGTGGTGAAAGCGATGGCAGTTTTAGTCATGGCTGATTTAATACTTATGAATAAAACAGTAAATTACTCAGAGCTTTAATATGTCAAATTTATCTACTGAATATCAAGATTTAATAACTTTTATAGACAAGAAAAAGCCATCAACCATAGTCATTGTGACTGACAATATTGTTGCGGAATTATACTTAGATAAAATAGAAAAAATATTACAAGCCAGCTTAGATAATCAATATAGTATTGATAACTATGTTATTCCAAGTGGTGAAAGATATAAAACTCGAGAGACCAAAACTCAATTAGAAGACTATTTGTTAGATCAGAATTATGATAAAAAGATTTGTCTTATTGCTTTGGGTGGCGGAGTGGTCACTGATCTGGTTGGCTTTGTTGCAGCGACTTATATGCGTGGGGTAAGTGTTATTTATATCCCAACAACTTTGTTAGCCATGGTTGATGCAGCTATTGGTGGTAAGACGGCTGTCAATACCGCTAAAGGTAAAAATTTAATTGGCTGTTTTAAACAACCCGATCTCGTAATTATAGAGTCTTTGTTTTTAACAACTTTGAATAATCATGAATATATTTCAGCCTTTGCTGAAATTATTAAACATGCTCTTATCAGCGATAAAGATTATTTTAATTTATTAATTAAGAATTCTAAAACCTTATTAGCCAGACAAAATAATAAAAAATATTTTGATATCTTAAATATTGTTATTGCCAAGTCCATAGAAATAAAGACAAATATAGTTAATCAGGATGAGCATGAAAACTTAGGAGTAAGACACCAATTAAATTTTGGTCATACCATTGGTCATGCTATTGAGGCTGCTAGTGATTATAAGATTTCGCATGGGTATGCTGTTGCCATAGGTATAGTTTTTGAAAGTTTTATCTCATTGCAAATGAATATTTTAAAGCAGCGAGAATTTGAGTCTATTGTTAAGATCATTAAGATGTTTAAATTAGATGACTACTTAAGACCAGAGCTTTTTTCTAGTGTTTTTTTAGATGAGTTTTATGAGGCGATAAGTAGAGATAAAAAAAATAGTGATAAAAAAGTAAAAATGGTATTGCTTGAGTCAGTTGGTGAGTGCTATTCAAGCCAAAATAAATACAGCTACGAAGTGGATTTAGAGTTAATAAAAATGACACTGGGTAACTGCCTCGTGCAAACTGGATGAGCCTGAACTTTCCAGAGGAGATGATTTAGGCATTAATGCTAAACCAAAATTTAAAGATTAATCACTATAATCAAAGGGTTGTAACTCACTATTGTTGCTTAAATAAATTACTATCGACTATTTAATTAAAACAAGTTATTATACAAGCAAAATTATAATTTTAAGTATATCATCTTGCTATGTTAATTAAATATTTAAAAACCGCAACTCATGAATTGAGCTTAGCTG
The DNA here is from genome assembly GCA_964387745.1 of uncultured Gammaproteobacteria bacterium. Classification (GTDB taxonomy): domain Bacteria; phylum Pseudomonadota; class Gammaproteobacteria; order JAGOUU01; family JAGOUU01; genus JAGOUU01. The sequence continues at coordinate 6,328 of CAYLXL010000019.1, read as the reverse complement.
TAGTTGCGTGTGAGTTTAACAGCTTCTTTAATAAACAAGACATTCGTTTGTTCAAAAATGATATCTTAAAGCTCTCCCAAGTAGTGACAGAAGTAGGGAGGTCTTTTGATAAGAGATTAACCAAGCAACAGTTTGATACATTGTACAAAGTTACAGTTTTCAAAGATCTGCGACAAAGCATTCAACCTGATACCTTGCAAAAAATTTTTTCTTTAATATCTTATGTATCAAGCGTATTGAATCGCAATCTTCGCCAAGCGATAGAAGATAATCATCCAGCAAGCATGCGCTTAAATAATTTGTTCTACATTCCTTTGACGATGTTACCTTATAGTTATGCACATTTAATTTTTCGTATAAATGAAGAATTTCTTACGGCTGGCATAGCTGATTGGGATATTCGGTTAGTTGGTAGTCAAGTCTTGTATAATTTATTATTAACTTGGACCACTCAAGAAAGTACTGATTTGCAGCAAATCAAACGTTTGGCATCCATATCAGATTTTGATCTTAAATTTGTGCCTGATAAATATCCGGAGGGCAGGGTTGTATTATGTCAAAAATTTGAAAATATAATAAGCAGGATAGCATGTGCACCACTTGCACCACCTTACGACGGCAAAGATTACGAGCCTTATTACTATGGCTTAAAAATCTTCAATACT
>CAYLXL010000019.1:1727-5653 GCA_964387745.1 uncultured Gammaproteobacteria bacterium | reverse complement strand
CTGACCAATGAGCCTTTTTATCACTTCAGTAACAGTCATTTACATTTAAGTTTACGATCTCAATGCGTTGTTGCTGATAGTGTGTCAGATTTGAAGGAACTATGGCAGAATAAAATCACGATACATCAGTTAGAAGAACATTATTCGAGCAATAATATTAACAAGCTTGCTTATACAGTAAAATGTGTCTCAAAATTAAAGCAATTAGGATATGAGTTAAGTACTGATAACCAAAAAAGAATATTTACAGATATTATTTCCGATCCTGGCGTGAGAAGTGCATGCTTAAGAAAGTACCCAGAAATTTCGTTACCACCTTTGTTGACACAAATGGAAACTTCTGCTTTTTCCAGCCAGTTCCCGTCAAGAGGTGGTTCACCAATATTACAAGAAGAGTCTGTGGAATTGCCTTTGCTATCTGAGATTGTCGGTTTAATTGATAGAGAAGAAGAGAGTCGAGAAAATATATTAAAATTGGCTTGTGATGAATTCTATCAATTATTGCAATCTAAAATTTTGACAATTGAACAGAATGGCAGAGATGAAATTATTAACTCTGAATCTAAGCAGTATCGTCAACAACTGAGATTGTTCGAGCTATTTAATGCCCAAAAGGTTTTAGGTAAGTCGTTATATGATGAAAAAGATCAGTTATTGCGCTCTTCAAAACCTTCAGTTTTATCCAGTAGTCTTCTAAGTAAAAGAAATACTCTACAAGAAGAAATGTTTACTGAATTTGAAGGCTTGTGGCGAATCACGTGGATGTTAGCCCATGTTTGTAGGGATCATCATAATATATTGTATCAAATGTCAACTTTAGCTCTTATAAGCTATGAGCTGGAAAAGGTTTTAAGTGATCAAAGATTGCAGCGTGAAAAACTAACAGCACAGTACATTGCTGAACTAGATGAGGTTCCTAGTTTGTTTAAAGAATGTTTGCACGAGGAATTTTTATACGAAGAAGATATATTGCGCGAAGATATTATCCATGAAGAAAAGGATGCAAGAAGTGAGATACCAGTAGGTATAAAATTTTTACCAAGTCATCTACAAGTTCATTATCAGGGAGTGATTAAAACATTAATCAGTGTGAATGAAGTAAGTCAGATATTATCAGCTTCTATTGCTGATATTGAAAGTGCCCCAAAAAGTTTAGATGGTATAGCTAAGAGAGTTGAGGTGATCCAGGTTTTTGCCAGATTCAAAAAGTTTTTACCAGATTTGCACAGGTCTCACACACATGACATTGATACCCCTCTTATGGCAGCCGTAAAAAATGGAAAGGTAGAAAATATAAAGTTATTGATTGAGTTTGGCGCTTTGGTTAATCATTTGTCTGCGGATGAAAATACGTTAGTTTATGAAGCTGCTTTAAATAACCATGGTGATGTCTTAGATGTTCTTCTTTTAGCTGAAGCAGTTTGTGATCACCCTCGATTGTCGACTGGGACTACGCCATTACAGGCGGCAGTTGAACTCAGGTATGCTGATATCGTCATTAAATTGTTAAAGGCTGGTGCATCTCCAGTAAGAAAAAATTTAAAAAATATTTCAGCTTTTAATATACCCATATATTATTTTGACTTGGTTAGTGATACTAATGAACAATTAATTTTGGTATGGCTCTTAGCGGCGCTTAAGGCACATGGTTTTAAACATATTTTTCAAGAATATGATGTGAGGCCTTTTTTATTGCGAAGCAAGGCAAAACAAAGCGTCGTTACTTTTTTACAGAAAAAAGATTCCGGCTTAGATAAACAGGTGGCGGAACTTGCAAAAACAATCGATGTGCCAGAAGGGTCTTTAGTAGACGAGTTAATATCTTTTGATTTTGTCGAGAGAATAGGTGTAAGACCACAAATTATTCCAGTAGCTACCACAGAAAAAGATAAAGCTATTGAGAGAATGCAAAAGCGCTTAGCACAACGCCAGCAGTTAAAAAAATAAGGCGAGTAAACTCGCCTAGTTGTATTGGTGATACTTAAGCTTTAGCGGACTTATCATTTTTCATAGTAACTTCAATATTATCGGGATAATCAAAAGTTGCTCCAGTTGCTGCATCAACACCACCACCTATAAAGCCACCTAATAATATATTTCCTGCTGTTACGGGCCGATTATAACAAGTCATTACAGAAATTATATAGGTCATTGAATTTTAAACATATCTTAAGCTATTAACTAAAAAATGGTTTCCATTATACTCTTGAGATGGTATAATCTATGGCTATTATTGTTATTTCAGTAACTTAGTTACTTATAAAGAGGTAGACTATGCTTAAGAATAAGATTACCCGATACATACCCTATATAATAACGGCAATAATCATTATGGTTTTGTTTGTCGTAATTTATAAAAAATTGAATACTATCGATGTTGTTAATACTGTCGATACAATTGAAAGTACGGAGTTAGATAACGCTGCTAACCAAGAGCCTCCAGTTGGCAGTATTGATGAAGCGTCTAAACCAAAAGTGGTTGAAAAAAAAACTTACAGTCTAGATAAAGAAATAAAAAATGCTGTTACTATTCCTAAGAAAATATTAACTCTAGCAGTTACTGCTTATAAAGCAGCAGAAGAAAAAGATCTTGTAGATAATCCTAAATTAACTATTATTGATTACAGCCAGCCGTCAAATAAAAAACGGATGTGGGTAATTGATATGAATAAGAAAAAAGTTAATCTCAATACATATGTAAGTCATGGGGTTAGATCTGGTGGAGCAATCGCTACAAACTTCTCGAATAGACCTGAAAGCCATCAATCAAGTATCGGAGTAATGAAAACAGGTAAGACTTATATAGGCAAAAAAGGTAAATCATTATATTTACATGGTTTAGAAAAAAATATTAATGATAATGTATATAAGAGACATGTTGTAATTCATGGTGCAAGCTATGTTAATGATCGCTCGGCCAAAAAAAGAGGTCAGGTTGGAAAAAGTTTTGGCTGTCCAGCAGTAGATACCAAAATTGTTAAAACATTAATCAATGAAATACAGGGTGGGAGCATTGTTTTTGCCTATTATCCTAATAATTCTTGGATTAATAATTCGCAGTTTTTGTAAATTTGAATTTTTAGTTGTTACCTGTCACCGATCCTAGCTTTCTCTCTCTCACTTAAAATACTAGAGAGAGAAAAATTAAAATCACCTTCATTGCAGCCAGCACGATCTACTCCCTGTTAATCTTTAAAAATAATTATAATTGGATATTATTCTCAGAGATCTGGGATGACGCAATCAATAAATTCATTACTAGTATTAACCAGAACGGTATAGAATTAATTTATGCACGATCAATTTGATGCAGAATTCTATGTGATAATTCTTATTGACATCTAAAGACATTGATATAGAATTGGGTCTGTTAAATTCATAGTTAAGGTTGAAATTTATAGATAAAAACAGTCGAAAAACTATAAAAAATTAAAAGGAGTTAAGATGTTTAAAATACTCGCGACATTTGCAGGGTTGATTACAGTATTATCTGTGGCAAGAAAAGATGATTTTTCACCAAGATTTCAATCATTCACTAGGTTAGATTCAAAAGAAGGGGATGTGCTAAGACCCAATTCTCCGATAAATTTTTTTCCTGTTAAGGAACAGAATACATTAAACACTCAACACTCTGAAGTACGACTTAATCATAAGGCTGCAGCTGTGCAGGCCCGCACAGAAAATACGAAGCATCAACGTTCTGCAAAGGTACAAACATGGCCTAAAGCTCCAGCGCCAAAAGCGCCAGTCCCTGTACCAGTAGCACCTGTACCAGTGCCTAAAGCGCCAGTTCTTGTACCAGTAGCACCTGTACCGGTGCCAAAAGCGCCAGTTCCTGTACCGGTAGCACCTGTACCGGTGCCTAAAGGGCCAGTTCCTGTACCGGTAGCACCTGTACCAGTGCCTAAAGGGCCAGTTCCTGTACC
>CAYLXL010000019.1:0-1627 GCA_964387745.1 uncultured Gammaproteobacteria bacterium | reverse complement strand
GTAGCACCTGTACCAGTGCCTAAAGGGCCAGTTCCTGTACCGGTAGCACCTGTACCAGTGCCTAAAGCGCCAGTCCCTATGCCATCGTATGAACCTGCTGCACCAGCTCCTTCTTGTCCAGCACCTGTGCCAACTCCATCATCAGTGCCAGTTTGCACATTATTTCAGGGATTCAGTTGCCCTGTAGCTATACAAACAAATCAGTGGAACAATCAGTACAGCGATAAAAAATTCAGTTACGTGCCAACAGCCAATAGATACAAAATTAGTATCAATGGCCAGTTAATAATTGAAATTACTAAAACTGATATTCATACATTGCAATGCGCTGATGTACACAAAGCAACCTTAGATGCAGTTATGGGAGTGGCTCAAGCTAATAGTATCGTTCAAGATTTAGCTAATAAATTAGATGGTAGAATTTGCTTTGTTGGGCAAGATTTTGGTACCGATACGCCTGTATGTAGCTATACCTGCTGATAAGCCTGTAATAGGTGGTTAGGTATAATTAAATTTATGTAATCCAAGAACGAAATAATATTTTAAGTATTGGATTATGTATTTGATAAACACAGTTCAAGAATTATGGATTTGACTTGAAATTTATTCAATCATCTAAAGGAGTAGTACAGATGAAAAGCATTAATCCTTGATTTTATATTTATTTGACTCCACGATGCTAGTGTTACTTTAAACATTAGATGTCTGTTAAAAAAATCTAACACAGAATCAGATTTGGATTAAACTATGCCTGCAAGAAATAGAACGCTTAGCAAACAAAAACAAGTTAACAAAAAAGATAAACATTTAAGAGGTTTTGTACCATTAGTGAGTCCAAAAGATAGAGCGTTTCTTAAAAAAAGTGAAGTTGCTAGAAAAGTAGCTCATTCTAGTAGCCTCTTGTTATCCTTGAGTCCAACACAGATATTTCTACTTGCTTTTAGTTTATTGATAATAGGTTCTGGCGCAGAACAAAATGCGCTTTTTAAAGTAGATGATAATAATGATCTAAATGATCTTGATCGCATTAATACTGATTCAGCATTAAATAAAACGTATCTTGAGACAGTTGATTTTAAAATTACAGCTTCAAGTGATATAATTGTCAGGCAGGCTTCCATAGCAACTTTTGAGCCTCCAGTCCAGGAAGAATGTATTGATTATAGTTATTTAGATTGTTGTGATACTGAATGTTATACAGATACATTAACTATTACTGACGAGTCGACAGCAACTAAGACGCCAGATATAACAGGAACTGCAACGCAGTCGGTTACAGATAGCGATACTTACATGGAATGTATTGACTACAGTTATTTAGATTGTTGTGATACTGAATGTTATACGGAAACGTTAACTATCACTGAAACTATTGCTGATGAGCGAACAGCAACTGATACACCAGCTGTGACTAGTACGGTAACAAGTGCACCAACTGCAACTAGTACACGAGATGTAACTACTACAGTAACTAAAGCTCCAACTGCAACTAGTACGCGAGATATAACTAGAACAGTAACACCTAGATCAACTGAAACTAATACACAAGCTGTGACTAGTACGATAACAGGTGCACCAACTGCAACTGGTACGCCAGATGTAACTACTACAGTAACTAAAGCTCCAA
>CAYLXL010000018.1:35404-36108 GCA_964387745.1 uncultured Gammaproteobacteria bacterium | reverse complement strand
ATAATTGTAGCAGTTGCTACGAATAATTAGCAGACGTGGATAACCGGGTGCTTACATATAATCCTTAGTTGCCCTAAAGTAACCTTGTGAAGTCTCTGATTTTTCGAATCTACAATACATTAACGCACTAGTAGCATCGTCTATAAATACTAGTAAACAGCATTTATCGGCGCGTCCTTCAAACCAGGCATGATGTGAGCCGTCTATTTGTATTAACTCACCAACACAGTCTCTGCGCTCTCTTGACTGGTGTATTTTGGTTGGCTTACGTCTTTTTGTTCTGAATATATTATCTTCAATCATCCAGCAACGTAGCGTTGTATTATGAACTTTTATATTATGGTTTTCTGCAAGCTTTTCTGCCGCAAAGGTTGGGCCAAAATCATAATAGTTTTGTTTAACTAAGCTTATTGCTTTATTTCTAAATTCTTCAGGTAAGGCTCTGTTGCTAGGTTTTCCACGTTTCTTCGAAACAAAGGCTATGTCACCATACTTCCTATATTCAGCTAATATCTCACGTACACGTCTATCTCCTATATTAAGCATTGCAGCTGCCGTAAGCTGCGTCAGCTCTTTTCTGTCCACTCGTATTATTATATCTCGACGAGATAATTCTTTACTGCTCATGTTGTAAATGACATTATGTATCATTAAGGGGCTCATCCTTAAGTTATTGATTTTAATCGCATCTATAACTTTAGCGG
>CAYLXL010000018.1:29908-35394 GCA_964387745.1 uncultured Gammaproteobacteria bacterium | reverse complement strand
AGGAGCTCCTTTTTTCAATTACTTATGTCATTTCCTCCAATATTTTAACTATCTGTTTTCAACCAAACCGGAACTTTCTATTTCTTCATAATAGGATCTTACTAAATATTTCTTACATGAATAGAACTTTTTAGTGTATGAATGGTCTAAGGGTTACTATAGCAGAATAATATAGGTGAACTATGCCTGATCAAATCAAAAATTATTTTAGTATATTAGACTTGCCTGTTGGTGCAGACCATAGTCAAGTTATATTGGCCAAAAGACTTTTATCAATTGAACTTCATCCTGATAAAACAGTTGGACTGCCTCATAAAGAAAAAAATGCAGCAGAAAACAGACTGAAAGAAATAAACGATGCTTTTGATAAACTCAATGATCCCGCAATTAGAGCTGCTGTAATTTCAAAATACTCAAAGCCTGAAGCTCATCCTGATGTACCTGTGCATACTCATATGCCTGATGCGCCTACTTATCAAACTGAACGTAATTATGCAGCATATACACCACATAGCGCATTCACAAAAACCACATCAGCTTACGAGCATTTAATTGAAAAACTAATTGCTCAACTAGATTTTGATGGGCTTGCGACTTTGCTAAATGAAGAGTGTTTATATAAATTATCAAAAAAAGAGCTACACCAATTATGTGACCGCGCTTTAGATTATGGTAGTACTAATATTATAGAGAAGTTTACACTGTCAATTATCGGAGTCTGTTTTGCTTCAGCCCCACCACAACCAATACATTCTTCTAATACAAAATTATTTTTTGAGCTCTTTGCTACTCAAAGAGAGGCAGATGATAAATTAAAAAGTATTATCAATAGCTTCAGGAGAACTATTGATATTAAGAGTGGTTTGGTGGATATACTTAATGACGAAAAAGCAACGTCATTGCAAAAAATAAAAAGAGTTATAGCAAAATATATCGATGACAGTGAGTCTTTTTTTACGCACCGCACTAAAAAAAATATAGAGCTGATGAAGAATATACGGCGTGACATTGAGCCACTGGATAATATAGATGCTCTAATGGAAAAGTTAAAAGAGGCGCAAAAATTGGATTTAAAACCAGGTCAACATTTATATTCTTACCTATTGGTTATCGAACAGATTGCTAAGCAAGAAAGACAAAAACAGACTGCTCATCCTAAGCCTACAATGCGACCACAGTGACCATAGTTGATAGTTAGACTTTAAAGTGTGATGTAAACTGTGTAGAGTCACACAGAAAGCCTGGCATCAACGGAGGACATTTGTCAAAGCCTGGCATCAATGGAGGACATTTGTCACACAGAAAGCCTGGCATTGTCGGAGGACAATAATTGCTCGTGCAACAAAGCCATCTCGGTTCTGCGACAGCATAGCTGCCTTGACCGAGATGACAGACTCAGAGCTGAACATGCACAAAAAACCACGGGTTTTAACACCAATGGTTTTTTAGCAACAGATATTATTACGAAATACTAGCTTTACCAGCAGCGAGCAAAGCAGCAGCACTTGCGCCGCCGCCAACACCAGCAGAAGATGAGGCAACATCTGGGGCAGGTACAGCAGCAGCGCTTGTACCATTCGCAATCATTGATTTCAAATCTCTAGTTACAAAAGCCTGTAACCCTTTGCGAAGAGCAAAGCAGCCAGTGCCTACAACAGCAGCAGAAATAGCAGAACCCACAGTGATTGCAACTGCTTTAGAGGCAACAGATAGTCCAACAAGTCCAGCAGCAGAAGTTCCAAGAGATGCTAATAAACTTGCACCTAAAGCACCAACAGCAATGATACTTGCAGGGGAGATGATTAAGGCTACCACTCCAGCGACGCATACAACACCAAAGATTGTTGCTCCAATTTTGAGTAGACGAAAATCAAGATGTGTAAGTTTTGTGTCGACTATTTTCTGCAGAAGGTCAAAAGCTGTCTTGCCTGATTTATCCTTGATACTCATATCAGCACCATTTTTGACTAGGAACAAACAAACGTCCATTTGACGGTTAAGTGTTGATACAGGATAATAAAGGTGAGAATAATTAATATAATGTAATAATTCGTATGCCTTGTGTAACGGTGTCAAGCCATTTTTATCTTGTGAATTCACATTAGCGCCTTTTTTGATTAGTAATTCACAAATATCTTTATGGCCACCGATTGTTTTACAATTTTGCCACCTAGTTACTGCATAGTGTAACGGTGTATTGCCATCGTGATTCGGTTGTTTTACATCGGCGCCCCTCTCTACTAGAAATTCACAAACGTTTTTATCGCCATGCCTTGCTGCATCGTGTAACGGTGTAGTGCCAGATATATTCGGTTCGTTTACATCGGCGCCCCTCTCTACTAGAAATTGACAAACGTCTTTATGGCGATGCTCTGCTGCATAGTGTAACGGTGTAGTGCCACTTTTCATCGGTTGTTTTACATCGGCGCCCCTCTCTACTAGAAATTCACAAACGTCTTTATGGCCACGCTCTGCTGCATAGTGTAAGGGTGTAGCGCTATATTTATTCGGTTGTTTTACATTGGCGCCGCTCTCTACTAGAAATTGACAAACTTCTTTACGGCCATGCTTTGCTGCAGAGTGTAACGGTGTCAGGCCAGTATAATTTTCGAAATTCACATTATCGCCGCCTTCTATTAGTTGTTTGACTACTTCAAGTTGTCCAGCTATTGCCGCATCAATTAATTTTTGAGACATATATTTTCCTCGTATTTTGAAATTTAAGTTAAGGCATAGCCTCACCTGGTTAGCATTGTACCTAAGAATGATAGAAATTTGCAATAGTTTTTTTGAAAAACGACTAACTTTTTTGATAAAAAGTCAAACATACATGATAAATCAGTGAGTTAGGTTTAGCTCACTAATGTTTTGGCTTTATTGACTATCTTACAAAACAACTCAGCAGTCTTGGTTGCATCATAAAGCGCCCCATGTGCTTGATTCTCATCAAAAGGGATTTTGGCCGCAGCACACGCTCTAGCGAGGACTGTTTGCTTATATAATAGAGCGCCTAAGCAGGCGGTATCAAAGGTAGTGAATTTGTGGAAGGGGTTTTGTTTGAACATCTTGCATCTTTTGACAGCTGCTTGCAGAAAGCTTAAATCAAAAGTAGGGTTGTGGCCCACTAGTACAGCTCTTGAGCAGTTATGTTGTTTAAGCTTCTTATCAATAGCTGCAAAAGCTTGCTTTAACATATCTTGTTCAGAAACAGCAAAACGAAACGGGTGATAGGGCTTGATTTTATTAAACTCTAACGCACTTTGGTCTATGTTGGCGCCAGGGAAAGGTTCCACGTGAAAATGTAAGCTATCCGTAATAACTAAGTCAGTTGGATTTGTTTCACTGAAGGCAACAAAGACAAAGGCTATTTCTAATAAAGCATCTTTGGTATAGTTAAATCCAGCACTTTCTAAGTCAACAACAACAGGTAAAAAGCCGCGAAATCGTTTATTTAGGCCTATAATATTAGTAGGCGAGTTAATAACTGAACTAGATGAATCAAGATTATTATTAGACATGTATTAATATCTATTTGTTTTATATAATTATAGGATGATATAATAATCTGACTTAAAGTGCGATAATAAATTAAATCTAATTAATATGTTCCAATCCAAAAGGTTTTGGTCCAACAAAAAACACTATTGGCTATATTTTTTAGTTTATTTCATGCTGGGCTTAATATGCCAATCTCCACAAGTATTTGCTCAGTCAGTTAGTTTATCAAATCATTCTGCCATTCTTGAACAAAGATTAGCCGACGAACAAGAAGCTTTTCAAATTTCCAAAGATTTATACAAAGATCTAGAAGAACAAGCTAACAATCTTTTAAATTACACTAAAAAAAACCAACGTGAAGAAATCCACTTAGAAAAGTTCAGGTTAATATCTAATAGAGTCGACTTGCATAATAAGCAGCTATTAGTTGATAGATCTGTAGCCGAACAGGATATAATTTCAGGTGAGAATGCCATATTTCAACTCGAGCTCAAATTACAGTCATTTTTAGGTTTGTCGGTACCTAACATAACTAATAACCAGTCTATTAATAATAATATTCAAAATCTCCAAGTCAGTATCAAAGAACATAGAAGTGAGCTGGAAATCAACAAAAAAAGATTGGCAGTAATCGATAAACATATCGAATTGTTAACCAAATTTAAGACAACTACAGATGAAATCTTAGATAAGTTTGTCAGCTTGTCGGAAGATAGGCAAAAACAACAGAATCTTTTGGAATCAACTGATCAAGCCCTACGCTTAAATCAAAAAATTAAAGACTGGTTGGATGTAGAGCTTAATCTAAAAAAAGAGTGGAGAGCTCATGATTTATTATATTTAGATTCAGCGGATGCTTCCTCTTCTTCAAGGTTCAATAATCTTGAATATAAGATTATTGAAGCCGAGAGCCAAAGAGGGTTATTAGAACTAGAGCTTAATCTCTTGAGGTTAGGTAGTAGTATTTCAGATATAAGTGTCAATTTTGAAGATAAAAATAAAGAAAATCTTAAAACTAAGAAAAATTTGGTTGAACGAGTTAACCGTATAATCACTGAAGCTGATGCGGTTAAGACTATAGCAAATAATAAATTAAATCTTATTAATGACTACATTCAGTTATTGTCTACTCAAAGAAAGGTTAGTAATTTACCAGCAGATTATTTTAAATCACAATTTGTTATTTTAAATAATCTTGCTGAACAATATGAAGCAAAAGTAAAACAAATAAGTAAAATTGATAGAGAATTAAATGGTTTTTACAATCAATTAAATGATATTTACTTAAAAGATATACGTGTTAGACAATATTTGCCTTCTGACATAACTGAATGGCAGGCGATTGTTGAAGATATATTAGCTATTCCGTATTTGTTATCTAAGCAAATTTTGAGTGCTTGGTATCAATTTATAAGCTTCTTTGAGATTGATGCTTCGCATAAGTTAAGCTATTTAAGTCTTATTAAACTATTAGTGTTGCAAAGCTTAATTGTTACAGCTGTCATTTTGTTTTATAAGCTAATTATTATACTTAAAGATAAGTACCAAAGTTTACAGCCAACAAGATTTTCTAAATCAGCTTTCTATGTTTTAACTAGACTAGTCGATAATAATAAATTGCTGATTAGTATCATATTTAATATTTACGCTATTTTTTGGTTAACGAGCATCACCGGTTCTGCTGTAAAAATATTCGTATGGTTGGTTGGCTTATTTTTATTCTGCAGAATATTGCTACAGCTATGTTATATGTTTTTGATAGAAAATATTGATGAGATCTCTGGGGATGATCGTCGTTTGTATTATGGCCTAAAATACTCATTAATTTTCGGGGCCATTTTATACACCCTGATGATTTTAGGACAAGAATTAAATCTACCGCTTAACACTCAAACGTTTATAGATAGAACCCTGATGTTATTCTTATTAGCGGTTTCTTATCCTTTAATTATAAACTGGCAAGTTGTACCGCAGTTAATTATTGATAG
>CAYLXL010000018.1:0-29898 GCA_964387745.1 uncultured Gammaproteobacteria bacterium | reverse complement strand
AGCTTAAATCCAAAGCCATATGTCCGTCGAGCTATTTGGTTAATAGGTTTAATCATACCTATAACTATTTTATCAAATGCAGCTCTAGGGATTATAGGTTATGTTAACCTCGCTTGGAAAATAGCCTTAGCCGTATTACAACTGTCTTTAGTTATTGCGCTTTGGCTAATTATCAAAGGACTATTTAATGAGCTAATGGAAGCTATTTTTAGATTCTTTATTCGCCATGTTACCAATGGTTGGTTGTGGATGGAGTCTGTTTTAAAGCCATTACAAACAGTTATTCATGTTTTATTGTTTGGTTCAGCATGCATAGGGTTAGTTTTTATTTATGGTTGGAATAGTGGCAGTGATCTGGTCAGTCTTATTCATACTATAGTGACTTTCCAATTGACTACAGTTTCTGGGGTTAATATTTTTATTAAAGATTTCTTGGTAGTCTGTGGTATTCTAGCTATAGTGATTTGGGCGACAAAATGGAGTCGCGAATTCTCTTATCGCTGGCTTTATGCTAAAACAAAAGATTTAGGAGTAAGACACAGTTTTGCCGTATTTACTCAGTACACTATTTTAGTTGTTGGATTGATTATCATACTGAAGTTTATCGGGTTTCCTACCCAGACCCTTACAGTAGCTGTAGGTGGTATGATCTTCTTTTTAGGTTGGGGCATCAGAGAAGTCTTAAGTAACTATGTCAGTGGTATAATCTTATTGATAGAACGACCAATTCGTGTTGGTGACTTTATAACTGTCGGTGAATATGAAGGGAAAGTTACTAAAATAGGTATGCGTTCACTGACTGTACAGTCAAACGATAATACAGAGATTATTGTGCCCAACACAGATACTATTAATAAACCGTTAACTAATTGGACATTTAGAGATACAATTATACGAGTTGATCTACAACTTCGAATTGCATATGACCAAAATTTAGAAAACTTGCGTGAAATTATACTAAACGTATTGTTAGGCAGTGAAGAGATTTTAAAAGATCCAAAACCTAAAATCTTACTCAAAGAATTTTCAGAAAGTGCTATTCTAGCTAATATTTATTTCTATATTGATCTAAATAAAACTCCAAGTCGAGGATTAGTGCGAACTAATATTATGATGGCTATAGTTAAGTCTTTTAAAGAAAATAATATTAAAGTTGCTTATCCAGTGCAAACTGTAAATTTATTCAAATAATACCATATACCTAAAGATGTAATACCAAAGTGGAACAATTAAACTTAATCAATCAATTACTAACAGATCTAGCTACCCGTGAACAACAACTTCGGGGGTATCTTTGACTACGAAGATAAACTATCACGGCTTGAAGAAATTAATCTCGAACTAGCTGATCCTAAAGTCTGGTCTCAACGCGAAAAAAGTGAAATACTTAATCGTGAGGCTGCAGGTTTAGAAACTATAGTCAAAACTATTCAAAATATTAATCGACGTCTTGAGCAAGCACGGGAAGTATATAATATAACAATTGAATTAGAAGAATTTGACAACATTAATGAATTAGAGCTTGAAGTTAAAGATATAGAGAAACTAGTAGCTAAATTAGAGTTTCAACGGATGTTTAGTAAAAAAATGGATCCGAATAATGCTTTTTTGGATATTCAGGCCGGTTCTGGAGGTACAGAGGCTCAGGACTGGGCGGAAATGCTGATGCGGATGTATTTACGTTGGGGGGCTGATAAAGGCTTTGCGACGGAAATATTAGAATGTATGCCTGGTGATGTTGCCGGTATAAAAAGTGCGACTATCGCTTACACCGGTGAATATGCTTATGGCTGGTTACGCACCGAGACGGGTGTGCATCGCCTAGTAAGAAAATCACCTTTTGACTCTGGCAATCGTCGTCATACTTCTTTTGCTTCAGTCTTTGTAACTCCCGAAGTGGATGATAACATCGATGTACAGATTAATACTGCTGATTTAAGAATTGATACTTATCGTGCTAGCGGTGCAGGGGGCCAGCACGTTAACCGAACTGATTCGGCTGTACGTATCACTCATATACCAAGTGGCATAGTTGTACAGTGCCAATCGGATCGCTCACAGCATAAAAATAAAGATCAGGCTATGAAGCAATTAAAATCTAAATTATATGATTTAGAAATGCAATCAAGAAATGCAGAGAAACAGCAGCAAGAAGCAAGTAAAGCAGATGTAACATGGGGTAGCCAGATCCGATCATATGTACTTGATGCTTCTCGGATTAAAGATTTAAGAACAGGGGTAGAAACTGGTAATACCACTGCGGTTCTTAACGGTGATTTAGATTTATTTATCGAAGCAAGTTTAAAAGAAGGTTTATAAAATGTTAGAAAATCAAACAGATTCTCAAGAAGTAGTAGAAGTTGAAGATATCAATGAAGTTATAAGGGTCCGTCGTGAAAAATTAAAAAATTTGCGATCAGAGGGCACGGCGTATCCTAATGATTTCAAGCGCCAGGATTATTTAGCAGATATCGATAAAGCTTATTGTGACCAAACCAAGGAAGCCTTAGCTGAACTTAATAAAGTTGTTGTGGTAGCAGGTCGTATTATGACTAAACGGATTATGGGTAAAGCTAGCTTTGTTCATATTCAAGATATGTCTGGTAGACTACAAGTTTATATTACACAGAACCAACTTTTACCTGAAATTTACGAAGATTTCAAAACTTGGGATATAGGTGACATTATAGGCGTAACCGGTACAGTATTTAAAACTAAAACTGGCGAGCTATCTATATCAGCAAATAAAATTGAGTTATTAACAAAATCTTTAAGACCATTGCCTGATAAATACCATGGCTTACATGATCAAGAAATTAAATATCGCCAAAGATATCTAGATCTTATCGTAAACGAAAAAACTAGACAGACTTTTCGTATAAGATCGCAAATGATCACGTTTATTCGTGAGTTTTTAACCAAACATGGTTTTGTTGAGGTTGAAACCCCAATGATGCAAGTTTTACCAGGTGGTGCTGCAGCAAGACCTTTTGTGACTCATCACAATGCCCTAGATATGCCGTTATATTTACGTGTGGCTCCTGAATTATATTTAAAAAGATTAGTGGTAGGTGGGTTAGAAAGAGTTTTTGAAATAAATCGAAACTTTAGAAACGAAGGCGTTTCGACCAGACATAATCCTGAATTCACCATGCTAGAATATTATCAAGCTTATGCTGATTATAATGATGCCATGAATATGGTGGAGAATTTATTAAGCTCTTGTGTGCAGACTTTGACAGGATCAAAACTATTAAAATATAATAATTACGAATTAGATTTTAATAAATTTGAAAGAATTACTGTAATAGACAGTATTTTAAAATTTAATGCTAATATAAGTAGAGAAGATTTAACAGATCGATCTCGTGCTGCTAAAGTTGCAGAAAGATTAGGTTTAACAGTTCATGGTAATTATGGCCTAGGCAAAATTATTATGGAAATCTTTGATAGTACAGTCGAAGAAAAGCTCATACAGCCTACCTTTGTAACTCAATATCCAACAGAGGTCTCGCCATTATCTAGACCAAATGATGCAAATGATTTCTTTGTTGATAGATCTGAGTTTTATTGTGCTGGCCGTGAATTAGCCAATTTATTCTCTGAGTTAAATGATCCAGATGATCAAGCAGCCAAGTTTAGACAGCAGATGCAAGATAAAGAAGCAGGTGATCTTGAAGCTATGCCTTATGACGAAGACTATATTACTGCTTTAGAATATGGTTTGCCCCCTACAGCCGGCGTTGGTATAGGTATAGATAGATTGGCAATGTTATTAACGGATTCGGCATCAATCAGGGATGTGATTATGTTCCCACATATGCGAGGTAAGAACGATTAATATGGCAAACGTATTTAAAATAATTTTTCTTAATGACAATAAGTTATATGAGATTTATGCTAAAGAAATAATGCAAAGTGAATTATTTGGTTTTATAGAAATCGAAGAGATTTTGTTTGGTGAACAAAGTAGTCTACTAGTTGATCCATCTGAGGAAAAATTAAAAGCCGAGTTTGGACATGTTAGTAGAAGTTACATACCGATGCATAATATTATTAGAATAGATGAAGTGCCCAAGCAGGCTACTAGTAAAATTAAAGATGCTGGTAATATACAAAGTAATATTACTCAGTTTCCTGGAGCCTCAGGCTTTACTGGGCGTTCAGTTGTTAAGCCAAAGGATTAAATTAGTATATTTAAAAGGACAATAATTATGGAAAACAAACATCTTGGGCCGCTCATGATTAGTATTGATGGCTTTGAGCTAACTGAAGAGGACAAAGAAATATTAGAACATCCTGCAGTTTGCGGAGTGATTATATTTAGCAGAAACTATCATAGTATAGAGCAGATTACAGAACTTAATTACAAAATAAAAAATCTCAAAGCTAAGAATCATAAAAACTCTAATAGCTTATTGATTTCGATTGATCATGAGGGCGGTCCAGTACAGCGGATTAAACAGCCTTTGACAGTGATCCCTGCTATGTCAGAACTAGGTAAACTCTATGAATATAGCTCGGCAGAAGCTATAGATTTAGCTACTAATATTGGCTGGGTATTAGCTTCTGAATTACTAAGCTTGGGTTTTGATTTTAGTTTTACTCCAATGGTAGATTTAAATATTAGTGATAATAAAATAATAAAACTACGCGCGCTGCATAAAAAGGCTGATATAGTTTCGAATCTTGCTTTAGCTTTAAAAGCTGGTTTAGATTCTGCAGGCATGGCAGCAGTCGGCAAACATTTCCCAGGGCATGGCGGTGTGTTAGAAGATTCACACTTTCAAACGCCTATCGATGGTCGTTCTTTTAAAGAGATAAATCATCATGATTTAGAGCCTTATAAAGTTTTAATCAAACATGGTTTAGAAGCTATTATGACTTCTCATATTATATACAATAATATTGATAATCACGTGGTGACATTCTCTAAGTTCTGGTTACAAGATATCTTGCGTGATAAATTGAACTTCCAAGGTCTTATAGTTAGCGATGATCTTAATATGGCTGGTGCAAAAATTTGTAGTAGCGAAGATCATGAGCCTTATACTAATTTGGTCAATGCTGCACTGACATCTGGCTGTGAATTATTATTGCTTTGTAATAACAGAAAAGCAGTTATTGAGGTTTTGGACAATTGGTCTGATACTCTATGGCAATCAAGTAATGATTATAGTGCAAGATTAAATGCAATGCGTGCACGTTTACACGATCGCTTGAGTCTAGAAGATTTACGTAAACAGCAGTTATGGCAAAGCACAGTAAATAATATAGAAAAGCTTGCGGGTTAAGAGCATGAAAATAATATTTGCTAGAATTTATTCATCGGTTATTAAAATATTTATATTATTCACAGGGATATTATTTATGATACATGCTTCAGCAGCTGATCAGGTAAAAACAGCTTATGATTTTTCTTTTACTGCAAATAATGGGCAGGATTTACCTTTAAGTAAATTTTCTGGCAAAGTTATTTTAGTCGTTAATACAGCTTCTAAATGTGGCTTTACTAAACAATACGAAGGCTTAGAAAAATTATATCAAACTTATAAAGACAAGGGATTCGTTATTATTGGCGTTCCAAGTAATGACTTTGGCAAGCAAGAGCCCGGCACAGATGAGGAAATCAAGGATTTTTGTAAAGTAAATTTTGGTGTGACTTTTCCTTTGACCAAAAAAGTGGCCGTGACCGGGGATAATGCTCATCCATTTTTTGTTTGGGTATCAGATCAATTGGGCTTGGGTTCGGCACCGAAGTGGAACTTTCATAAGTATGTCATTGATCGTAATGGCAAGCCACAGAGTTATTTTTTCTCGATGACTAAGCCTGATAGTAAAAAGCTGGTGGCTTTGATTGAGAAGTTATTGGATGCTCAGAGTACGAGCTAAAAAGATTTTTATCAGCGGCAGTATTTTATAGATGATCTATATCCTAGGTACCAGCCTTGCCGGTACTGTATCATGAGTATCAGTATCTATAGACACTCCTTCTTTTTGTGTAACCGCTTCGCTTGATAGCTCAGCTCTAGGAGGATTGTCAGTGCCTTCCTCGTGACAGCTAGAACCGATTTCTATGCTTGTCGCAGGTGGATTACCAGTAGGTATTGTTCTTCGTTTATAAATCTCTAGCATCATCAAGTCTACTGTTTTAAAATAATCCCCATGAAATTTAAGAGGTAAGGTTAGGAGTTCTCTACACAAAATTGCTGCTTGAGCATCTGAATTATTTTTTAGATGAGCTAATATTTCAGATACTTTGTTGATGGCCTCGGTGCTATTTTCGTCGTGGGTAATCGATTTAAGAAAGGTAAAATAATATTCATTTTGCTCGGGTTCAGGTAGTTCTAATGCTGTTAATAAAGAATCTAGTGTAGCTAGATCTGCTAATTTTCTTATAAGAACATCAAAAATTTCAGCGTTAAATAACGTATGTATTTCATGAGCTTTTTTTGCTTTCGAAATTAATGTATCTACAGCGCTTGCCAGCAATAAAAAAGAGTCATTATTCATCTCTGTTAGCTCGAGAATATTCTTCTCATTTAAAAGATGAACTGCTTCTAAATTATAAAACATTTTGTGATATATGGAGCTTGAATTGGGAGAGAGTGCAAATAGATCTGTAACTTTAACAAAAATAACGTGAGTTAAAGCTTTAGCTTTCTCAATTCTAAATAGTGTGAGTGCGCAAGCTTTTAGATCGTTTAGTGTGATAAAATTAGTGGGAAGGGGTTGCTCTGCAAGTACAGAGGGCGTATATGGAAGTAATAATTGACATGTAGTACTAAAAAATTGTTCGTCCATATAGACTTGCCGTAAATCTAAAGCGATTTTTGCTTCTCTTGGCTTACGTATTTCTTGTTCATACTGATATCTGAAAAAATGCTCTAATGCTAACGCATATTCTTTAAGAATTTCCGGATTACTTATTTCTGCTGTATCCGCGCGACGTGCGAGAAGTAAGATAGCTATTTTAATCCCAGCGGAAGCTTCGACGACTCTAAATAAACCAAGTATATTTGTAATCACTTGGACGATTTCAGTTGATGGTTTATTTTGCGCAAAGACGAAGTGAATATAGGTTTTAGATACCGGATTATTAATATAAGTATCAGTTAGCATGATTCCTATAGCGCTATGAATATAAGATGCTTGTACTTCTGCTTCTGAGCTAGTCATTTTAAATTTTAATAGAATATCATTTAGTCTAGCTAGATGTTTGTGCATCATGATATGTTTTATAACATTGCAATTATTTTTCAACAAGTATTTTATAAAAAGACAGTATTTTTTTATGAAATCTTTCTTTTGTTCTCTCGATAACTTATCAGAGTAATGCGAGATTAATTTTGATATCGCTAGTTCAATATTAATTATTAGTCCACAAAAATCTTCTTGGTAGCGATCGTATTCATCTGGTAGGTCATGGAAAACACTCACTTCCCAACAAGCCTGCTTCGTTATATGTATCAGATGCTTATGTATATTTTGATAATCAAGAACTGTAGGTTCTGGCTTCATCAAGAAACTACTGATTTGCGTTTGAGCAATTATTTCAGAGATTGAGCGACATGCAGCCAATCGTACATCTAAATGATCAAATTCTTCTTGTTGGTTATGTGTCGGATTGGTTGATGTTGTACCAGTAGAAACCATATGTTTTGATTGGAGATTTCTTGAACATCTCTTTGCCCTTTCAGTATCACGTTGTTTTCTGATTGCAAATGATAAAGCTCGTTTTCGTTCCCGTTCTAGAGCTGCCTGTTCCTCATCCATTATTCGTTTTTTTGCTGCTTTCTCTGCTCTTTGTTTGTTAGCTTGTGAAGCAGCTGCTATTTTATTGAATGATTCTGATTGTTCACTCGCTATTGTTGTTCGTGATTTTTCTTCACTAGATTCTATTTTTTTTATTTTTTGTTGTGCCTGTTGTTTGGCAGCTTGTGCAGCTGACTCTCTTTTTCTTTGTGCTTCTTCTTCGGCTGGTATCGAAGCAGGGGTTATTGTATCTTTTGATTCTTTTGATTCTTTTGATTCTTGGCCTTCTCTGTCTTTTACCGCAAACACACCACGAACAGGAAACTTTGGTTCGAATGGCTCATCACTTGTAACCTCAGGTGGTAGGATTAATCTTTCTTTAAGATTTATAGGGTCTTTACTTGAAAATCGAGGTTGATATAATTCAGGGAATATCATACTAGAATGCTTTTCGTTAAAAATCTTTACGACTTTGTCGTTATCTATTAGTCTGAGGAAAAATATTTCTTGAGCCGGTGACAGTGTAAACCCTAAGGATAATGCTCTGAGTATAGATTTCAAAGCATGTTCTAATGCAGCTGGGATAGTTAGATTATCCTGATTATAAATATGAATTGTTCTGCCGAAAATATGTTTTGCTGCGCTAATGTCCTTCATTACAACAGAACCAGAACTCAAATCTAAATGAACATGGTTACTACTAAAGTGACTATCAGGACCAAAAGCAACTGTCGTCAAAACTATATCAGTTTTACTATAGGTAAGTGTATGAAATTTAGTATCTCTATTAACAAAAAATGTCCTCTTGGGTACTCCCAGTAATAATATTTTTTCCATTTCGATTGCGATTTTATCTGCTAGTTCTGTAAATTCATCTTCACTTAATGTATCAGCTTTTTTTGTTACAAATTGTATGTCTAAATCTGATGTTTGAATAAGGCGCTGAATATCAGTATCAATCTCAGGCGAGGGAGTAGTAAGCAATAAATGGAGCAGAACTTGGCTGCCTACTAAACGCACATCGAATTGCTCGAATAGCGGATTGAATAACATCATATCTTTGATTTGCGATAAGAAAAGGCTGTGCTCCAATGGAAAAATACAAATTGGTAATGAAAAACAATCAAAAAACGGCGATGTTAATTCTGGCTCTTGGCCGCAAATAAGTCCAGCAACATAAGTATTCAACATTGTGGCTTTTTTTAATATTATATTTTGTAGCTCAACATAAGTCATCTGCGAATACTTTCTATCGATCGAAATAGCAGGGGCTATAGCAGGGTCAATACCTAATCCTCTAGAACTTGGGTGTTTCTGTAGAAGAATCAACTTAAGACATAGGCTGTCTATAGAATCTGTAATCAGTTTTTTCTCGAACGGCTTTAGCGTCGTTTCGTACGCAATCGAAAATTTAATAGATAATAACTCTTGCATATTGTTGGTAGATAAATTTTAGTTAAGTTATGTGAGTATAAAAATCAATTTTAGCTGGTGCTAATTCTAATACAGAATTATTAAGATTACCTTAAGAAGTCTTGAGAATTGACACTTTTTTGTAACTACTTGATTTTAACCTGTCAGAGTTATAATTACCCCAACGCGATTTATGCTTTTTTTAAAAACTCATAAATTCTTAAGCAAAGCTTAACAAATAATATTCATAATATGCGAATATCCAACTATCATGCTAAAAGTTTAAGAGTTTAAGGGTTAACGCCATGCCAATATATAATTTGAGACGTCTAAGTATATCATCTGCAATCGATGCAGATTTACTGGCTAAACATAAAGAGAAAATTCTTGGTATATTTCAGGGTGTTAGAAGTGGGGCCTGTTTTGAAAAATTGAGTAATGGTTTATATTCGGCTCGAGGTGGTTCTGCCGTAAGATATATTTTAGCTAGAAAAGAAGATGGGAGTTTTGTTCTTATAGGTATTACGGAGACTCATGATTATGATAAATGCACTAAATTCTACAATGCTTATCAAAAAGATACCTCTGAATCTGATTCACTGCTTGTAAGTGACAAAACAGAAACAGCCTTAGATTTATTGGGACTAGACTTAACTGAATATAGACGTGACCGCGAGCATGATAGAGCTCAAAGAATCATTTTTTTAACAGACAACCAAGAAGACGCATTTAAAAACATATTAGAATTAAGACATAGACATCCTGTTTTTGTTAATGGTATAGCAGGAAGTGGTAAAACAAGTATTGCTCATTTTTTATTGGATAATTTTAATCCAGGGGACAAAGTTTTATATCTTTGTCCAAATGATTCTCTGGCTGAAGAACAAAGCAGAATCTACGAGGTAGTAAAGAGAAGCAATGGTGCTGCTGAAGATATTCAGGATGATGTAGCCTTCAGAAGTGTTAGACAGTTTTATCAAGACATGGGCATTCTTGAAGCTGATACAAAGGTTGAAGATTTTTCAATTTTTTGTACTTGGCTTAATGATTATTTTAAATTACAAGATGATACAGCCAAACATGCAAAAAAGCAGTTCAGTACTCAGGAAGCTAAAGAAGCTTTGTATAATGAGTTCAAATCAATATTAAGTCGAGGGCAGCAGGTAGCAGTTATTGAGTCCTATCAAAAGTTGTCTGTTGATTTAAGTTTATATGAAAAAGGGCAGGAAAGAGAATTAGTATTTACACTCTATGCGAGTTATTTGAGGTATTTGGCAACAAACCGCATTGCTTGCTTGGAGAAAATAAATCCAGAAAAGTTCACAGATGAAATTAAAGCGCAACATGCCCAAACAAGAATATTAATTGATGAAGTGCAATCTTTGCCTTGTTCTGCTTTGGGTTTATTGAGCCATTTATCTACTGAGAAATTAGTTTTGTTTGGTGATTTTAATCAGGCTAAATTTTATTTTCGTTATCAAGATTTAACAGAAGTATTCAAAGAGTTAAGAGTAATTAATTTGACAGAAAATTTTAGAAACAGTAAGCCTGTTGCTGATTTCGCTAATCGAATCCTAGAATTAAAGCGTGCTTTTATGTCTGGCCAGTTTGAATCTGCTTGTATTCCAGCGCTAGAATGTCAACGTTTGGATGACTCTTTGATTTCAGATTCTGTAGGTGTTGAGTTTTTGGATGTGGCTCAAGAATCTAAATTGCATGTTGATAATAACACTGTTTTTATTACAAAAGATGTGAAAACAAGGGATGAACTTTTAGGAAAATACCAAGAAAGATTATGTACATTTTTGTTACCAGAGCAGATGCAAGGTCTTGAATTTGATAATGTTGTTTTGTATAAATTCATTACGCAACCGTACGACGTTTTTGCTGAAGATGATGGTGTTGAAGAGATGCTAGAAGGAAGCGCCAAGCATACAAAAGCACATAAGCCGAAAGACAAGGTTACAGCAGCAAAGAAACTACAGCATGTTGAAAGATTAACAGATTTATTTGTGGCTATTACACGCGCTAGAAATGGGGTTGTATTGGTTGGGGAGCGTGAACAAAAATTCATTAAGGTTATTAGGCGGCTTATAGGCCAGAAGGAATATAGGGCTCCAGATTCGTTAATTTCTATTGAATCCACCAGTTTAACTCCCTCTGTATTAAATTATGAAAATGTTCTTAGGCTGTTACAATCATCAGGTGCTTTTGATGAAGGTAAAAGACAAATAGAACAATTTCTAAAAACAAAACAAAGCGGCATCATAAAACAGATTATAGAAAAAATAGACAGTATTAAGAAGAGTCGGCTTAACGTCAAACTTCTTCGTGAGATTGTTAATGCAAGCTCTTTATCTGAATTGGATTCAGTTCGTTGCGGTGATGATAAATATGGTGAGAAAGATGGGTTAGATAAACCTATGCCACCTCATATAAAAGATAAATCACATGACGCAGCGGGTGCATCAGCTGGTAGTATTGATTTTCTTCATGGAAAACTGCCTGCACTAGAAGATGCTAGAGTGTTTCAAAGCATATATGCAGCATTAGCCTGTTGTAATGTTTCAATAAACGGAAACTTGTTAAAGCAATCATTGAGTGTGAAGACTTTGATTTTCAATAAGCTACCTGAGGTTAAAAGCAGAGGTAAGAGTAAGTGTAAAAGCACAGGTGATCAGGAAGGATTAAGAAGGTTAAGTGCTGTAGAAGTATCCAGAAGTAAATATATAGACGAGAAAGTAGTAATAAGCGTTAAGGACAGGGATGTTGAGCTAGAGACTTTTGCACAAGCCTCTGGGCATATGGTCGTATTGATCGATAAGAAATCTAATGAAATCAAATATTATAATAAGGAAGCTGAACAAGCTTTAGTTATTTTAAGAAGTCATGATAAGGGTGCTGATAATTTCAAGGGTTGCAAACTAAGCCCTGAGCAAGTCGTTATGATAAAGCGATTTAGTCGTGTAGAGTCATTTTCTCAAAAAAGTGCTCTAGAAATTGATTTGTTATTAAATTATGGTTTAGTGTTACAAAATGTCCCGGGTGATGGCCATTGTTTCTATCATGCTATCATGCTTTCAGGACCTGAATATAATGGCAACAAAGTAGCTGGATTTCGAGAATTAAGGAGTTTAGCAGCTGAGGAACTTGAAAGTAATCCAGCATCCAGAATTTTAACAGGGGATGATAGAGATACATATCTAAATGGTGTTAGGGGCACACAATGGGGTGGTCAAGAAGAAACTTTTGCATTATCAGTCAAGCTTGGACGCCCTATAGTTGTAATCGAAAATCCAAACTTGGCAGGTTATAAAATTTATAATCGTGAATCTAATGGCCATCCAATTTTTCTGTATTATAACGGGAGTAATCATTACCAGGCATTGTTACCTGCTCGTGAATGTAATCCGATGGATTTGTTAGCAGCAATGAAAAAAACAGAGCAAGATAGAGAAGCTGAACAAGCCAAAAAAGATAAAAAAGCAGAGCAAACAGTAAAACCTAAAGCACAACCCAAACCACCTACAGTCAGCGCCGAGCATTCAGGTGGAGTTCTTAACACAGTTGGATTTTTAGGTAGTTCAAGATCCCCTATCCCAAATGCTACTGATGTTCGTAACGTGATGCTACAAGCGGTTACTAATGCTCCTGATAATCCAATGGATGTGGTTTTGAGGTATGCAGTTCAGGAGAAGAATCTTGATGTGGTTCAGAGAATTTTATCGAATCCAGGATTTAATATTAATCAAGCGGATACTGAAGGTATTACAGTGTTGATGACTGCAGCTATTTTTGGGCATAGTGCCATAGTAGAAATACTGTTAAAAAAAGGTGCTGAACTTAATAAACAAAATAACAAAGGCTTTACAGCTGTAATGCTTGCAGCTTTTAATGGGCATGTTGCTGTAGTAGAGAAGCTTATTGCAAAAGGTGCTAACCTTAAACTTGTAGATAAAAATGGCAATACGGTTTTATATCTTGCAGCTCAGCATGGAAATCCTGATATAGTAAGTAAACTTCTGGATGCAGGTTGTGAGGTTGATTTTCAAAATAGTAATAAAATTACAGCTCTAATGGTAGCAGCTCAATACGGACGTCTTTTAGTAGTAAAGACTTTATTAAAAGCTAAAGCTGATGTTAATAAATCAGAAGTTTTTGGGTTAACATCTTTAATAGTTGCAGCTAGCAAAGGATATCTTAAAGTGGTACAAAAACTTTTAAAAAAAGGTGCTTTGGTTGATCAAGAGAATCAGGCAGGTTTTACAGCTTTAATGGTTGCAGCTCAGGATGGAAGGACTGATGTAGTAGATGAACTTTTAACAGCAGGTGCAGATCTTAATTATAAAAATCATGATAAAAACACAGCTTTAATCTTAGCCGCTATGTCGGGCTTTGATAAGGTAGTAAAAACACTTATTGAAAAAGGTGCTGAGGTTGACCATAGAAATATTAACGGTGATACAGCTTTAATGCTTGCAGATAAAAACGGACATACTGAAGTAAAGAGAATTTTAGAGGAGGCCTCTCGTGCCACTCGACCTGCTCTTAGATGTGGGTAATGTTTCGGATTAGAACAACCCCTTCCCCTTTTGCTGCGCAAAAGGTACTTCCCCTAAAGGGGAAGATCCTGTACTCACTATTGCTGAAGGGTTACCTTGCGGCTGCTTAACCATTCGCACCAAATACTCAGAAATTTTATCTAATTCAACAACTGAATCAACACCACCCAGTGATTGTGCAACTCCAGCCATACCAAAGACTACACAGCTTTCTGGGTTTTGGATTATGGTGTGACCTTTATTTAATTTTATTTCTAATAGCCCTTGTGAGCCATCACTACCCATACCTGTGAGTAACATAGCAATAGTGTTGTTGGCGCAAGTTCTTGCTATTGAATGAAACATAACATTGATTGATGGACAAAAACCACTGACTGCCTCACTCTTTTGTAGATGTGCTACTAATTCGGTATGGCTACGGGCTATTTTGAAATGATAGTTATCAGGCGCCAAGTACACGTTACCAGCCTTGAGTTGTTCATTATTTTCTACGCATTTAACATTGATACTGCAATGAGAATTAAGCCATTTACAAAAGCCATCAATAAACCCAATTGTCATATGTTGGACAATTACTATTGGTACAGGAAAGTCATTAGGTAGGCTGGAAAGTATAACTTTTAAAGCCTGTGGCCCTCCTACAGATGAACCTATAGCAACAAGATCATAGTTTTTACAATAATTTTTTTCGGTCAGTATTTCGTTATCAAGCTTTAAGGTTTTTTTGGGCCTTATTGTAACTACTTTTACATCTGCCATACTGCGTAAATGAGAGACTATTTCTTTTCTAGCAGTTTCAAAAGTAGAGTCTTGTACGTTTACAGGTTTACCAATAACGCTAAGCGCGCCTGCTTCGAGGGCTAAAAAGGTAGTATTCAGTTTCGGGTCATTGACTGTGGAGCTGATAGCCACGATAGGAGTAGGGGCTTTCATCATTATAGTACGTATAGATTCAAAACAATCTTGAAAGGGGATACTAATATCCATAGTAATCAAATTAGGCTTTAATAAACTAGCTAAAGCAATGGCTTCTTTGCTATTTTTTGCCCAAGCGATTACTTCCATGTCAAGTTCAGAACTTATAACATGTTTCAGTAATTCCGCCTCTGTTTTTGATTTATCTACTATCAAGACTTTTATCATAATTTATAGCAGTTGTTGAACTATTGCTAATAACTCCTTGGATTCAAAATTATGTTTAACAATATAAGCATCAGCTCCTACTTCAATCCCACGTTTAATTTGAGCATCAGTTCCTAATGATGTAACAATAATAACTGGAAGATCATGGTGCTTCTCACTTTGTTTAACTCTTTCTGTCAATTCAAGTCCGGTCATGTTAGGCATTTCTATGTCAGTCATCATTAATGAAAAATTTTGTTTTTGCAGTAAGTCCCAGGCTTGAGCACCATCGACAGCAACAGTTACTTTGTAATTGTTGTTTTCAAAAATATTTTTTCCTAACGTTCTTGTGGTTATAGAATCATCGACTAGTAGAATATGATGTTGTGTTTTAGGTTCATCTGTAATTATTTTATCGACTATTAAACCACTATTATTGATGTTAACCGCTACATTTAGTACATCACTGATGTTAAGTACGATGACAACTTTGCCATTGAGTAGTGTGCCGCCTGATACACAGCTAACATTAGTCAATGGAGCGCATAAGGGTTTTATAACTATGTCTCTTTTGCCGATGATTTCATCGACTATTAATGCTACTGTCAAATGGCCTTTGTGTACTATGACAACTTGTAATTGTGAGTTCTTGTAAGAGGTTGGTTTATCAATTTTCAGAATGTCACAAAGACTACGTAAGGGGATGGGCTTATCATCGATTATTATTACTTGAGTCCCTTGCACAGTATTTATTTCACTTGCGTCAATCATTAAAACTTTTTCAATCGTACTTGTAGGTATGACGAAAAATTGCATGGCACTTTTTACTATTAGTCCAACATCACCTGATAAAGTTAGAGGGAACCTTAGTTCAAAAACTGTCCCTTGATGTATTTTAGTAGAAACGGTTACATCACCTTTGATGTTGTTAAGATTATTCTTAACTACATCTAAACCTACGCCTCGACCAGAAATGTCTGTAATTATTTCTTTAGTCGAGAATCCAGGATGAAATATAAGGTTAATAATTTCTGACTCTGTTAACTTATCAAGTTCAGGCTTGGTAAGTAATTTCTTTTTCTCAGCGATGGCGGCGATCTTTTTATGATCAATGCCTGCACCATCATCGGCAATAGTTAAATATATTCGATCACCGTCATCAATAATATTTAAATTAATTACACTGGTTTCTGGTTTGTTTTGCGCTTTTCTTACTTCGGCCGTCTCTATGCCATGGTCAATAGCGTTTCGCAACAAATGAGTTAAAGGATCTTTTAGGCTTTCTAAGATGATTTTATCCATCTTGATATCATCGCCCTGTATTTTTAATTCTACTCTTTTGTTTAGTGAGTTACCAAGGTCTCTTACTGTGCGCACTAAGCTTCTAATTATATTCGATGCAGGAATTAGTCTTAATGTTCTTAATTCTTCTTGAAGAGAATTGCTTATCGCATTTAATTCGTTGATACTCTCAGCCATGTTTTTACGAATTTGATTGAGACTATTCTTAATGTTTACTACAGAATCTTCATTGATTGAGCGATGTGACAGAGGTTTGGCCTTATTGGATAGTTTGATTATGTCATTATAGTTCTCTTCAAGAGATATCTTATTTAATTGCAGTTCTTCCATTAGTGTAGCAACCTTGTTTAGTTGTGGTAGTCCTACGCGAATGGTGTCGATTTCTTTGATTGCTGATGAGTTGGTCGTAACGGGTGATTTAATATTTGTACTTGTCCGGGTTTTGTCTTGTTGGTCAAAATATTGAGTATCGTCAGTATTATATTTATTAGATTCGTATACACTATGGCTATCAAAATTAAGTTTATTGATCAAGTCTTTCAAGTCAAATGGTAATGGATCATTGCTTATAAAAGACTGCATGGCAGCGTGCATCGCATCTACAGCCTCAAGACAAAGATTTATTATTTGCATAGAAACCACAAGATTCTTATCTCGAATTGATGAAAAGATTGATTCTATATAATGGGCAATACTCGCAACATTATTGACGCCAACGCTACTTGCAGAGCCTTTAATATTATGTCCAGCGCGGAATATTTCCTCAATAATTTTATCTGCTGATTTGCTAGTAGCATTCTTCTCAAGCGCAAGTAACCCATCAGTAATTACTTGTAGGTTTTCATTTAGCTCGAGCTTAAAAGTATTAATAAGCTCTTGTAATAATTCTGGTCTTATCGACATCGACATAAGAAGCCTGTTTTAACTTACTTTATATATATCAACATATTCTTTTATGTTTTTAGCACAGCTACTAAGTTTTGTTATCGAAGCTGAAGTTTGACGCACAGTGCTTACGAAAGATGAGGTAACTTGGTTGATTTCGTTCATGCCAGTAGTTATTTGCTCTATGCCTAAACTTTCTTGGCGAACCGCTGCTTCTATTTGCTGACTGGCAATCTTCGTTTCACTGATTGCTTGTGTTAAGCTACGTACGACATCACCCATCTGTTCTACAAGCGTAGTACCCTGATCAACACCTTTAGTTCCTTCTTCTGTAACTAGCACAGCTTTTTCAGTTGCACGTCGGATGTCTTCTAGTATTCTTTGTACTTCTACGGTTGATTGCTCAGATTGTTCAGCGAGGTTCTTTATTTCAGTTGCAACTACAGCAAAACCTTTACCTGAATCACCAGCTTTTGCTGCTTCAATAGATGCATTAAGAGCAAGCATTTTTGATTGCTGCGCCAAAGTGTTTACTACTGCTGTAATTTCTCCAACTTGCTGAGTTTGATTGCTCAAGTCAAGAATATTCTTAGCAATCATTTCGACTTTACTACGTACATCTTTCATTCCTTCAATGCTTTCAAACACTGCTTGTAAACCTATCTGACCTTTTTCATTAGTACTGGTTGCTAATTCACCTAAAGCTTTTGCTTTTTCCATGGTTTGTGCTGCACTTTTATCGATTTCTTCTAGTGAAGCAGTAATTTGGTTTATTGAAGCAGCTTGCTGAGAAACGCCAGCAGATTGTTGATCTGATGCACGTTTTACCTCATCAAGAGAATCAGTCATAAGATTTGAAGCGCGAGCTATATTCATCGTAATATTAGCTAAACCTTGTGTCATAGTATTTAAATCATGACCAAGTTTTCCTAGTTCATCAGAATTATCAATATTTAGACGTTGGGTGAGATCGCCGGACGCAACCTTGCTGCTATACAAGCGGAACATAGAAATCGGGCCGATTATTTTTTTAGAAGTGGCCAGTGCTATTATTATGCAACAAAAGAAGCTACACAAAATTAATCCTATTAAGATGTTTGTAATCAAATTCATATCATATATAATTACGCCTGCACTGTTTTTTAGATGATCATAATAGCTATTAATAATCCCGTTTGAAGTTACTGTACCATATAACAGGGTAGTTATCTTATTGATGGTTTGACTAGGTCCGTTGATTAATTCAGTTGTCGCTTGTTTTTTGTCGCTTAAGTTTTCTACTCTAAGCTGTTCTGTTTTTAGATTATTCAAAAGTGTTTTTATTTGCTGCCATTTTTGTATATCGACCGAGTTTTGATATGTTAAGTACATTCTGTTTATATTAACTTGTAGGTTATCGACTTTAGCCATCGCATTAGCTCTTTGTGATTTGTATTTAGGGTCGTTAGTTAATAACCATGATTGCAGAGATGATTGGGTTTTAAATATTTGTGACTCCATAAGAGTAAGGTAGTTATAGTTCGGAATCTCCTCTGAGATCACATCTGTAGCAAATCGTTTAGATGCTGTCACAAATACCAAAATAACTAATACAGCAGCTATCAAAATTGTCCCCATAATTGCAAAAGCAGCAAATAAACGGCCGCGAATACCAAGGGTAAATCTCTTTTTCTTTACCTCATGATTAGTATTCTCGTTATTATTAGTATTATTCATTAAGTCCATAGTGCACCTCTGGCTAATTTACTTTGATTTAATAAAAAAATTTTTCATGTCGTCTAGAATTGATTCAATATTCAGTAAAACAACATTGTTTTGATCTAAGCCTTTAACATATTTTATGGGGATGTAACTGTTGATCTGCAGGGCAGTATTCAGTTTATTGTTTTTAAATATTGCGCTGTCATGAATATCTTCTACTAAGATACCCAAAGTAAGTTCCAGATCTGATAATATTATAATATTAGTTTTTTTATTTTGATTTTCGTCATTTTCGTTATTTACGCCAGGTAGATTGAAGTATTTTTTTAGGTTGATGACTGAAATCAACGTTCCATATCTGTTAATTATACCTGCGACATATTGACTAACGTAAGGCACAGGCGTTACTGTAGTGTTAGAAATTATTTCTTTAATGAAATTATAAGGTATGCCATAGAAATCATTGTCGGCCAACTTGAACCGAATGTAGTGTGAAGATTCATAGCTTGACTCATCTTCTTGCTTAAAAATAGCAAGCTTTACGGCTCTATTTTTAAGTATGGCTTTGTCTTGTTCGTGGTCAGGTAGAAGATCAATAAGTCTATTGTTGTTATTTATCATCAGCTTCTTCCTTAAGTTTTTTATAGAGCTCAATTTCGGCTTCTAAGATTTGCTTAAATCTACCGTATGTAAGACCTTCAGATCCTGGGACTAGTTGCGATGCATCATGTGATTCAATTATTTTAAGAGCATTGTTTAGGCTTTTCATGCCTAGAGCATATTGATTCATTTTTAGTAACAGTAATCCAAGTTGAAAATGGCCTTCAACAAAATTACGGTCTAAGAAAATGACCTTACGGAGTGCAGATGTCGCCTCAGTAAACTGATTTAGTTCGAGTAAGGTCAAAGCATAAATAAAATATGTTTCTTTATTGGTCGCGTCGAGTAAAAGAGAGTTCTTGCAATACTTAATGGCTGCCTCTAATTGACCGAGATTAGCTGCTTCCTTCGCTTTATTGTTAAGAATGATACTCTGTGATATGGTTGACGCTTCTTTGAGTTTGTTATTTGTCGGAAGTATATGTGCGCTTATCTTTTTAGTAACTTGTTTTATAGTCGAATATGATCCTGTGTGTTTTTCTATAATTTTATTTTCACTAGTTGTCGCTGAATTTCGTGTAAACAACATCCCATAGTTATGATTAAATGTAAGATCTGTGTGACTGATGTCGACTGGGTCAGAAGCTCCGAGTAATAAAAAGCCATCATTATATAAGCACGATGCTAGTTTTTTCATTATTTTCTGTATTACAGGCCGAGAAAAATAGATTAATACATTACGACAGATAATTAAGTCCAAAGAATTAGTATTATTCAGCATGGATGGATAATTATCATCGTTCAAATTTAAATACTGGAAGTTAACGGTCTGATTTAATGACGGTGATATAGTATAATTGTTGTTATCATGCTTGAAGTATTTTTTAATATAGTAATCATCGATACTGCGCATTGACCATTTATTGTATTTTCCGGCTTTAGCTTTCTGCAGGACGTTTATATTGATATCTGTTCCCAGAAGGCTTATTGACCACTTGTCTTTATCTTTCAACAATTCATTGAGCAGCATGGCAATAGTGTAGATTTCTTCACCAGAGGAACAACCGGCACTCCAGATTCGTACAGATAAATTATTGGAAGTTCGTTTGGTTTTAATTATTTGAGGTAGCACAATATTTTTTAACAGTTCAACTTGTCGTTTATCACGAAAAAAATACGTTTCACCTATGGTGATCCCTGCAACAAGATGCTCTAGCAGGGGTGAGTTATCGTTACATTTTTGCAGTAATTTTAAATATTCTAGAGCAGTACATTTAAACTTATCACAGGCATCATCAATTATATTGTCTAAATCCACATGATCTGGGCGAATATTTATTCCTAGGCGATTTGATATCAGCTTGATATATTCAGGCTTGTAAGTTAATATTGCATGGGTAGGATTTTTCTTCATAACTTGGCCTCTTGAGCTTGAATGTGATCAAAAAGACCTGTGTCTAATACATTCTCTACGTTGAGTAAAAATGATAGCCCATTATTTGTCGTTACACTTGCCGAAAAATACTTATCATTTCTGTCTACTTCTACATCTTTTTGTTGTATATCTAAAGTTCTAACCTCACTTATATCTAGTATTTTATCTACTATAAGTCCCGTCTCGATACTCAATTCATCTAGCTCTCTATGGCAAATTATTATAGGTGTCTCTAATGTGTATTTTTCATTCCTAGGCATGTTTAATCGTAAGCTTAAGTCTAATACAGGAATACTTTTTCCCGCCAAGTTTAACATTCCGACAACATATTCCTGACTGTTCGGTATAGGTACTAATTCAGCAATAGGAACTATTTTTCTTATTGAATTGAGTTTTATACTGATATTGCTGTTATTTGTCATACAGTTTAAAACTTTAAAAGTATTTGGTTGGTTGTTTTTTTTATGTGAATGATTGATTATGGTTTTTAAGTTATCATTATCAGTCTGCAGTTTTTTTGCTTCACATAGTTTTTTTCGCATATCAGCTATGCGCTGCATCGCTTTAATCTTGGCTGCTAATGTTATTGCACTAAAAGGTTTAGATATATAGTCATCACCGCCGGCATTGATTCCTTGTGATATACTAGTGTCATCCACAGAGCCGCTTAAGAATATTATTGGAATCCAGTTCTCGGTATTCAGATTACGAATTTGTTTAGCGCATTCAAAGCCGTTCATTTCTTGCATCACAACATCAAGAATGACGAGATCTGGTGTTTCATCTAAAAATTTTTCCACTGCCTCACGCCCGCTGGATACCGCGACAACTTCATGGCCTAAGTTGTTTAGGGCAGATGTAATAAGCGTTAAATTAGTTTTAGAGTCATCCGCGACTAATATTCTCATAAATATTTTTTATTATCGTTATAAATCAAATTAAACTAAATTAATCTAAACTGATTTAAATAGAACAAGATAGTAATCTAGTCTACTGAATTTTATATCTTATGTAAAATATAGTCTCACAAGGGCGTATTTTCAATCAGTAAACTAATATAAAGACTAAAATAAAGGCTAAGATAAAGGCTAAGATAAAGGCTAAGATCAAGACTGAGATAAAGATTAAGATAAAAAACTGATATAAAAAAAATATGATTAGAATTTAAGCTTTAGATTTTAGGTAATGCAATGCCGGGCCTGTAGAGCAGGTAGTAACCAAAGCCATCACTACTAAGATTGCAAATAATTGATAAGAGATAATGCCGGCTTCAAGCCCTATATTTAAAACAATTAGTTCTACGAGACCACGAGTATTCATTAAAAAGCCAAGCTTCAAGGCTAAATTTTTATTCAGACCAAACAGCCTAGCGCTAAAATAAGTGCCGCCAAGCTTACCTAGCATCGCTATTGTAATTATTGTTGCACATATTAACCAACTTGTACTTGAATTAATCAAAGTAATTTGTGTTTTTATGCCTATATATGCAAAAAAAGTAGGTAAAAATAATACACACATTACATCATGTAGTTTATCAACTAATGAATTAATAGCTTGATTATCTCTTGGGGTAATTACGCCCAATATAAATGCCCCAAAAATAGCATGAATGCCGATGTACTCAGCGAGTATCGCAGAGATTAACAAGGTTATTAAAATCAGTGCAATTTGCTGCTCATCTGTATAATGCTTTTTAGCCACATAACGAGAAAGATTAAGCGCTAGCGGTTTAATTACAAGCATCATCGTTGCAATAAATACAACAGTCAAGATTATAGTTGCTATAGCGCTACTCACAGCAGTTTTGCTAATGCCTATTACTAGGGCTAATAAGCACCAAGCAGCTACGTCATTTAGGGAAGCACAAGTCATAGCTAAGCTACCCAAAGTGGTATTCTGTAAATTCTGATCGGTAATGATTCTTGCTAACACAGGAAATGCCGTAATCGACATGCTGACACCAATAAACAGCGAGAACACTGAGAAACTAACGTCATTTTCATCTATTCCCATAAAATAAGGATGAGTATATAGCCAGGCTGCAGTAAAAATACCTAAAATAAAAGGAAATATAACGGTTGCTTTTGCAGTAGCAATTACAGATTGGTTATTGTCTTGTAGTTCGTGTGAGTTAAATTTTATACCAATAATAAACATATAAATTATAATACTGATTTGCGCTATAATGCCAAAGTATGAGACTGTCGCTTGTGAAAACAAGCTGTTATAGAATTCTGGCCAGAATAAGCCGAAAAATGATGGGCCAATCAAAATACCTGCAATCATCTCACTAATAACTCTAGGTTGATACAGTTTACTCAGAAACAAATGTAAGACTCTGGCTAAAACTATAATCAGTAATAAGCCGACAAGAACCTGTAATACCGGATTAGTTTTACTAGTTAGGTAGTTTGTCGTAACTCCTGCATGGTTTGCTAATAAACCATAACTATAGAGCACAAGCGCTAACAAAAATATAAGCGCCAGAATAGTTCCATAAAAAACCAACCATGTTTTAGAAGAAATAATTTTGGTCATAAATAATTTATATATATTTCAATAATATTAATATATAGCAGTTTTTTGTGATGCGATAGGGTTATGAAAATATCCGACAGTAATATTTCTTCTAAACACCAAGCATTGTCTATACTTTAAGATATACGAGTGGTTGATAGATAGTATAAATATAGTAATCAATGAGATAATAAAATGTCTAACAATAAAAATAATCATAATATTAAAATAGAAGAAATTAGTGAAAACACCATCAATAATTCTTATAACCAAAAATATATTGCTACTCATGATGCTTTAACTGATTTGCCAAATAGGATCTTACTACAAGAACATATTGCCTCGGCTATCGAACAGGCGTGTATTAACAATCACTTACTTGCTGTATTTTTTATGGACTTAGATGGTTTCAAAAATATTAACGACAAAGCCGGTCATGCAGTAGGCGACTTGGTTTTAAAAGAAACTGCACAACGTCTGATTAGAAACACTCGATCTACAGATCTTGTAGCCAGGTTAGGTGGTGATGAGTTTGTTATTTTGTTGTCAAGAGTAGAAAACAGAATAGGTGTGAGTATTATCGCAGATAAAATATTAGCTGCCATAAGCAGTCCATATAATATTGATAGTGAAAGCTGGCAAATCAGTTCTAGTTTAGGCATAACGATTTACCCTTTTGATGGATTAAATTGTAAAGATCTACTGGCGAATGCTGATACAGCGATGTATGAAGCCAAACGAAAGGGTAAAAATAGAGCACAGTATTTCAACAAGCAGTTAAATAATGTAGCTAAAAGAAAAAATGATATTATTCATGATATCAGGCAGTCTTTAGTCAATAATGATTTTGAGATTTTACTACAGCCACAATATGATATTCAAAATAATCAAATTATAGGTGCAGAGAGCTTTATTCGTTGGCACCATCCTAAAAAAGGCATAGTAATGCCAAATAAATTTTTACCTTATATAGCTAATACGGAATATATAAATTCTATTGGCTACTATGTTTTAAATCAGGCTGTAGAATTGATTAAAACACACAGCTATCAAGGTGCTATAAATTTTAGAATAGCAATTAACGTTGAGCCTAGGCAATTAGCTAACGATGATTTTATTAACTATTTATCTGAGCTCAAAAACAATGGTAAACCAGTAGAGTATTTAACCATTGAGCTTACCGAAGAGTGCTTCAAAACAAATTTTGAAATTATTAGAAAGCGTTTAAATCGGATCCGTGATCTAGGTATAAAAATATGTTTAGATGATTTTGGTATAGGTATATCTAGCTTAAATCAGTTAATTACTTTGCCGATTGATATCTTAAAAATTGATAATAAATATTTTGATTCCGTACATGATGATGGCAAGACCAAAACAGGAATAATCATGTTGGCGCAACACTTACATATAAAAGTTATGGCTAAGCGTGTCGATGACGCAAAACAACTGCAAGAACTCATAGGGCTAGGATGCAGCTATGCTCAAGGTTATTGCTATTCTCCGGCTATCTCGCTAGTCGAGTTTCGAGATTATTATGCTAAAAATTTTTCGAAGCGCGATGATAAAAAATAAAAGCCGTGATTGCAATCAAAGTGCTAAGAAAGATAGGTAACAGCGCATTATGGGCTATCATAATACCGCCTAGTAAACAAATTATGCTGTCACCAAGCATACGCAAGCCAAATTGATTGCCAATAGTTTCACCATGAATATGTTTGTCAGCATTATTAGAAATTTGCACGTTCAATCTAGTCGATGTGCCAGCAATTCCCAAGCCTGCTAAAAAGAATAAAAATAGTGTCAGTATTACTTGCTGAAACAATACCATCAAGCCAAAGGCAGTAGCAGTAATTAGCATAGAGATGATAATCATCGTGCGTGTGTTAAAAAAAGATAAGCTTGCTAAATTGAAACTACCTAAGATTAAGCCAAAACATAAAGTTGTATTATAAATTGCTATTTGAGAGGGAGACATTTGCCATAGTAATGTCAAATATACTGGTCCAAACTCATAAAATATATCAACTGCAAAGGTAAATATAATGCTTACTATCAATAAGTTTTTTAACTTACGTCTGCTGAACAGTACTTTAAGGCGCTTGTAGAAATTAAAGCGTTGTAAAAGGGCTATGTTATTAGAATTTTGTTCGAAAACTGTTAATTGTGTTGCCGACAAAAAGACAGTAATGAGAGCTACAAATGTGGCTACATAAAAGGGTAGAGCATAAGAAAAAGCATGGTAAATTTTGTTGTCAGAAATAATGCCGCCCAATAAAGGTCCTAAAATATATCCCATAGATCCGATTGCAAAAATTCTGCCGAAACTAAATTCTTTACGGATATGTTTGAAGTCACCTGCCATAGATTGCACAATGGCAATATTACCTTCCATTAGTCCAGTAAAAAAACGACTAAATAACAATAAAGATAATGAATGTATTGTTAATGAAATAGCAGCTAGCAAATGTCCTATAGCGCTTAAGCTCAAACTTAAAATTAACATAAATTTTCTACCATAGCGGTCTGATAAACCACCTAATAGTGGTGAGCCAAAAAATTGACCAAAAGGATAGGCGGCTAAAGCAATACCAAGCATCAACCCTCGATTACTGAGATTCCAGTTTGCGGGTATTAGATCTATGCTATGAGTATGATTAAGAAATAATGGCGCAAAAATAGTATAAGGTAATGATGCACCCATGAAACCAATGAAGACAATAAGTAATATTATATTTAATTGTTTTTTTTCTTCTACCATTAGATTACATTAGTATTACAAAGATACAAAAGAGAGTAATAATACAGCCGCGAGACTTAGAAGACAAACAAATTTAATAATTAAGTTGATTAATGATTAATAAAATGTTCTACTCTCGTTTGATTTTATTTAAGCATATATTTGATGAAGTGTATATTTATAGTTATATTAGTTTTATGAGAATATTTATTTTATTTTTAGTTTTTTTTACCCAGCAATTGCTCGCAGCTTCTGACTTCACTCGAGCTGATAAAGCTCAGAGAATTGAAACTTTCATTAAAAATTTAAATGCACATAAGAATGAGGTGCATGGAGGAGCAATAGCAATTCTTTACAAAGGGCATGTGGTATATAAGAGTACATTTGGTTATCAAAAAGACAAATTCAGCGAGCACATTACTCCTAAGACTCTTTTTCCTTTAGCATCCGTTTCTAAGGCTGTATCTGCCTCAGCATTAGCCCTCATGGTTGAGGATGGGACCTTAAGTTTGGATGAGCATTACAAGCTCCCTTACTTACAAAATCCAGTGACAATGAAAAATATTTTGAGCCATACAACAGGGTATAGGTTTTCGGGTAATAATGAAATTGAGGTAGGCTATAGTCGTGCTAAATTATTAAAAACGCTAGAAGCACAAAAGCCAGTGTGTAATCCTGGTAATTGTTATTCTTATAGTAATACCACCTTTAGTTTAATTGAAGAAGCTTTAAACTCTAAGAGTTTAAATTTAGATGCTGCGATGAAAAAATTACGTGACATGCTGCACACTAATGAGATTCAAATCGAGCCAATTGATCCAGACACACCGGTTGCCTATCCTCATGTTGTTCGTTCGACTAAGCGTCGTTTTTTCTTTAAATTATTACCCATGCCTCCGTATTATCCAAAAGTCGTACCAGCAGCTGCAGGGGTTTTTGCTTCATTAGATGGCATGATTGAAGTATTTAAATTAAATTTTGGCTATCGGCCAGATTTAATATCCAAAGAAACTTTGGATATTTTTCATACTCCTGTAACGCCGAATTACGATCTCATGAGATGGAATATAGATTGGGGATTCCCAAAAAAGAAATTAAGATCATATTACGGCCTTGGCTGGCGGATTATCCAAAATGTAGATAAACCCGAAAAAAGTTTGATATTCCATTCTGGTCATATATCAGGAGTGCGTTCTTTTATTGGTTATTTGCCAGAAGAAGAACTTGGTATGATATTCTTGACCAATCAGGATGATGCTTTTTCGGTCAAAAAGGGTTTTGAATTCTGGGGAATGTTTTTAAATAATAATAATAAATATGTTAAAAAATAAAGTAGTTTTTATCACGGGTGCTTCAAGTGGTATTGGTGCTGCATGTGCAAAATCTTTTGCTAAAGCAGGTGCCAAATTAATTTTGTGCGCACGTCGTCTCGAACTAGTTAATAAATTAGCAGATAGTTTAAATAAAGAATTTCATGTTGAAGCCTATACTTTTGAGTTAGATGTTCGTGATTCCGTTCAAGTTCAAACAGTTATTTCACAATTACCCTTGAAATGGAAAAATATTGATATCCTAGTCAATAACGCAGGTTTAGCGGTTGGACTTGAAACCATACAGGATGGTAGTGTCGATGATTGGGAGCAGATGATAGATACTAATATTAAAGGCTTATTATATGTATCTCAGGCCGTTGCTAAGTTAATGTTGACTCGTCAAAAAGGCCATATTATTAATATAGGTTCAATTGCCGGACATGAGGTATATGCCAAGGGTACAGTGTATTGCGCAACCAAGCATGCTGTTGATGCTATAACACGAGGACTACGATTAGATTTAGCTGGTAATAATATAAGAGTCAGTACAGTTGATCCTGGTGCTGTTGAAACTAATTTTAGCAATATTAGATTCAAAGGTGACGAAACACGCGCTAAACAAGTTTACCAAGGATTTACTCCGCTTACACCTGATGATGTAGCTGATGCGGTGCTTTATTGTGCCGCCTGTCCAGCTCATGTCAATATTGCTGAAATGATTATCCTGCCTACAGCGCAAGCATCTATCACGACATTTGCAAGAAATTGATCTTGAAGAGGAGGCTTATCGTTTATTTCACTGGCTTTCTTCTCAACTAAGTTTGCAAAATAAACGCAGAGCAAAGATAGCAGAATCATTATAAAGGTATATTCTAAAGTTTTAGTAAAACTACTCTTAAAGCTAGTTGATAAATCGCTCAGATTAGTTATCATAGTTATTTTACTAGTGTTAAATAATTGAGAGAATACTAATGCTTAGCAAATTTTTTGGGTTTGGGAAAAATCGCACCGCTGGGAAATTGCCTGAGAAATTACTTGAGAAATCACCTGAGAAATCGCCTAAGAAGACAGTAAGCTTTAGTGAGAATCCTCCAGAGGTACAGCTATTAGAGTCAGATCCTATGTCTGAAAGTCTAGATGAACCAACTCAACCAGTTGTTCATGAACCAGTAGGCCCTATAGACGAGGTAGGTGTTTCATATAATCCTCGATCGCAGCTATTATCAGATTTATCTAATTTTTCTTTGGGTATCGATCAAAGAAGTGATATATCTTCAGGATCTCCTTCGCCATTACTTCCACCACTACCAGACTCAATTATGCCAGAAACTTTTGCTGATGTATTAAGAGGATTGGTTGATAATCCCACTGTGCCTGGACCAATTGGTGCTAGTTATACAGCGCCACATGGATCTTGTACTGATCAACAAACCTTAGTTTCAGTACAATCTGACATGCCAATAGAATCAAGCCCTCAATTATCGTCAGTTATTACTTCACCAATGAACATGGAAGGGGAGCCATTAGCTATATCAACAAGAGAAGCAAGCGGTGGATTGCTTCTCTTTTCGCCATCAGCACCACCTTCACCATTATTACCATTACCATTAGTCGAACAAGAAAATTATAAAACAGAATCATTACAGTTTATATTGACCTAGAGCCATTAGGGTGTTATTTATAATATTCGAGCGATTAATTAAAAGGAGTTAATTATGATAAATTCGAATATTCAAGAAATAAAGCCTGGTCATCCTACGTTAGAAGAACATAAACAACAGACTTTAGAGGCTCTGGGTGAGACTTTAGTTGGAGTAGTAGATTTAGTTCATTCAGGGGCTGAAATCGGTCATGCTGTGAGAGATACTGTTACACATGCGTCTGAAGCTTTTGGTAGCGCGGCTGCAACCGGAGGTCATTATGTTGCTTCTAAAGCACATGAAGCAGCGCATAAAGCTGTCCACAATCTTGCTGAAGGCGTAGGGCAATTAATAGGCTCGTTAGTAGATACTATCGATAAGTTAAATGCTATCGCTGATCATCAGCAAGAAGTGGTATATGCGCAACTAAGCGTTTATTTTCATAATAATCCCCAAGCGCGAGAAACTTTGCGAGCAGCGCTGGCATCAACGCAGGAACTAGAACACACTAATTGGCTAGTCAGAACCATAGGCAAGGCTATCGGGAGCGTTGAAGCAGCTGTTATGCAAACAGGAGTATTAACTGTCGCTGAACATATTAGTGCAAATATTACTGACGGTTATCAACAAGGTCGTCAAACGGCTGTGCAGAGATTGGCAACTACATCTTGGCGAGGTGATAACTTTGACCCGCATAATGTACCTATTATTACTATAACTTCTGAAGCTTCTGAAACTTCTGAGCCAGATGTGGTGGAGGGAAGGTGTGAGGTGGTGCACAGGTTGGGCGTTACATAAATTTTTATATTCGTAATGAGAAAAAATAGTCCCAAGTATTCCATGCCCATCTTCCAATCCGGCCATATGATTAAAAACAACATCAACATAAACATCTACATGAGCAGAATTACAT
>CAYLXL010000017.1:41123-41331 GCA_964387745.1 uncultured Gammaproteobacteria bacterium | reverse complement strand
CTTACTAAAAATGTCATTCCCGTGTTGATTTCTGAGTATAAAGAATATTATCGTTGAAGGTAGATTGGGCGAGCGCCACTCGCCCCTACATTTGCATAGGTGCTGTAAGGACGATCGGTTAAACCCCTCTCAAATCTTTATAGCCCCATGAAACAATCAGGCTAACTAACACTCCGGCAGGTTTAGAGCCAAACCACCCTGCGAGGTC
>CAYLXL010000017.1:37512-41113 GCA_964387745.1 uncultured Gammaproteobacteria bacterium | reverse complement strand
ATATTTAGTCATCATATCTCTACCAGTCTCACGCATAGTGTCGATTACTTTATCTAAAGATACGTAGTGCTCGCCGTCACCTAACAAAGCCAATTGAGCTGCATTCACGGCTTGTACCGAGCCAGCCGCATTACGCTCAATACAAGGGATCTGCACTAAGCCTCCTATTGGGTCGCAAGTTAAGCCTAAATGATGTTCCATGCCTATTTCAGCTGCATTCTCGACCTGATAAATAGTCCCGCCTAAAACGGCTGCATAGGCCGCTGCAGCCATTGAACAAGCTACCCCTACTTCACCCTGGCAACCTACTTC
The DNA here is from genome assembly GCA_964387745.1 of uncultured Gammaproteobacteria bacterium. Classification (GTDB taxonomy): domain Bacteria; phylum Pseudomonadota; class Gammaproteobacteria; order JAGOUU01; family JAGOUU01; genus JAGOUU01. The sequence continues at coordinate 40,801 of CAYLXL010000017.1, read as the reverse complement.
AGCCGCAGAAAGCGAAGCTCTGTATTTATAAAGCATGCCAATTGCACCTGCCGTGAGCAAAAAGTCCCGTATTTTGTCATCAGTACAATTTGGCTTTAACGAAAAATATTTTAACACAGATGGGATAACACCTGCGGCACCATTAGTAGGAGCTGTGACAACTTTACCACCACAGGCATTTTCTTCATTGACAGCAATAGCATATAAACTTAACCAATTCATGTCACTATCTAATTCTGGTGTTTTAGCTTTAGTTTCGACCAGTTTAGTATTTAAACTGGCAGCGCGTCTTTTAACATTAAGACCACCAGGTAAAATACCTGAGTTATGAATTCCTCTTTCGATACAATCCCGCATTACATACCAAATGTCTAATAACTTGACTTTTACTTCAGCTTCACTACGAAAAGCTAATTCATTAGCAAAAATAATTTCTGCTATAGTTTTATTATTCTGCTCACAGTGTTTTAATAACTCAGCCGCTGTATTAAACGGATAAGGGACAGCTTTTTCTTTGGCATTAACAGTATCATCAAAATTTACCGTACTTTTGTTTTTGAAACTGTCTTCATCAACAACAAACCCACCGCCGATTGAATAAAAAATCTTAGATAAAATTAATCTATTATTATCCCCTAATGCCGTAAAACTTAAGCCATTCGAATGATGCGGCAGCACTTCAGCATAATGAAATACTAAATCTTTGTCGGTAAATGGAATTGGTTTTTGACCAGCGAAATTAAGCTGCTGTTCTTGTAATATTGTTGTGTATCTTGCTTGGCTAGTCTCAGGATTAACTCGCTCTGGTAAATTTGCTTCTAAGCCTAACAGAACTGCATAATCTGTTTTGTGCCCTTTACCTGTTAAAGCCAATGATCCGTAGAGATCAACAACAACACGATTAACCTGTTCGAGAGTACCTTGGCTTCGAATCAAATCAATAAATAAATTTGCGGCACGCATAGGACCAACAGTATGGGAGCTAGAGGGACCAACACCGATTGAGAACAAATCAAAAACACTAATTGTCATGTCTACACCCCAAGGTTTATATAATAATTACTGATAGAATTATAAACCACGTATTCAGATATAAGAACAAATATTGTGCTAGAAATAAAATTAAAAATACTAACTAACTTTGCTATTATCAAACAGCTAATATATACGAACATAACAAAACCCGGCTCGATGGCCGGGTAAAAGTAATCAGTAAAATTAATTACGGTGTAGGAAAATCAATCTCATCATCTCCATCGTCTTGTGTATATGGATCATCTAGATCCATATTATGAGAAGTATTTTTTATCTGATCGGCTGGTCTATCTTCAGGTAAATTTTTACATTTATCTATAGTACAATCCATACCTACTTGCTTGAAAACCTGAATTAAGTCTTCAACCTTGTAACCAAGATCATCCGCGCTATTAATAGCACCGAATGCTGCTTCATTAAAAGTGGTAGTTGGTGTCCAATAATACTTATTTGCGTGTACAAACACATCAAAAGCTTTTTTAGTTGTCCAATCAGCAGAAGTAGCTAATAGATAAAAAGCTTTATTAAATACACCACTGGTGTAATGAACATTTAATAACGGATTATAATCTCTTACATCAGCAATAGACTCACCGTCATTTTCTGGTGTATCTAGGTATCTTAAAGGATCTGTTCCTTTAGTAATATCCGACCCCAAGGTCCAGCTATTTTTACCAAAAGCGTAAAATTCACTTGCCTTAGCCGCCATGTCTGCAAAAGATTCATCTAAACCGCCTGATTGACCATCCATTTCTAAACCAGAATTTTGCTCAGTGAAACCATGGCTAATTTCATGCGCAGCAACATCCAATGACACTAGTGGATAAAACGAATCCCTACCATCACCAAACGTCATTGATGAACCATTCCAAAAAGCATTTTCATAATTTCTACCGTAGTGCACACGCATGATCAATTTAAAATCTAACGGTGGTTTGTCATACCACTCTTGGTACATATCATAGATCTTTTCACCATAGTAGTGCGCATCATTCATCGGGGAATATGCACCATTAGCACCATCCTCATTGCTTTCATAACATTTAAAGTGATGAGTTTTAAGACCATAATAACCATTCTTTAAGTTAACAGTTCGTACTTTACTATTAGTCATAAAGCATTCGTTATGCTGCGCTTCTCTTATCTCAAGCTTCGGTCGGTCTTTACCATACTCGTATTTACCAACTTTTTCATTTCCTCCAGGACCGGTACCGACACGACCGTGTCTTAATTTATTCCATTTCTTAATAATTTTCTTAGTTTGTGCATCAATCAAATAGCTTGGTCTTGATGGTTTATTACCATCTGGATCATCTGCAAAAAAACTAACATGATAAGCTAATTTAGCTACACCATCATCACTGTATGTATAAATCACTAGTTCACTTTTTACATTTTCATAAATATAGTCTTGTGACTCAGCAATACTAGTCTGTTTTTTGTGTAATTGTTTTGCTAATTCTAGTGCATCCAGATTAGTGAAATCAGCTGGCATTTTTACACTAGCAATTTCATTTTCTAGACCAGTAACAAGTTGTCCAGAAAAATTGTCTTGAGTTTTTGATGATCCAAAAAATTTAACAGCTGTTTTTTTTTGGTGTTGAATTATTTGTCTACCCCACAATGGTATACCATCATAGGTCTGAGTATAACGAGCATGTTTTATACCCGCTTTATCAGCTTCTTCATTGACTAATTTTAAGTTATATTTTTTGCTTTTAAATGTAATTTTTCGCTCAGCATTTTTTGAAACATCACCAGAAGCCGAACCCAGCATACCTTTAGTGATAGGTTTACCTGCAGTCTCTACTTGAAATTCGTTTTGATTTTGACTTGAGATTTTGATAACGTTAAATGCATTAGCATGTGCTGCAAAAAAAAACCCAAACGCTGAAAGACCTATTAATGAGACTGTAGCTTTACTCTCCATGACACTATCTCCCTGTGTAAATTATCCATGCCTACCCTCCCATAGTATCAAAGTAAACCTGCATTGCAATAGATTTATAATTAAAATTATATAAAATAAAATATTATAAATATTTTTTAGAGATATTTCAAAAAAAACAGAAATTGCTGATATAGTGGATTTTAATTTCAAATCAAATGACCGAGATAATGAAAGTAAGTTCATAGAATTTACAAAAAAAGTTGCGGTACGTAAGAATGTTGGCAAATTAAAAAGAATGTGCACTTGTTCTAATTATTGTAACACATCTTTCTATATATATGGTCAGGATGATTTAAAAGATGG